>CAXRIX010000037.1:0-25713 GCA_964230555.1 Bdellovibrionales bacterium
CACCCTTCTGAGCCAAGCGATCCACCTCAACACCACCGGGGTAAGGCAGGCCTAACATCTTGGCAAACTTATCAAATGCTTCACCAGCCGCATCATCAATGGTTTGACCGAGGACTTGATACTGACCGAAACCTTTCACAGAGTAAAGCTGAGTGTGGCCGCCACTGACGACCAAAGCCACAAAGTTGTCGTTGTAAAAATCTCCGCCGTGATACTGATCGTCGATAAGAAAAGGAGCCATCAAGTGGCCTTCAATATGGTGAACTCCGATAAAAGGAATACCATTAGCCAAAGCTAAGCTTTTTGCTGTGACCAGACCAACAATTAAAGATCCGATAAGCCCCGGACGGTTGGTAACCGCGATACCGAGAATATCGTCCCAGGTAACCTGAGACTTTTTAAAAGCCTCCTCTATCAATGGCAATATATGGGCGGTGTGATTGCGACTGGCAATCTCGGGAACAACACCCCCGAAGGGCTTGTGCACCAAATCCTGACTGGCCACCAAACAGCAGCGGACGCGACGTTGACTGTCGACAACAGCGACTGACGTGTCATCACAACTTGTCTCAATTGATAAGACGTATTTCATCTAAAGTTTTTTAAGATTTTGTTCGGCTCGAACTGAAACTCGAGTATTGGGATAGCGTTGAATCACTTCTTTGTAAAAAGCCTTCGCATCGTTAGCCATTTTCAACTTTTGAAAACATAAACCCATTTTTAAAGTGGCGTGAGGATAACGACGTCCGCGAGGGAATTGTTTACGATACTTGTCGTAAGAGGCGATTGCCTCTTCGTAGCGACCGGCGGTAAATAGAATTTCACCGCGGCCAAACGGGCCCTTGGCATTTTTTAAACTGTTCTCCAGCAGTTGAGCGGAACCACCGTTGCCACCAGCTCCACCTTTTCCAAGGCTGTTGAGTTTTTTGTCTAAAGACAATAGGGCCTCTTCTAGAGTCGAGATACGCTTTTCAAGAGATTTTATTTTTTCGTCGGACCCACCCGAGTTCGTGGGACCGGCCGATTGGATTGGCGCTGTCTGCGTTTCCTGTAGCTTTCTTTCGATCACTTCGATCTTTCCGTAAAGTTCACGAAAATCTCGATCAATTTCAAAAAATCGAGAATCAATTTGAGCCCGCTGCTGCTGGTTCATGTTACCAGCGACGTAGGTTCCCGAAGCATCGGTTCGCATATTTCCGGATTCATCATTCTTTAATTCTGAGCGGGTTTTTAAACAGCCCGCCACTGACACCATCAACACAACTGAAAGCACAAATTTCATGGTCCCATCGCTCCTTGCTTAAACATATTAACGCGAGAAATGTTCTCGGCCTTTTCAGAATAATACCGCGACTTACGAAAATAATCAGTGGACTTTTCAAAATAGCGATCTTTATAGGCTCTTTCTGCCATTCTCATATACCGTCTGGCTTGAGAATACACTCTGGGAGCATAACGCTTTGCTTCGCTAGTTTTTGCGGCTAGTAAGGCGGCCCTGGCCAGATTGAATTCTTCTCTGGGTGGTTGTTTGTTTACACAACCAAGGGCTAGAAATAGCAAAGGGCACAGAATCCAGTGCCCTTTGATAATCGGTATAAATTTACTCAACATATTCCTACTGAACAGGAACGAAGTTGGCTCGTCGGTTGGCCGCATGAGCGGACTCAGTGTCGCCAGCGTTCATTGGTTTTTCTTCTCCATAACTCAGGACCGACAGTCTTGAATCAGGAATTCCTAAACTCACCAAGTACGCTTTCACAGCATTGGCTCGTCTTTCACCAAGAGTCAGATTGTACTCGATCGACCCACGAGAATCACAGTGACCTTCAATTTGAAGATTCACATTTTCGTTGTTTCTCATAAAGTCTGCATTCTGCGCCAAAATGTTTCGAGCTTCCGGGCTCAAAGCAAATCTGTCATATTCGAAGTGCACTGTGGCCAGCCCCGGTATATTTCCACTGTCAGAACCCATGGGGTCAAAACCAAGTGGTTTTTCGGTTACGCCACCATCGACCTCAATAGTGTCAACTGGCTCTTTATCTTTTGATGAACATGCGGTGATGAAAACGATAGCTGTTAAGGCAAAAATGATTTTCTTACACATTTTGCACTCCTTTGTATGATTGTATTTTAAAAACTCTTTAATTGATGTCAAACTCTTAAAACGCCACAGGAAAGACTTAGCAGGGAAAGTATGCCGAATACACCGAAAACTCTTATTACTTTTTTGATACTCCAACTGACTCTACTTAGCATCCCGCTTGGCTTACAGGCGCAAGTCGATCCTAATATTGAATGGAAAGAAATAGAAACAGAAAGAGCTTACTGGATTTTTGACGCCAAACATCAAGAGGTCGCAGAATATTATATAATGCAGTTTCAGCGGGCAAAACAGGAGGTTCTTGAACTTTTTAAAGAACCGTCTCGCAAACCAACCATTGTTTTGATCGACAATACCGACGTCGCCAATGGGTCGGCAAGAGTCTCACCCCACCCTGTGATCATCCTATTTACCGTGCAACCTCACAATTACTCTTCCATTGGTGAGTTCAATGACTACGTCCACGAATTGCTCGTGCACGAGTACACCCATGTTCTTAACATGGAGCCGGTCCACGGTTGGATCTCACCTTTTTATTGGATTTTTGGTTCAATCGCGCATCCCAATATGATTTTACCTCGCTGGTACACCGAGGGCTTGGCTGTCTATACCGAGTCTAAAATCTCGAAAACCGGCGGCCGACTGAATTCTCAGTATCTTGAAGGGCTGGCACGAGCTTTGACCATCGAGAAAAAATGGCAAGATTATCCCCTGAGTGACCTCAATGATGGACACTTGGACTGGATTGGGGGCGCCCGCGCCTATCTTTTTGGTGGAATCCTTTGGGATAGCATCGCCCGCGAAAAAGGTCCCGAAATGGTCAACCGCTTCAACCAAAGTTATTCTCGACGAATCCCCTTCTTTCTTGATGGAGTGATCGAATCTTACTTGGGCGTGAATTACGAAGAGCAGCTAAAAAAAGCCTACGATTATTGGGAAAAGCGAGCCAAACAACAAGTCACGACAGTGGCTCAGTCGCCGCATCTTCGTGGCGAAAGACTTTCCAACAATGACGACGCCATGTTTTTGCTACCTCGGATCAGCTCCGACGGTTTATGGATGGCCAATATACGCAACGATTTGGATGGTTACGGTCATGTTGAATTAACACTTCGTCACCCGAAGCTGGGTTTTCGCGGGTACAAAAGTAAACGAGTGATCGAATCCAGTCGCACTCGCTCGATTGCCTGGCACCCAGCGTCCACTGGCTTCGTTTATGAGAAACTTGACTCTTGGAACTTCTATAATCAGTTTTTTGACCTCTATTTCTACGATCTACAAACTCAAAAATCAAAACGGCTAACCAAAGGACAAAGAGCCCACAGTTCTTGCTTTTCGCCTCTGGGCAAAAAATTGTTTTATCTTTCTAACAACGGCCCCCAAAAAAGCTTAATGGTTATGGACTGGTTGTCTCAACAAACCTCGAGTCTTTACACAACTGATATTGGTGATGACATCCGACACCTTTCCTGTGGTGAAGATCAAACCGTGTATTTTGTTGAACACTTGGCCGGCAACGAACCTCACCTGGCAAAGTTCAATGCCACCAGTAAAGAAAAATCTGTGGTTTTCTCGGAATACCCGGTTCAGTTTGCCACCAACACCCATCGCGGACTGATGATTTCTTCACCACAAAGTGGGATCGACAACCTCTATCTTTTACAAGAAAAGCAAAAGCCCATGGCAATCACCAACACCTTAACTCGAGTGCTGCAAGGAGAACTGGATCCTCTAGATGACGGCCTCTATTTCAGCCAACTCACGGCCGACGGCCCCAAGCTGTATTACTTGAAGGGGGCCCAGTGGGAAAGTCTTCCCGATAAACCACCCCAGGTGGAACCGATTGTTCGTTACGACCTGGAGGACCAAGACCGCAACCAAGAGTCGATCTCGAACACCCAGGAAATCTCAAAACAGACTCAGAAATACGAAGCTGAAGGCTTTTCACCTTGGCGCTACCTTTACCCCAACCATTGGATTCCGTTTCTGTATGTTGTCGATGGAGGCACGATCTTTCAGGCCATGACCTCCGCCGGCGACCCTCTTGGCATCAACAGCATTTCGCTGGTTGGACAATGGGATACTTTAACAAAAAAGGCCGGAGGCTCAGCCTCTTACATCAACCGTTCGTTTCCGGTCTCCATGGGGGTGGCGGCCTCTGATGTCTACAGCTGGTTTTATCCCACCGAGACAAGTCTGCATTACTCTAACGCCAGTGGAATTTTAGGATACCGCTTGGGGTTTTTAGACAATACTCAAATGCTATTTCGTTGGAATTATAGCCAATTGGATTTTAATTCTAATTTGTTTATTCGACAGGGCCCACAACTGCAATTCTCTTATTCCGACACCAAAGCCAAACCTCAGGATGTTTCGGCTAGTGAGGGCTGGCGGTTCCAGTTGAGTCACCAAGAGTACTTGCCTGACCTTAGCAATGAAGATTACGGCGAGACATCCGCCCATGTTGGAACTTTCTGGTCTTCTTTTACACCCGGTCGAACTGTGCTTTATCTTGGTATCAATGGTAGCTACACGCCGCAACTCCGAAATCGTTTCTTTTCTCCCAGCACGCTGTCTGGGCCTTTTTTTAACCCACAAATAGTCAACACGGCTTACCTACAGCGGGGCTATCCCACTGGCGTCTTTTTGTCTGATAACGCTTTGGTGAATGCTAATGTGGAGTATCGATTCCCAATTATCGATGTCTTCAAAGGCTGGACTTCTCCACCTCTTTTCTTCAAACGATTTCAAGGGAATATCATTTTCGATGCCACCACTTTGGATGGTCTCTACCGCGATCGTGAATTTTCAACCTCCCAATTTACCGAAATGGGTCGCTGGTTCACCGGTTATGGCATGGAGCTGGAATCCAAGGTCAGTGTGGGTTTCCACGTCCCCGTGACCTTCACTCTGGGGCTTTATTATGGCCAAGAGGAGCAGGCTTTTGGGGGATTTACCACTTTTTTCAACGTCCGCTTGTGAGTTCCTTGACAGCCAATCCCCTTTCTCCCTAACATAGAATATGCGGCAGAGCGTCGCCGGAGGGATAGGGCCTATGGATAAGATGTCATGGATCAAAGATTTGGTGCGAACCGAGCAACAAATGGAAGAGTCTGGCATGATCGAAATCACCACGGGATTCGAGCCGGAAAAACTCCTGCAAAATGAAACCTTGTTGTTCTTAGCCCGCTTGAAAAGAGAGTTCGTCGATGCGACCACAGCCTTCAATCAACTGAAAGGTTCTCCGTTAGGGCGTATTAAAACCTATTCCATTTCACAGACCCAGGCTGATTTCATGTTGTTCCGCAATGGCTTCAAGCTCATCTTTGCTATGAAACAACCGGGCACGATCTCAATGACCTTCAATCGCGCGCAAGGGATCAATCCGGCCTTTCAAGCTACCCAACCGGATGAAGAATACCTATTGGCAAAATGGGGACCCTTCGGTGATTTAGTTTGGACCTATAACAATCAAGAAATTAAAACTGACTACCTGGTGAAATATTACACCACTCGCTTTGTCCACGAGAGTGCCAAGTAATTTCATTTCGCAACCATCAGTTCGTCTTTAGTTAAGAAAAAATAAACTGTCAGCATCGACAGCAATACTATTGAACTCATAAAGTTAATTCTCATTGTTAATAGAACTCCAACGTGAAAAAGAGCCAAAGCCATCGCGAACAACCAGGCTTGACGACGAAAAAATGGGATGAATATCGCCCCGACCTCTATGGCCAATGCCGACACCCACAGCACTCCTGAAAGCCAAAGATTTTCAAGCACCAACTGTCCCAGCCAGGTTGGCGCCTGCACTCTCTCCACCGCTGAAGCACTTATATGCTCTTGCAAGGTATAAAGCAGAACCGAAAGGTCTCCGGTCTCCCACAGATAATCGACGAGACTTCTCAACTTCCATAGACCGGAATTTATGTAGGCCGTCGAAAAACAGAAAAATGCAAAGTGAATCGCATGCTGAGGTCGCACAAACCAACGCACTCCAAAGTAACTAAACATAAAGATTATCCAAGCCAGGCCCGAGTGGTAGGACTTACCATTGGAAAAGGAGATGGAAATAAAGATAAGCGCCGTCAAAAAAGTCACAATCTGGGCAAAAGAACGAGTTTGTTTAAACAGAGTAAAAAAGGGAACGACGCAGAGAAGACCTCGACTGACCATGACCACCGTTGAGACCGACTCCTCTGTCACCCACCATACAGGCCACAGAAGTTCTGACTCTTGAATATCAAAAATTCGAAACTTATAGAGGAAGCTCCACGCCAAAGCGAAATAAAGGCCGCTATCAACGATAAACTGACCTATTTTCTGTTTTGCATCTCTTTTGAAATCTGCTTCCACTTCTCCACCATGGTTGTGTGTTCGACCGTGATCTTAATCTTGTAGTTTAATTTTTCGAGATCTATTTTTCCTTTAAAATACTCGCCGACGTCGCTCACTTCTCGACGCCAGCGAACAATGTGATAAGGGTGAAAGGATGTGATTTTTTTAGTATCAACTCCGGCACATAAATAGAAATAACAGAGCTCTCCGGTTTGGGTATTTTCGAAGTAAAGTAAGACAATCTCTTTTTTGATGGGTAAGTGAGAGAATAGATTCCAAGTGGCCAGAGGAAAAATTTTCTCTTTACGTAGCCCATCAAAAACCAATTGTGAAAGGATAAGACTAATCACCAAAATTAAAAAGTAGGCTCTATGTCTCATAGTATCTCAATGCTTGGATTGTACTGGTAAGTCTGAAGTTGCTCTTTAATCTCCGACCTCTTGATACCCTGACAAATCCTCCCCAGTGGAATGTAGCCCAGTGGCGTTCGGCCTTCTTGGCACGATATACCCCAACGCTCAGTAAGCCAATTTCGCAATTCAAAAAGATATTCTGGAGTGCGCTGGCAATCTCCATCAAGCAATAACTTACTACCGGCTTGATAGGTGGATTGTAGAACAGGACGCTGAGGTAAGTTTTTATTGAAAGCGTCGAGTACTGTAACACCCGTTGTAGCGTAATCCAGATACAACCATCCATCATTGATATGGGGAGTGAACAACTGAAAGTCTTCTTCGAGAAGGGGATAGTTGCGAGGTTTGTTGAAAATAAAGTTGATATGAAACTCGTTAGGCTTTCGGGCAATCGTCTCATAACGATGGATTAGCTCATTAATTAAAAGTAGGTTGTTCTGGATCTTATCCGTGAGCCCCTCTCTGAACGCAGGCATACGCTCTGTTTGTTCGTACTCTTCGTGTATTTGCATCAGGTAGGCCAAAGACATATCGACCTTTGGGGTGATTTGAAACCATCCTCCTCGTCCCCAGGAGTTCACCACAGCCATAGCCTGCTTCATGAGTCGTACAATTTCCTCTTCATTCTGAAAAACCGCACCAAAAAACAAACCTTCACGCAATTGGCTTCCCGCCCTAACTTCAAACTCTAAGGCCTTCCGCCATTTTTCTGAAAAAGAGTTCTTGAACAGTTCACAGTCAAAGGAAAAAGAGTTGTCTCCGTTTCTATCGGTGAATTTAAATCGTATAACATTCATAGTTGACCTAAAATAAAGATCCTATGATTTTAACTAAACTGCAAGGTCTTGGGCTTTAAATCAAATTCGATAATCGATCGGATCGTTTCTGCCTAGCTTTGGCGATAGAACTTTCAAAGCCAATGGATTTAATCCAACGACCTCGAGGCTTAATTTCTTTTGCTCTTTGAAAACTATTGAGGTGGTATTGCGAACACGAACCAATTGACCACCAAAACTAACGATCCATTGGTCTTTTTCTATTTCTTCAACCAACTTCCCTTCAACCTTTGAACCGATGGCGTGCACAGTCTACCCCAGTTTAAAAGTTCTGAACTCACTCTGATCGCTGTGATCCTGAATGGCCTGTTGGAAGTTGACATGAGTTTGATCAATTGATCCGCCATTCATCTTTGGCATCTGCAAGCTTTTCTCAAAAATTCTATCTTGGAAACTTTCAGATTTATTTTCGTAGACGCACTTCTTTTTATTCACTTTGGCTATCAATTCGACTTCGGCTTTTGGTAACTGAATCGCTTGCACGATGTCTTCGACACTATGACCTTGGTGAGCCATCTGAGCCGCTTGAATATATTTATTCTCTAGTTTCTTTTCTAATATTTGATCGGGCGCAATTTCCTTTTGAATCTGCTGAGCAACCATTTTACTTTTCTTGATCGAGCGATCGACCTCACCAATGTGCTCGTTGATCTGTCCCATGACTCCTCGCACTTCATGCAATTTCTTATCCAAGAGGGTCATCAGTTGTTTAACTTGGTTTTCGGTATGATCAGATAAGTCTTCTAAAATTGAAATCTTGCTTTGCAACAAGCGTAACCCCTGAGTGAGACGAGGATCATCTTCGCGACTTTTAAAAGTTTTGATAAGGCAAACCGCTATTCCAGCTACCACAAAAACGTTGAACAGAATTTGCAACAGGATCCAAATAGACACACGCACTTCCTTGTTGGTGTTTATAGATCTATTTTAGGTCTTTTGATGCGTCATGTCTATAGCGAGGGACTTTGGTCAAGTGGAATTCTCTTAGTAATTTCAGATACTAAGAGAGTTCACTTTGAAACTTCTGCAACCGCTGAGCCGCCACGTCCAGGTCTTTTGTACTGGCTGCAAAACTCAGTCGTAGATACCCATCAAGGCCAAACTCTTGGCCCGGAACAACAGCCAATTTCTCTTTTTCCAACAGCAAAGCCGCCAGTTTTCGCGAGTCTTCAATGTTTTCTCCTTGGTAGGATTTGCCGATCCAAGAAGAGACATTGGTCCACATATAAAAGGCACCTTCTGGGGCGAAAATATCAAACCCCGGCACGCTGGAGAACTTGTCGAGTGCAAACGCTTTCCGCTCTTTCAAGGCCTTCAGAGCATTTTTCACGTCATCTTTGCAATCATCAATTGCGGTCACCGACGCCCATTGAGCTATAGAAGAGGGAGCTCCAGTTGTTTGCGACTGAAAACTGGCCATAGCTTTAATTACTGTTTCGGGGCCAACAGCCCAACCAATTCTCCAACCTGTCATCGAATAGGCTTTCGACATTCCATTGATGCAAATACAACGATCAAAAAGTTCAGGAGCAATGTTCAATAAATGGGGACTCGCACTATCAGCGGTAAAAGAAAGTTGGTTATAAATATCATCACTGATGATGACCAGTTTCGGGTACTTGTTTAAGACCTTTGCAATCTCTGTCAGTTCGTCTTTCGAATACTCGGCGCCAGTCGGATTGCTCGGGGAATTTAAAAGCAACGCTTTGGTGTTATCGCCAATGGCCGATTCCAGCATCGGGGCGGTCATTTTAAAAGACGTCTCTTGAGTGCAGGTCACTATCTTTGCGACGCCTCCAGCCAGCTCCACCATAGTTGGATAGCTCACCCAATAAGGACTGGGAACGATGACCTCTTCCCCAGGATCGAGAATCGCCGTTAATGCCGTATAGATAATAAATTTCGCTCCAGCTCCCACCGTAACCTCGGCAGGCAGAATTTCACGATTGATCTGCGCGCCAATTAAACGGCCAATGGCAGACTTTAAAGGAGGAATGCCTGAGGCTGGCGTGTAAGTGGTCTTGTTCTCATCAATGGCTGTCTTCCCCGACTCTTTGGCTTTGTTGTAGGTGGGCCAGTCGGGCTCACCGACCGTGAGAGATATCACATCCTCACCTTCGGCTTTCATTTGTTTGGCTTTGGCGGCTAGGGCCAAAGTTGCTGAAGGTTTGAGTTCTTGGATTCGCTTAGACAACATAAAGACTCCCTCTTTACTGAAAAACCATGTCCTCACCATAACAAAAGGCGAACTTAAACTTAACTGAAAATATAGTGTGACAGAAATTTATCGCCAAAGCTTTGCCTCTTTTCAAGAACTAGAGACCCGTAAGCGTCTTGAATAGGCTCTTTTGCACCCGACTCTATAAAAACTTCAGACTGTTTCCGAAGGCATTGAGACTGCGACAAAGCCAACAAGACTTCATCGGCCATCGCTTTGGTAAAAGGAGGATCTACTAAAATTATATCGTAAGAGTCCGTATGATGCTTCAAAAACTTGTAAATGTCAGAGCGGGCGATCTGTAACTCGTCACCGACTTTCAGCATTGACTGATTCTTCTTGATGATCTGAATCGAGCTTTGACTCAACTCAACGGCCTGAACTCTATTGGCCCCACGAGAAAGAGCCTCAAAAGCCAAACTGCCGGTTCCAGAGAAAAGGTCGAGCACATCGGCGCCCTCAATACTAAATTGTAGCTTGTTAAAAATGACCTCTTTAACACGATCCGTGGTTGGACGAATGTGAGAGGCCTTAAAGGCAACGAGCTTACGTCCGCCATACTTACCTCCAATCACCCTCATTTGTTTTTGACGCTCCACACTTTTTCTAGAGAGTCGACGATATCCTTGATGCTCTCGAATGGTTTTTCAATAAAGAGGTCCGCTCCCAACTGCTTCACTGAGTCCGGGTTGTAATCTCCCGAATAGGCTGAAATTAGAACGATCGCTGTATTCTCTGAGGGCGCCACTTCTGCGATCACTTCTGGCCCCGTCAACCCTGGCATCAAAACATCAACCACAACTCCGTCGGGCTGACTTGCTTTCCAAACTTCAACACCTTCATGACCGTCTTTGGCGGTCACCACCTCGTGATTCATTTTCTGGAAAATTTTTTCTAAAGAGCGACGCACAAGAGGCTCGTCATCTATTATCAGTACTTTCATGTTTCCGCCATTGGGAGTTGAACTATGAATTCCGCACCTTCTTCGATTTCATTATTGAGTTGCAAGGTGCCGCCAGCACGTTCTACTACACTTTTTGACATACTCAACCCTAAACCAGTCCCCTTACCCTCTTCTTTTGTTGTAAAAAACGGCTCAAAAACTGATTCAGCCACGTCATTGGGTATACCGGGGCCCGTGTCACGCACGCGAATCTCGACGGTATTTTTCACTGGAGCCGTAGTGACATACAAATAGCCATTGTCCTCCATGGCCTGACAGGCATTGTTGATCAAGTTAAAAAGAACTTGCTGAAGAAGCTGAGGATTCAACTTTACGTAGAGTGGCTCCTCGAAAAGATCGATGTTCGAATTTAAAGTCCGCATGGCCATCTTTAAAAGCGGCAAAGTCTTTCGCAATAAATCGTTAACATCAATTTTTTTGGCTCTAGAGTCTTCTCCGACTTCCGTAAAGTCGAGAAGATCTTTAATTATCACTTGGCAGCGTTTGGCGGCATTTTTAACTTCGGTCAGATCCTTATGAAGATTACTTTCAGGCTCAAAATCTTGTAGTAGCAAGTCAGAAAGTGAGAAAATTCCAGTCAGGGGATTATTGAGTTCATGGGCAATATTTCCAGCCAACAGACCGACGGCAGCCATCTTTTCGCCTTGAATAACACGACTTTGGAGATCAATGCTTTGAGTAACATCAACATATTGATTGATGACATGGGAAGCCCCATCGAATCCCTGCATGCGAATGGGGTAAGAATGCACGCGATAAATTTTTGTTCCCACTCTTATGTCGGCCGTCTTTGGCTGCTCTGACGAGAAAGTTTCTTGGATCGGGCAATCTTTACAAGGCGTATCCCTGTTTGCAAAAGCCTCATAGCAATGAGTGTTTGTTTGTTTATGAAAATCAGCATTCGACAACGACATTTTATAATTCTGATCGAGTATAATAATCGGATCTTCCATCTCATTAAAAGTACGAGCCCACTGACGAGCAATATTGTGCAAACTTTCTTTTAAAAGAAGACTCTCTAAGGCCATATTGATAATCGGCCACCGTTCTTTCGAATAAACCGAAAAACTCCCTTTCTGTTTTTCTCCAAGTGATTCTTCAAAAACCAACAGAGCCTCAAAATTATTGAGCTCTTCGGCTTTAAATTTAAAATCCAAAGACGACAATTTACCAAAAGGACGCCCTAAAATATTGCTGAGTGTGGCTTTCATTTTTTCAGAAGTCATTGATTTTAAATCTGAAAATTCTTTTGAATAGTTAACCCGCTTTTCAATCAACTGTTTACCTTGGAATGAGAAAACTCGAACCGAGCGTGTGTTATCGGCCATGATGAGGAGTGGTGGCATAATACCACGGATTTTCTTGAATTCATCGCGGATCTGCTCCATCAACTCTTCAATTGTTTCAAGGCGTCCGACATTTTTAATAAATCTTAATAGCGACTGTAGTTCTTTGACAGTCCCTTCCATCTGCTTGTTTTCTTCATATTCGCTTTTTGTACGCTCATGCACTAGGTCTTGAAGATTTGTTTTCAAGCTCTCTAAACTTTTATTCTGCTTTTTGACCCGCAAAAGAGTGTCATTGTATTCCTTCTGCTCAGCAAAATTATCAATCCCTTTTTCAACACTTTTTACAATTCCTTTTGGACCTGATAAGGCCGCAAAAATATCGTACTTTGAAAGAAGAGCACTTAAGAACTGAGGTTCGACTTTATCGACAAGTAAAATAATCGTTGTTGATTCGAACTGGGCCCGGAACTCAGCCAATTGTTCGTCAACATTCGTATAGTTTCCCTGGGTCAGCTCGAAAATTGCCACCAGAGGTTCCAGCGTAAGGGGCTCGCCCGGGTCGACGTACACAATCTTATCTTTAAATTGCGCAAGTCCTTCGGTTAATGATGATTTTGACTCAGGCCGAATATCAACAGCACAAAGAAGAATTTCAGAAGATTCAGGCATCCACCTCATTATCTCTTTGAGAGGCCTGGTTTTTCAAACTAAAAATGCCATTCAATGAGGAGTTCTCTAATAGCTCCTTCTCGATAACTTCTTCCCATTGGTCGAGGGCTTGAACGAGGTCATACTCCATCAAATCACAGAGCATATTAAATCCTGGCATTTTTCTTGTCTGGAAGATGCACTGCAGGATGTTGGTCAGTTCTTTCTCAGCTTCGTTCCACAAAGAGTGGTGCTTAATTAAAAAAGTCTCGTTTTGATGGGCACAAAAAATCTCTTCTAAACTATTGATAATCTGACGGCACTGAATAAGAGTGAACTTGACCTTTTCATCGTCAACTTCAAAGTTCTGGCGAAACGATTTCGCAAATTCAATGGCTTTGCTTTGAGTGCTTTGAATTGCATAAAGTGTGTCAGCTAAGGTTTCACGCACAATCTCACTGATAGTGGCCATTTTGAAAACCATTGATTCAATTTCATTGACAGAAAGTGATGTCAGCAACTTCTCTTCCTCTTCATCCATAATCTTATTATTGAGAATAACTTGAGTAATAAAAAGATTATCGGCTTCACCTTCTTTTTCGACAACTGCGACTAGCTCGCCGAGGTTTTTACATTTTTTAAAAGTCATAGGATGAGATGAACGCGATACTTTTAAGTTTTTCATGCTGACTCCTTGTGATTTGGAAAGGCCTCCATCTGGTCATTGGCAAAATCGACTTTTGTTAAAAAACCATGAAACTGCTGAAGCTTTTTCGAGATATCCATAACCTTTTTATCGCTCCATGAGGTTTCAATAAGCCCTTCTATCAGAGCCTCTCCAATAATAATTCGATGATAGTCACTGCCTAAACGGCCAAATAAACGCTCTCCACATTTTGCTGCTGAAATCATACGGTCGAGTATCATTATCAGAAGCTTTAATGAAAAAGACAGAGCATAAGGATCGTTATTCACCTGCTGACGCATTTCATAGATCATGCTCGAAATAAACAGCGGCGATGTCACCGAACTTCCGGTCAAATAACGATCGATAAGAATTTGACAGTGATAGAGATCAGAAGAATAGTTCAAAAGATTTCTTCTCACTGCACGCCCATAGAAATTCTCGATACAATTAATTTTTATCCCCATATTCAACCACTGGAAGGCCAGTTCTTTTAGTCTTTTAGTCCGCCAGTAGGCCAGGATGTTAAAGATTTCCGAAATATGAATGTCAGTGTTTGGTTCAATGGATATGTCTCCTGGCACAAACAAAGAATTTTCAGTCTCTGATTTATATATCGCAATATTGTAGGCGCGACTGGTATGGGCAAACATCGATTGATCAGAAAAACAAAAAACCGGCTGATTGAAAAGACTCGTCTCACATTCCGATGGCTCAACAAGACAGTCCTCAAGGCCCAGTTGGCTTAAAGTTTCAACATCTTCGTCTTGACAGACGATACTCAACCAAGAGGGTACTGATATCCCATTAAGATCGGATACCAACTTAAGAAACTCCTGTGAAAGTTTTCCTTCAACATAGGGGTCAATATAAACTCCGCTTGATTTTTTTTCTGCATTTACAAAAGATCCTAAATCAAGTCCCAGTTCTTGCGCTAAATCGTTGATAATCTGCAGACTTGAAATCTGTTTTTCTTCCCAATTAAGAGATTGCATGGGAGCTGAGGATTCACTGTCAAAATAGACTTCTAGCCAGCGTCCCCAACTTAAATTACCGATTTGAGTAATGTGCTGAATTTCAAAGTTATCAAGTTGCTCCAAGAAGTTTTCAAGATAGGGTAAGCTGTTAGCCGCTCCTTGACTGTCTTGACCAAACACACGGTCCCGATCAATAAAAAGAACCGGTTGATCAATGTTGACAAATGGTTTCCAGCTCTCGTCACAAATAAGAACCGTTTCTTGTTGCCAATCCTGGGCACGTGCTACATCCAACAGATGTAAAATCGGACCTGGTGAGATCCTTGGATCAAGACAAATAAAAAGGTGAACCTCTGGAACTAATGACATCATCTTACTGATGCAATCCGCTTGTCAGTTTTTGAATTTCAGAATCGTTGGGATACTTTTCAAGATACTGGTTCATAAATGTGTCGGTGGCATCGACATTGTCCTGAAAGCACCACTGGTAGTAGTTTGTAATCGCTAATTTATTATATGGATTTTCATCAAGTCCTCGTAAGACACAGGCGCGAGCCAGTTCGTGATCAGCATGAGCGCGATGAACCAGACCAATTCCCACCCAGGCAAGGTCCGACTGAGGGTTAATCTGAAGAACCTGTGCAAATCGGGCTTTAGCTTCTTCGTAGTGCCCTTTCTGAATGGATAAAACTCCGTAATTGATATTTAAATTCTCATCTTGGCTGTTGATCGCATTGGCCAAGTTGTATTTTTCTTCAGCGGCATCGACATCGCCACACTTAAGATACAAATTCCCCATATTTTTATAGACTTCAAAGAGCTTCGGCTCTTTTTCATCAAGTATATCGAGCATTTGATGAAAGACTTTTAAGGCCGCAGGATAATCTTCCATTTTTGTATAAACCTCGGAGACCATCATCAACAGATCAATATCTGTAGCCTTGTCGACATCAATCTCTTTGGTGATCGCAAAAGCCTGGCTCCAGCTTTCTATTTCAATAGACTTATTTAACTTCTCTTTTACAGAAATATTTCCAAGATCGAGAGTCTGAAATTGGTCTGGCGTACTTGATTGAATGGTTTCCATGGCATTCCCTTTGGTTGTTATTGTCACACCATATTAAAGCAAAGGAGATGCCAACTCTGATGACTCAGAGAACTGAGTCAAATTCGATTTAATGATAGCTCACAATTTTGATCTGGACTTAAGACATTGTGGAGCGCCAATATCCAGATTCAAAGGGTCAAAATCCTGACAAAAAAAATTAAAGAGCTTTGTAGCCTTTTAGAACTTTGCGCCCTTCTTTAGTATTGCCAATCTCTTTGATAATTTTTGTCTTCTCATTTTCAATAAACGAAATAATTTGAAGATCCTCTTCCATGATCGATCGCACATTGGTTTTGATCATTGCCAGCATGTCAGAAATTTCATTTTTCTTTGGAGGATTCAGGTTTTCCTTTGAATCATCTTCGCAGATTTCTGAAATACGACGATCAATACTTTGAATATTTAGTAAAATCTGTTCTCGCTTTTTGTAAAGATGATCAAGATTTTCAAATTTTCTTGCTTTGAAGCGACCTCTCTCTTTCTTCGATTCTTCTAAAAATCTTTCTAAGTAGAAATTCTTTTCTTTTAAAAGCTCTAAAACTTTGCTCATGTTGCCCCCTATGCTCCCTTAGATTCTTTCTTTTTAATTAATTCAACGGCCTCTTTCCATCCATCGTAAAGAGTCTCTAAAATCTTTAATACGTTTTCTAGATGTTCCTTTTTACCCGTAATATTCGCACGAGTGAGCTCATCGGTTATGAACATATAAAGTTGCTCAAGATTCTCTGCCACCTCTCCACCGACTTTGAAATCCAAGGTGTTCATCAACTCGAGAACGATATCGTACGCACGAGTAATATTCTCACACCGATTTGCAATATCCTTGTTGTCTGCTGCTATAATGGCACGTTTGGTAAACTTGATGGCACCTTCATACAACATGAGAAGGAGTTTCTCTTGACTCGCACTTTCAACTGACGCTTTTTTATATTTATTGTATCCCACTCAACATCCCCTCATTATCCGATTGGCAACCCTTGGATGGCACCACCGCCACCACCGAGTGCACTCACTGCCCCACCTTGCGCTTGTAAACGTCCCATCTGCTCTTCCAGACGAGAGAATTTTCTTCTAAGATTGTCCTCTTTTCTGGCTAGCATTCTTTCTTTATTAGAAATATTTTGATCAATTCTTCGAATTCGATTTTGCAGTCCACTTTTCCGATTGCCAATCACACCGAACGAGCCATTCACAGATGTTTGTACCAATTCTTTAACCTTCGATATAAAACCGGAGCCACGACTGCCGTCTCCACGCAGGAATTGGACGACTTCTTTGGGCTTAGTTTGTAAAACTTTATTAAATTTGTCCTTATCGAAATCCAAGGTTCCAGAACGATTGAACTCAACACCCAACTGCGAAAGGCGATGAATTCCATCAGAAAGCGAATAAGATCCCGACTGAAGCAAGCTTCTCATTCGCATCTCCACACTTCGCAGCATAGAGTCACCTCCAAGGGTGCGACTTGTATCGGTCGTCTCATCCATTTGATTCTGGCTTTGAATGAATCCAAGAACACTATTCATTGAGGCGACAAATTCATCCATTTTTCCCTTAATGGCTTCGTAGTCTTCATTAACGGTAACGGTCACCTCGCGGCCAGGCTCCGCACTTAGCAAATTTAGATTAACCCCGGGAATCACATCATCAAGCTCCCTGGCACTGACTTCAACTTCAAAACCATTGAGCTTAATTTTTCCGTTTTCAGCGGCACGTTCCTTATCAAAATAAAAGTCATGGTCACCATCTAGCAAATAGACTGTAGGAAAAGCGACGTCGTTTTCATCTCCATACTTATTACTGCTGAAAATAATTTTATGGGGATAATCTGAATCATTTGAATCTTTAATAACATTGGCTTGAATTCCTATGCCAGCCTCGTTAACCGCTCTGACGATACCTTGAAGGGTGTTGTTGGAATCATTGATATAGACCTCGTGCTCGCCTTCCGGAGTTTCAAACTTTAGATATCCCACACCAACTTGAGTGCGATCTCTATCGGGAAATCCATTGGTCATCCGGCCGGCGCTCTTGGGTAATTTCATTACCTCAAGAGACCAGGAGCCAGTCTGAGCTTGTGCAGGATCGATAGCTCCCGATAAGATTCCATCGCGAGAAAACTCCATCGAGTAATCTTTGAATCCCCCGACTCCTATAATATCCTTGGTAGTATCTGCGACTTTACGAAGGCGGCTTTCCAAATCACCAACCAATTCGAGTTTGGCGTTTATGTTGCCTTTCTTTTGCTCCATGTTCTGAATAGGCATGCGTTCGCTGGCCATTATCTGCTCAACGATATTGGGTGGTAGTCCCGATGCAAGTCCTCCAAAACGAATAGGCAAAAATCCTCCTTGATTTATATCTCTATTATGCCTGAAAGAACGGATATTCTGTGAGTCATTAATATGTCATAGACAAAAGCAATTATCGTGATGCTAAGGGACTGAATTCATTAACAGCTCGATTGAGGTGCCATTACTTTGACTATTTAACATTTTTAGAACCAAGGTCGGCCAAGACTTAAGCCGATTTATTGACAAGGTGAAATTCTTCACTACCGCTGTGGGTAAGAAAAAAATAGAGATCCCGCTCTACGAAGCGTTTTACAATCTTGCCTTCGGGAGTTTCTAACTTTACAATTTTTTGCCCATTTTCCTCGACGAGTTTGACGAGCAATCCATTTTTTTGAATGCCATCATGAGCTTTTATTTTTTCAACAACCTGATCCAACTCTTCATCTGTCAAAGCACGATGAGCTTCCCCATCGGGGTAAGGCTGCTGCCCATTACCCTCACGCTCTGAGGTCTCATCTGACTTAATCGTCTTCGAAGCCTCGACTTTTTCTTTGCCCAATAAAGGCGCTGGATTAGAAACCGATCGAATATTCATCAATATCCTTATCGGACCTTTTGCCGCCAATCTTTAATGCCTAACTCCCTAAAATCGGGAGGTTTTTCAACCCCCCGGCGGTGGAAGAATGGCACTGTATTAACCCAACAATTGTAAGGCTAACTGTGGATTGGAGTTCGCTTGACTCAATACTGAAGTCGTTGCGTTCAACAAAATGTTATTTTTAGTCAAACTCGCCGTTGATTCAGCGATATCAGCATCGCGAATACGGGAGTTGGCCGCTGACACACTCTCTATGGAGGTATCAATGTTTTCTGTTGTCATCGTCAGTCTGTTTTGTAAAGCACCCAAACTTGCGCGCGATCCATTCACAGTGTTCAAAGCAGCATCGATATCTTGTAGAGCCGATTGAGCGCCACTTTTATCAGAGATATCAAGTCCACTAAGTCCCAAAGAACCCAAGGTGACATCATTCTGCGAAGAATCGAATTGAATGGTGTTCAGTTCCGGATCCGAGTGAATTCCGACTTGGAAATCAAAAACTTCACCACTTCCATCAAGAAGTTTCTTTGAACCAAACATTGTCGATTGAGCCACTCGATCAATTTCTGACTTTAACTGCTCAACTTCTTTTTGAATGAATCCGCGCTCTTGATCACCAATGGTGTCTGAAGCCGCTTGAATCGATAACTCTCTAAAACGAGTTAGAATGTTACCCACTTCTGTTAATCCACCCTCTGCCACTTGCACGAATGAAATACCATCTTGCGTGTTGCGTTGGGCTTGTTTATAAGATCGAATATCCGACTTTAGGCCTTCAGAGATCGATAAACCTGCAGCATCATCAGCCGCTTTAGTAATTCTTGATCCTGATGACAATTGCGCCATCGCGGTATTCGCTTGTCTTTGAGTCCCATTGAGCGCACGTTGCGCAGTAATCGAAGGGACATTCGTTGCAATCCTTAGAGCCATTTCTTCCTCCTTATGAATCCTAAGTTGCTAAATCCCCAAGCCACATACATGACTTGATCGCTGAACCTTGTTGTGGTTCTTTTGTTGTCGTAAATGTTCGAAGGGAAAAAGGAGTTTTGCCTTAACCCCCCCGGGCACTAACAGCCAACCTTTCGGCCAGTTGGGGCTAGACTTTAGGTGCCCCCGCAAAAAGTCTTGATTTTTTTTTGCAACAGGACCTAAGAATGGGCTCAAATTTAATATTTATTTTAATTAAATTAGGGACTTAACTTTTTTTTAGAAAAATGTTGGAAAAAGTGTAGAAAAAACAGTTGGCTAAAAGTTCGACAAAAAATCAAACTTTCTAGCAAACAAACAAATGGTATGGAGTGCCTTTTTTTCCGACCACCGCTTTCAAGGAAGAAGGAGCCATTCGGCTCCTTCTGTTAAACCCCCGAAAAGAAAAAGATGTATGCAGACACACCTTTTGGGTGAAAGGATATTGTTCTAACCGCTAATCAACTGCAACGCTGCTGCTTTAGACTGGTTCGCTTGCGCGAGCATACCTATGGAAGCTTGCTGTAGAATTTGGGCCGAAGTGAATTCGGCGGACTCCGCAGCAATATCGGCATCACGAATCCGTGAGTTGGCTGCCGAAGCACTTTCATAGGAGGTGTCTAAATTTGCAATCGTTGAATCAAGACGATTTTGTAATGCACCAAAATTGGCTCGCATATTACCAATTTGGTCAATGGCTCCATCCAGAGTTTCTAAGGCATCTCGAGAGCTCGATTTATCTGTTAAATCAAGACCTGAAACATCCAAAGCACCGGTGGTCGCATCCGCTTGGGAATTGTATCGGATCACCGAGCTTTCACCACCGTCAACTCCCACTTGAAACTCCAGCTCATCTAAAGATCCATTGAGAAGATGTTTGTCACCGAATTTCGTACTTTCAGCGATTCGATCGACCTCTTCAAGCAACTGCTCTTTTTCTTGGTCGATAAATTCTCGCTCAGTATCGCCAACCGTGTCACTCGCACTCTGGACACTCAACTCTCTCAATCGCACCATAATGTTATTGATTTCATTGAGTGAACCTTCACCGACTTGAATAAAAGAAATAGCATCTTCGGCATTCCTTTTAGCCATTCGATTTCCTCTGTTTTGCGCCTTCAGGTTTTCTGAAATGGCTAGCCCAGCTGCATCGTCAGACGCCGAATTGATTCGACTTCCAGATGCTAAAGATTTCATTGAATTTAAGCTTCGACTTTCTTGTTTGGCCAACTGCCGTTGGGCATTGATCGATGCCAGATTGGTGTTTATACGCAGACTCATTATAACCTCCTACTTACAGCCTACTCTTCCGTTAGATCAAATGACGTGAGCTACGCTTCCGTGCGCCTATATAGCTGTTATAAAAATTTGTTAATGAAGGGATGAGATTCTTGAGAAGAGCGAAGGAGAGTTTCTTTGATGTTCGTCGTTCCTTACAGGACTAAAATCGGGGTATCAAAAAAATACTTTAGGTTTTTCAAAAGAAATTGAAGAATTTCTTATCGCTTTCTCAAGACGAGACTAAAACTGTCCCACTATGGATATACACTGTCTAAAAAAAGACACTTACCAACCCAGTGGGTCGGATAAAAAATAGGCTCCTCAGTTTGCAGACTGCTCAGTCACTCCTAGAAATTGGAGTTCGCCGACAGTACAGGTGTGAGCCTTCCCACCGGCTTCTAACCAGGCTTCCACTGGAACTATGTACTCCCAAACCCACCAATCACCTTCGTCGTTTTCAGCAATCACTTCGTAGTGGTAGGTCTCATCACGCTGGTCGATGTCATTGATCTTCTGGAAATATTCGACTGAAATAACCTCGTTATAACCCTGTACCACGCCCATTTCATCGAGCACTCGCTGGTGATATCCCTGGAAATACAACTGCGCTGAATCAGCACAGAACTTTTCGCCAAGCTCATTCGCCAAAACCGGGTTAGACAGAAATAAAAATGCAATCAGTAGACTTATCCTCATAATTGTTCCCTTTTTTAAAATTTTATCTTTGCCAATAAGGCTCTAGCCATTTCAATATTTTCTGGAGAGACGTAGACCCTTTCAATTGTACGGGCCCCTTCGTATTTCTGAAAAATTTCAGTGCATTCTTCGATGCTGACTGGTTTTCCCTGCGGGTCGTAGGGATCAACCACGAAAATTTTCTCCGATCCGTCTTCCTCTGAAAGCCCGTGGTATTTTGAGAGTCGAGACGCTGAGCTAGCAATAATTGTTTCGATACCTGCCTCATTTAACATCTCTTGGATTTTCGCCGTTCGTCCCGACCCCACGGAGGTCACGTGGTTTTCAAACAAAACCTTATAGGAGTTTCGATCCGAGATTCGTCGTGCCCAGGGGTTCTTTGACTCCGCCATATTTTGATAAAGAGAAAAATCAGTCGCGTTTAGGTATTGCTCGATATCCGCTGGCAATTTGTACTCGCAATCCTCAGAGGTTAAATACCGATACAGCATTTCTTCGTAGATTATGCTTTTATGATGAAAGTAAACCATCAGATACATGTGGTGGCGTGAAAGCAAGAAGTCATCAAAGGTATAAATGGCTCGACGATCCAGGGCCAAATGAACCGCACCGTTGACTTCATGGTATTTAAAATTCCCTAAAAGCCAATTCAGTTCAACTTTTCCGTAAGACGTCCCACAGAAATAAGCATCGCGTAGCAAGTAATCCATACGGTCGACGTCAACCTCTGAGCTGATAATTTGGCTGAGAATAATTCGAAAGTTTAAGCCCTGATCAACAAAGAAGTCATCTTTGTCGAGCAGTCCTTTATCAATTAAACAGGCGATATGATAGGGTTCGAACTCTTGAAATGACGACGACAAAATTTCCGTTAAATGCGAATCGGTGACAAATTTTATTGTGTAGTCTTCATGATCGGCTTGCCGATCGACCTGCGACATTAAGCTGACTTGCGATGAAGGATCCTGACGATCTCGATAAACTTTAACATCAAGATCTTTCAGATTCGGCATGACCTCTTCGGTGGTGTGACTTAAAGGACCATGACCGATATCATGCAATAACGCTCCCAAACGTAAAATCTGACGGAAAGTTCGCTTTTTTTCGGGACTACTAAAAGTGAAATCTTTAAAAATAAAATCGAAGGCAATTCCGGCCAGGTAAGAAACTCCCAAAGAATGAATATATCGACTGTGGGTCGCACCCGGAAAACTAAACTCCGAAAATCCCAACTGCTTAATCATCCGCAGGCGTTGAAAGGCGGGCGAGTCCAACACCGCAGTCTCGTTTTTTGAGATACTTAGAGTCCCATGAATGGGGTCACGAATTTCCAAAAACCCTCCCAAAAAGCAAAAATTGCACTGCCTTTTAGCAACTCAATGTCTATTGGATTCAAAGGCGATTGTCACCCCCCAGCAATCAGCTTTTTTAAGATCCTTCAAAAAAATTTAAATCTCTAGAATCATTAACGTTTTTTAATGCCTAAGGTTTAACCCGTGGGAACCCTATTTCCCCCTCCCATGGAGGGTGTTATTAATAAACCCGGATATCGGGCCACAAGGATCGGAGCCCCATCCTTTCTGACGAATTAAAAAGGAGCTTTGGCGTGAAAACATACCTCAATCTTGTAAACCATATTTTAGAGAATGGCAGTCCCAAGGAAGATCGAACTGGCACCGGCACGCTAAGTGTTTTCGGCTATCAGGCCCGCTACCCGCTTGATCGCTTCCCTTTGTTAACCACCAAGAAAGTTCATTTGAAATCGATTATTCATGAATTGCTTTGGTTTCTGTCAGGGGACTCCAACATCCAATACCTCAAGGAACACAAGGTCCGGATTTGGGACGAGTGGGCCGACGAAAATGGTGATCTTGGCCCGGTTTATGGCGTGCAATGGCGATCTTGGAAAACCGCCGACGGTAAAACAGTGGATCAAATTGCCAACGTCATAGAACAAATTAAAACCAACCCCAATTCGCGCCGTCACCTTGTGGTGGCCTATAATCCTGGCGAAGTGGAAAAAATGGCACTGCCCCCTTGCCACGCGTTTTTTCAATTTTATGTGAATGATGGCAAACTTTCATGTCAGCTTTATCAACGAAGTGCTGACGTGTTTCTAGGAGTTCCCTTCAACATTGCCAGCTATGCCTTGTTAACGATGATGATCGCGCAAGTCACCGGTCTTGAGCCGGGTGAGTTTATTCACACTCTCGGTGATGCACACATTTACAATAATCACATGGAACAGGTGAAGCTTCAGTTGAGTCGCACACCAAAACAGCTACCGGTCATGAAATTGAACCCGGACGTAAAAAGTATTTTTGATTTTAAGTACGAAGACTTTTCGCTTTTAGAATACGAACCCCATCCCGCCATTAAAGCGCAGGTATCAGTATGATTATTTCCCATATCGCCGCCCTTTCAAAAAACAAAGTGATCGGGGTGGATGGAGATCTGCCCTGGGACCTTCCGGAAGACATGAAGTATTTCAGAGATAAAACCTCCGGTCACATGATTGTCATGGGAAGAAAGACTTTCGAGTCTTTCCCAAAACTCTTAAAAAATCGACTTCACATTGTGATCACTCGACAGGAAAATTATGAAGTTCCCGAAGGTGTCGAGGTTTTCTCATCCATTGATAAAGCTCTTGAGTTTTGCAAAACTCAAACTGACAAATGGGGCTCCGAGGTCTTCATCATCGGCGGTGGCGAAATTTACAAACAGACATTAGAGCAAGCCGACCAACTGTACCTGACCTTGATTGATAAGGAATACGAGGGCGATGCCAAGTACCCCGATTTCGAGGATCAATTTATCCTCAGCGATCGCGATGAACGCACCTCCCCTCTCCCTTTCGCCTTTTGCCTTTTCACTAAAAAAGCCAAAGATCTCTGATCCAGTCCTCGGCCGGCAGCCTTGGATGGAAGACTTGAAAAGATGAACCGCGGCTCCTGCCTAACCTTAATTTCGCCCTTTGGGCGAAAACGCGTCCGCTTTAAGGAGGTTCATTTTTTCAAGTCTTCCATCCAAGAATGCCTATCGTGGCTCTCATAGGAACTTTTTTAAAGTTTGCACCATCACGCTACCTTGTTATTCGATACTGAAGTTCTTGCTCTCGACTTATCAAGGGTCTGTTTACTTTTTAAGGTTCGATACAAAGGATCTCACTGAGTGTGAGGAGCATTTAATTGCTCTCCACTTCCTCTATAAATTTTCTCAATCTTTGTTTACGAAAGAATAAGGTTCTTGAGCCTGAATAGAGAGGCCCATCGTTTCTCTTTCGGAGGTGCCTTTGCTCGGGCCCCTCATTTCAAGAGTCCGGTAAGCGGGACGCGCTTTCACCCGCAGGGTGAAATACCGGCAAGGGCAGGAGCCCGCTCTTGAAATGAGGGGGCCGAGCAAAGGCGCCCACGCAGAGAAAAGCCTCACAGGGTGTCTAATGTGTTGACAGGTGTGTAGCGCGTTACGATGGCGGCGTCTCATATTGAAATTACGCGTGCCAATAGCGGTCCCAGCCTTGCACTTATCTATATTGATGAATTTGGAGGAAATTAAGATGAGCTATTCAATCTCACGTATTCTAGTTTTCCTTTTTGCGGCTAGCTTTTCGTTTACAGCATTCGCAGATGGAGGAAACCACGAAATCACAGGGCGGACCTGCAAACAGCATTTGGCGACTGGTGTATTATCTCAAACCTGGGCCAGCCTGCTGACGTCACAACATGATATCGAGTCCCCCCGAGAAACCGCAATCAGCGAATTGGCTGCTATTGAAGTGGGTGTTGGAACCTCTATTGGTGTCCGCGCCATGGTTCGAGCCGCTAACAATGTAATAGATCAATGTGAACAGCACTGTTCTGGTTTAAGAGGCGCAAACAACCGACTCTTTAACTGCGAAAGAATTGGTGAAGCCAATTCCAATCAATTGCATGCTTTCTCAAACGGCGATCGTCACATGGCTGACGATGCAACCACAGAGCTCACTCAGGAGCAGCTAACCGCTTTGTTTGATGATGGAGATGACGATTCTGCTGCCGAAGAGGTGGAAGAAGAGACCACTCCCGAAGTGGTTGTTGAAGATGTTCGCCCGCAAAGTGAAGACGCCGATACCGATGTGCGTGCTTACCGCCACCACTGGACCAACAAAGTGGGCCAAGGGCAAGAGACGCTTATCGAACTTTAAAAAGAAATTGGATTAAGAAATAAAAAAGGCTTTGAGAAAACCTCAAAGCCTTTTTTTTGTTCTGTTTTTTGGGTGGCTTTACAGCTCGACAGCCTCTTCTTCTCCACCTAAATACGGA
>CAXRIX010000038.1:0-19806 GCA_964230555.1 Bdellovibrionales bacterium
AGGGATTACAGCTGGGCGATAAGGTTGTGACAATCAACGGGCAGGCGGCTCAACAAATGTCGGCGGAAGAGGTTGACCGTGTGTTGCTTGATACGGAAAACAGTATTCAGTTGAATTTGCAGCAAGGGGATGCTGAAAAGGCCGTCTCACTGCAAGCCACCCCCCTTAATCCCTTGCATTTTTATTTTCAAGTGTCCCTTCAAAAAAGAAGCGGGAAGAATCTCCTCAATATACAAATGAGCTCTTTTGAGCCGGGAATCACTCAGGCCATCTATGAAGAGGTGACTCAGATTTTACAAACGGAAACGGTGGATGCCTTTGTCCTCGATTTGCGAAACAATCCTGGTGGTAACACCGACGAGGCCATTAATGTTTTAAGTCTTTTTGCTAGAGACAGGGTTGTGGCCTTCTCAAAACTGGGTGCGAGACATTTTTCACCTCTGAAAGAGTATCCGGCGAAGGCTGAATTTTTTATTGATGACAGCAAGCCGTTGGTGGTCAGAGTCAATCATCGAACGATGAGTTCTTCAGAGATTGTCGCCAGTGGTTATCAGGCACTGGGACGCTCTTTAACTGTTGGTGGCTCCACCTATGGCAAGCTTGTCGGACAGTTTTATATTCCCATCAGTCTTCAGGATCAAAGATCTTTCGGATTGCTCCTTACAGCTTTTGAGTTTTTTAACGTCAAAGGGCAGGCCCTCAATGGAATTGGTGTAACCCCTGATTATGTCACTGTTGACACTTTGAGTTCACCATCTGATGGTGGGGTCGGATTGGGGCGCGATATCGCACCCGATAAGCTTCCTGAAGTGAAGCTCTACGATTTTTCACCACAGGATATTTTAAATTTAGGGCTGAGTTTAGCAGACTAAGACGGGTCGCGGAGAGCCTTTTTGGCTTGGCTCCAAAGACTCTCTTTTTCGGGCCGCGACAGAGAGTCAAAGTCGGGGCGAAGCTCCTGCATTTTATAAAAGCGTCGGATAAATTTTCGATTGGAAAGGCGAAGGGCCTTTTCGGCATCAAGATCCAAGTGGCGCGCCAATTGAGCAATGGTAAACAGGAGGTCCCCGAGTTCCTCTTCAATATGTTGTTTGTCTCCTGATGCAAGAGCGTCTTTCAATTCATTGTACTCGCCGGTAACCTCGCCAAAAACCTGCTCTGGGGTATCCCAGTCGAAATCGGCCTTTTTGGAACGCTTGCCAATTTTGTGAGACTCCAGCAGGGCAGGAAAACTTTTCGGAATATCGAATAGATCAACCTGCTTCTCTTGGGATTTAATCTCTTCCCAATTTTTAACAACATCGTCGGCATTTTCGACTTTGGTGTCAGCAAAGACGTGGGGGTGTCGGGTCACCATTTTGGTGTTCAAAGTTTCAAGGACATCATCAATAGTAAAATCGCCATTCTGTTTGGCAATCTCAGCATGTAAAACCGATTGAAATAAGAGATCACCCAACTCTTCTTTCATGTTCTCAACGTCTTTGTTATGAATCGCTTCTTCTAATTCATGGGCCTCTTCGACGGCATAGGGAGTTAAGCTCTCATGGGTTTGAGCCTTGTCCCAGGGGCATCCGTTGGGACCACGTAACTTCTCGACAATTGCAACCAGATCTTTAAATTTTGACATGGTTTTGTATCGCGCTTCCTTGGAACTCTGTCAATGGTGGTTTCAGTCTCAGGCGAGGGGAGTGTTTCTATTTGTTGGCAATGAATTCTTTCGAGACTGGATATATTTTTTGCATCGTCAAGTTTGCGGACGTTTCAGAATGAGAACAGCGGCCTTAGATCAAAGCTGGTGTGGTCTTGTAAATTATTAATTTGGTTCTGAAATTGCAGCATTAAGTGGTGGGGAAAGAATGTCGAATGGGGATCTATGCTGGGAAATTCAAAAATTATCCGTATGATTTTATTGGGTTCAGCCGTGTTGCTGTACCAAAACTGTGGCGGCTTTGAAAGCACTGAACAGGCTCTGCTGGCCTCTTCATCATCGGCTGTCAGTTTCAAGTGTACCGATGACAGTCAGGCCTCCGAAACAAAAAGTCTGCTGCTGTCAAAACAGCAATTGACCAATGCCATTGAAGACTTGTTTGGAGTGACGACGCTCAACAATGTTTCCGGAGCCCTTTCAAGTTTAGGGGAGCCGATCAACGACTCCACAACACACGCTCGGCAAAGTTTAGTGTCCTCAGCCGAGATCGATTCCTTTCACTCGATCGCGCAAGCCGTGGCTGCGGATGTGGTTGGTGCTCAATCGAGACGTGAAAATGTGTTTGGAGCCTGTGCTTCGATGGCTACCCCAGGGCCCAATTGTATCGATAACTTTATAAATAATTTTGCTGTAAAAATCTTTAGACGACCCTTGAAACCCGAGGAGTCTACTTTTATCAAAAACCTGGCCAACAGTGGTGGAGATTACTTAACCAATCTTGAAGCCGTTTTGTCTTATTCATTGCAGTCACCCTATTTTCTGTGGCGTCTAGAGTTGGGTGAAGGTGGAAACCATACACCTGAGCGCACTTACTTGAGTCAGTACGAGATTGCCACGCGCCTGTCTTTTGCGACACTCGACTCGGTTCCTGACGACGCGCTGTTGGCCGCCGCCAAGCAAGGTCAGCTTTCAAACTTGGCGCAAATTAAAGCTCATGCCGAAAGACTTCTGCAGACGCCTCGCGGACAAGAAAAAGTGGCTGATATGTTGTCTTGGTGGGCTTTAGCCGATCGCGCTAAGGATGTTAGCAACCTTCCAACTGAACTGACGGGCTCTTTAGAGCTTGATGGCCTCAATGAGGCTATGTCCGATGAGCTGAGAGTTTTTGTTAAGCAAATTGTTTTTCAAGAGCAGGGAAGTTTTCGTGATTTGATGACTTCCAAAAAGTCGTTTGCATCGCATGCTGGGTTGGCTGAAATTTACGGCCACAATCCAGTCACTGGTGGGCAGCCGGCCAGTTTTGGAGGGCGTCGACAGGGGTTGTTGATGCGCGCCAGTTTTCTGACTCATGACACCTTTCGTACCAGTATTATTCACCGGGGTGTGGATTTTCAAAAACGCTACCTCTGTAACAATATTCCAAGCCCCAATGTCAATATCATGGGGGACCGTGATGCGGATGCATTGACCCATGCCGAGTTGTTGGAAACCACAAATCGAGAGTCCATCGCCCACCAAACCAAAGATCCGGTTTGTATGGGATGTCATTCGGTGATTAATCCCACTGGGTTTGCTTTTGAGAACTTTGATTCTTTTGGTCGCCTTCGAGATCAAGAAATGATTTTCGACTCCGAGGACAACAACAGTTTTGTGCGCACTCTTCCGATTGATACCAATACAGTGATTCCGATGTCAGGAAACAACGATGTGCCCGTTAGCGATGCTTACGATCTTATCACTTCGATGGTTGAAACCGGTGAGGGAGCGGCTTGTATGTCGAGAAATCTTTTTCGTTATGTTTTTGAAAAACGGGAAGAGCGAGTCGACGACTGTGAACTTCAGCGCGTTTATGAAGGATTGAATAATCCCGATCAACCCTTGTTGGAAGCTGTGGTTGAACTGATTGCAAACGAGCACATTGGCGAAAAGGTGCATTAAGATGAAAAACAAAAAGTTAAGTCAAAAACAAATTCAACAACGTCTGCATTCGCGCCGACAATTTTTAATTGGCTCGGGTTATTTCTGCCTCTCTTTACCTCCCTTGCTGTCTCTTATGCCACGACAGGTTTTAGCGCAGGTGGCGGGGCAGAAGACGGTTCGCTATGTCAGTTGCCTCGGGCAATTGGGGATTGACTACCATCAGTGGACGCCGGCCGAGCAAGCGGATCTGATGCAGATCGCTGGACAGACCGATATGTGGTACAAACCGCTGGCCAATTTTGCCGGTCCGTTGTCAAGAGTGGTGGACTCTTCCTTTCAGGATCTTTATCCCTACATGAATGTCATTTCTGGTATGTCGATTACGGGTGGAGATTACCAAGGACACAACAATTCTGTTTTGTCGGGCACCCACAGTGGTCACCGCAGTCCGATTTATGGGAAATCGATTGATGTAATCATTGAACAGTCTCCCAATGTTTATAAAGCGACAGATGTTGTTCACAGGAAAGCCATTCGAATGCATGATCATGACCATGTCAAAGGGTACTCGTTTGATCGAAATGCGGATGGCAGTCGCGCCATTTCCCAACACTTGCAGGGGGATGTGGCTCTTTTCAATGCTCTTATGACAGGCTTGTCCAACGGCGGACCTCAGGGGCCGACGCAAGCTCAAACCAACAAAGAGAACGTTGTTGATCAAGTCTTTAATGATTTAAAGGCTCTTGAAAATAACAAGCGTATATCAAAATCAGATAAAGAGCTTTTGGATCGCTATATTTCTGGAATTTCCGATTTGCAAAAAAAGGTCAAAAACAATGTGACCCTTCCTCCAAGTTGTACACAGCCGACTGTTAATTTTGAAGTTCAGGGAAAAGGGAACTACTGGAAGTTTCCCACAGGTTCAGGCTGGGGTGTGAACAGTATCGATGCCATGTATGACAATTATATAGAAATGTTTAAGCTGGCGGCCATGTGTGATCAGACCCGAGTTTTCCACTGGGCTTTATCGCGTTGGGATGATGCTGTAGTTCCTGGTGGTACTGCGGGAGGCTTACACCACGAAGCTCCAAGCAGTGAAGTGCAAGCGGATCGACAACAGTATTTTGTGAAGAAGATGTCTCAATTGGCTCGCGCCTTTCGCGACACTCCAGATCCCATCAATGGTGGTAACCTGTTAGACAATTCCATTATTTTTTATACCAACGAGCTGGGCGCTTGGACCACAGCTCATAACATATGGAACATTCCGACCATTTCGTTTGGTAACGGTGGTGGAAAAATCTCTTCCGGAAATTTTATCGATTGTCGACAGCGACCTCTGCAAAAGCAAAAAGGTTACTATCCGGGGCGCCCTTACAAGCAGTTTCTGCAAGCGGTGATGGCCTCAATGGGAGTGACCAAAGCGGAGTACATGCAGTTTGGTGATGGTAACGGCTTTGGTGAATTCAACGACACGGTCAACCAGTTTGGGTTTAACAAAACCCTGTTCAGCCAATACGCCAATGAACATAACGATCCGCTGCCATTTTTCTATACGGGCTGATTGTGAAAGAACTTGAGCGAGTTCTTCTTTATTGACCAGCGCCACTGACATGTAAAACATTCGGGAGTGGCCCAAGCATTTATTTTTACATCTATCCCGTGGCGAAGTCTTGCCAGTCCGCCTGTTGGTAGTGCCTGATGGACTGGGTGTTTCGGTAGGAAATTCCTGTCGCTGCTGATCCCATCGCTGCACCATCCTAGATTCAAACTGTTCCTAAAAGCCGAGTATGGACTCTAACGTCTTTCAGTGATGGCCTTCAAGGTGAGAAGGAATGACTTCCTTAATTGTGTAAAATTAGGTATCAGTATCGGTGACAAAGCCGGAGTGAGACTGTGGAAATCCATTTTGCAAAATTAAGTTCGTGGCGTATTCCACGCAGTTTTGTCTGTTCCTGGCTGAATTCTTTGGCGAAAGAGCTTAAAAAGCGGGCGAACCACGACATTGCAAAGCTCGAAATTACATTAGCATTTGTTGAAGCATCCCATATAAAAAAACTCAATCAGGACTTTAGGTCTAAGACCAAAGTCACTGATATTCTTAGCTTTTCTGGCTTCACCAAGGTCGAGCTCGGCGAGCTTGTGATCTGCGGTGAGGTTGTTGACGCTCAAGCCATTGATCATAAATTAAGCAGGAACGAGGAGCTTGGGTATTTATTGATTCACGGGGTCTTACACCTTCTTGGCTATGAACACGAAAAGGGTGGTCAGGCTGAAAAGGAGATGTTTGAATTGCAAGACACCCTATTTGAGGTATTAAGAAACAAATACTTTTAGATTTCTGGTTTCAAAAAGGAAGAGCATGGCAGAGAAAACCTATAATTTGCAGACCCATTTGAGTGAGTTCCGTAGCCTGACCCAGGAATTGTCTGAGAAATCCGCACAACTGCGGAGGTACCTTTGACATCGATCGCCGCCAAGAGGAATTAAAAGAACTCAATCACAAAGCGCAAAATCCAGAGTTATGGAAAAATCCCGATGAAATGCAGAAGGTCAACACGGCGATTGCCGTGCATGAAAAGACCTGTCAGCAGTGGCAAGACCTGAACGATAAAATTGAAGAGGTTGGAATTCTTCTGGATATGGCCGAAGAAGCGGAGGACTCAGAGTCTTTTCAAGAGGCGGTTTCCGAAGTGGCTCGTCTGCAAAAAGTTGTGGATGAGTTAGAGCTGCAAAAACTCCTTGATGGAGAAAGTGACATCAACTCAGCATTTTTATCGATCAATTCAGGGGCCGGTGGTACCGAAGCCGCTGACTGGGCTGGCATGCTGTATCGTATGTACACCCGTTATGCCGAACAGCAAGGCTATAAAGTGGAAGTCATGGAGTACACCGCTGGTGAAGAGGCTGGTGTGAAATCAGCCACCTTAAATATTCAGGGGCCGTACGCCTATGGTTATCTGAAAGCCGAATCGGGCGTTCATCGTTTGGTGCGAATTTCACCGTTTGATTCCAATGCTCGTCGGCACACTAGCTTTGCCTCGGTTTTTGCTTGGCCCGAAGTCGATGACGATATTGATATAGAGATTCGCAATGAAGATTTAAAAATTGACACCTATCGCGCCAGTGGGGCTGGAGGGCAGCACATTAATACCACCGACTCTGCGGTTCGAATCACTCACGAGCCCTCGGGGATCGTGGTGCAGTGTCAAAATCAACGCTCCCAGCATGCCAACCGTGACACCGCCATGAAGATGTTGCGAGCGGCTCTGTACGAGAAAGAAATGGAAGAGAGAAACAAAGAAAAAGATGAAATGAACTCTCAGAAAAAAGCCAATGAGTGGGGCAGCCAGATTCGCTCCTACGTGATGCACCCTTATCAAATGGTCAAGGATCATCGCACCTCAGAAGAGACCAGCCAAGTTCAAGATGTGATGGATGGAAATCTGGACGATTTTATTTTTTCATTTTTAAAGTTCCTGAAAGAAGAAGAGGTTGATTCTTGAATTGGTGGTTGTACAGAAAATTCATATTTCAAAAGCAAATTTTTTCTGAGCCAACAACTCTGTTTTCTCTTTTTGGCATCAGCTTAGGGGTGGCCTTCTTAGTTGTCAGTATGGCGGGATTCAGCGGCTTTACGGAAAGTCTCAAGAGTTCGATTATTGATGTTTCTGGTGATGTTAGTGTTTTTAAGCGCGGCGGACGCATCTCTGACCCCAAGGCTGTTGAAACAGACATTCGCAGTGTTAGTCCCGACATCCGACAAGCCCTTGGCTTTGTTCAGGTTGAAATCTTGGTAGCCAGTGCTGGAAAACTGACAGCTGTTATCTTGCAAGGGGTCGATTGGCAAACGGCACAAGGGCTTGAAGAGCTGCAAAGACGCACAATTTCAACTTTGCCTGAGGGCGAGACCGGTCTTGGAGAGCCGGCCTACTTAGGGAAAGTGGTGGCTAAAAAACTAAAGCTTAAGGTGGGCGATCCTTTTAAAGCCATTTATACAAAAGTGGCGCAAAGTTCCAGTTCCCGAGTCGATCGAAAAGTGCAAAACTTTTACGTGCATTCGATTTTAGACTTTGGCAAATATGATTTTAATGAACGAGTCATGATTGCCAATATGGATGTGGTGCAGTCTTTGGCGGAGATGGGCAATAAAATCAATGGTTTTCGTCTACGCCTCAAGGATTCCAACAAATCTTTTGTGGAGGCCGAAAAAATTCAAAAACATTTGGGTTGGGATTATTCCGTGCGTGACTGGTCAATGACCAACAAATCTTTATTCCGAGCCATTGAATACGAAAAAATGGTTTTATTCTTTGTCATGTTAATCATGGTTATAGCCGCTTTCTTTAATGTTTCGACGACTCTGTTCCTAGGTGTACTCAGACGCTATTCTCAGATCAGCGTGATGCGAGCCTTGGGATTGAAGAAAAAACATATCGTGTTTTTGTTTTGTCTGCATGGGTTGGCGTTGGGGGTGGTGGGCTTGACCATTGGCCTCACCCTGGGGCTGTTGTTTTGTTTCGGATTCGAGACTTTGCAGAAAGTCTACCCGATTATGCCGGAAGATGTTTATCGAATGTCAAATTTTTCAACCCACTTGGAGTTTCAAGATGTGGTGTGGGTGATTGTTGCCACCCTTGTGATTTGTTTTCTCAGTACACTGGCTCCCGCTTTTCGCGGTGCCAATCTGTCACCCGTCGAAGGATTGAAGTATGAGTAATGTGATTCTTTCTACAAAATGTATTACTAAAGCCTATCAAATGGAAAGCGCGCGCCTCGAAGTTCTAAAAGGTGTCGACATCAGTATCCATCAAGGTGACGCCGTTTGTATTATGGGTGTTTCTGGGGCTGGGAAAAGCACTCTGTTGCATATTCTAGGGACCCTGGATATGCCAAGCTTGGGTAAAATCTATTACAAAGGCGAAGACCTGACTCGCAAAACCGATGACGAATTGGCCGAGTTTCGAAATAAAAAAATGGGTTTTGTTTTTCAGTTTCATCACCTGCTGCCAGAACTCACAGCTGTCGAAAACGTATCACTACCGGCTCGGGTCGGGGGAAAAAGCAAGGCGGAGTCAGAAAAAAAAGCCACAGAATTGTTAGATCTTTTGGGCTTAAGCAAGCGCGCCCACCACTATCCTTCAGAACTCAGTGGTGGTGAGCGGCAACGGGTTGCCATCGCTCGATCCTTGGTTAATGATCCGGAAATTCTGTTTGCCGATGAGCCCACCGGAAATTTAGACAGCGAGAACGGGCGAGTGATTCAAGATCTGTTTTTTCAACTGCAGACGGATTTAAAACTCACCTTAATCGTGGTCACCCATGATCAGGATTTCGCCAATCGCTTTCCGAAGCTCTATAAACTCAAAAACGGTGTCTTTATCGATTAATTTTAAAAGTATAGCGGCCACCGAAGTTTGTTTCATTTTGCGACGCTTTTTTATGCCGAAAAAACTGCAACTTTTTTGTTGGCTTGGCGTTGTCTTAATAAGCGAAGGGGAAGGCTATGCGCAGTGTATTTTTTGTCATTCTATTTTTTGGTCTCATTAAAGCAACAGCAGCCGATTTGCCGGTTGAAGGTTTGTCTGACTTTTCCTTTGTTTTTGAAAAAAATCAGCGAACTGTAAAGATTTTTCGTGGCGTTCATGATCGAATAAAAAAATGGTCTGTTTTGGTTCTTCTCCATGGCGGCAATGGGAGTGTAGAGAAATTTCGCAAAGGCACCGGTCAGCAGTTTGAGAACCTAGCCAAGCAGAAAGGATTTCTTTTGGTGTACGCTCAAGGGACCGATTCCACGGGCCGGAATAGAAACCACTGGAACGATGGTCGCGATACCTATTATGGAAACAATAGTGTTTCTCACGTTGATGATGTTGGTTTTTTAAAAGAGTTGGCAAAAAAATTGAAAGCGCATTTTGTGAAAATCAATAGTCAAAAGATTTATTTGGCCGGTGTTTCAAATGGAGCCATGATGACGATGCGAGTGGCTTGCCAAGGCGGTGATCCTTTCGCCGGTTATGCCGCCATCATCGGTAGTCTTTCTAAAGACATTGCCAGTCGTTGCCAGAAGACTGTCGGCAAGCCCATGCTTTTTATTAATGGAACGGAAGATCGTTTGGTGAGTTACGATGGAAAGGATCGTCGTCCCTTATTGCTGAAGCGAAAACTCGACGGTGAACGGTTAACCGTGCCGCAAACCCTGCAGGTCTTTACGTCCCGAAATTCTTGTAAACCGTCACCGCAACAACGTCAGCTGCCGAACAAAAGCACCGACGACGATTCGCGGGTGGAAAGATGGGACTATGATTGTCGTTTGGCTCCCGTCCGGTTTTATAAAGTTGTTGGCGGAGGCCACTCGGTGCCCGGTATGGAGGTGCCGCGTGGACTGATTCGAAAATGGGTGGGAAAGCCGAATCAGGACATCAATTCTGCTGAAACTCTATGGACATTCTTTAAGCTTTGAGGCTGACAAACCGGTGACCCGAAGCTGTTTGTGATTAAACAATAAGCAGTGTCTCCTTTTTGCTTCATGATGTCGTGCGATATTTGTCCCCAGTGAGTCCCTTATTTCCCTCTATCTAGTGGGTTTTTTTGACTTTCACTATATATGGGAATAGCCTGCCCCCTTTAGAAAAGACGCTGTAAGAAGAGGAATTTAACTTGCTTTCTCCTTGGATAAAATTCACCGGCTCATTATTGATCCTTCTTTTTGTTGCCTGGCAGCCTGCTTTTGCCGTTGCGAAATCGGTGGAGGCGATCAAGATTGTTGGAAACAAAAAAATTGAAAAAGATGCCATATTGCAAAAACTCACAAACAAAGTGGGCGTGGCTCTTGATGAAAAAGCTGTTCAGGATGAAGTGAAGCGTCTTTTCGCCACAGGTTATTTTCAAGACATTGAAGTCCGCGCCAATCCTGGCAGTCAAGGCGGAGTCGTTCTGACTTACAAAGTGGTCGAAAAACCGGCGATCTCTTCGATCGAGTATAAAGGCAACTCGGAGCTTGATGACGAAGAACTGGGTGAGCTGACGAAAATGAAGATTTTTGAAATCATCGACTACGGAAAAATCACCCGTGGTGTCTCTGATATTCTGAAAGCCTATGAAGAGAAAGGCTATTTTCTCGCCAAAGTCGATTACGAGGTTGAGAAAGATGAGCGAGGCGGCGTCAACGTCACTTTTAACATCACTGAAAATGATCAGGTTTTGGTGAAAAGAATTTCGTTTATTGGCAACGATAAAGTCTCAGCCAATGACATAAAATCCAAAATGCTCACCCAAGAGGGGGGCTTTTTTAGCGGTGTCAGTGGTTCGGGGACCTACAAGCAAGATGCCTTTGAACAAGATATTCAATTGATTAGTTTTCTTTATTTTAACAAAGGTTATGTCAAAGCCAAAGTGTCTCGGCCCGAGGTGACGGTCACACCCGACAAAAAAGGGATTTACGTCAGTATCGAAGTCGAAGAGGGTGAGCAGTACAACACCGGCGAAGTGAGTTTCTCTGGTGATCTGTTGTTCACCACTGAGGAGCTGGCGGAAACCGCGTCGATTGATGAATCAGAAATCTTTGTTTACGAGACTGTTCAGGAAGATATCCGCGCCTTCACAGCCAAATACGGGGATCTGGGCTACGCCTACACCAACGTGATTCCAAGAACATTTATCCGTGAAGACGAACGTAAGGTCGATATTGTTTACGATTTTGATAAAGGTAAAAAAGTTTATTTTGGAACCATCAATGTGGTTGGCAACACCCGGACACGGGACAAAGTGGTTCGCCGTGAGTTACGCATCGGTGAAGGTGAGCTCTATAATGAATCTCGTAAGCGGGAGTCCATTGACAACATCCGAAGACTGGGATTTTTCGAGCAAGTGCAATTCAACTCGAAAACGCCAGCGGGTCGCGATGACCTTATGGATATCGACATTGTGGTCAAAGAAAGAAACACCGGAAGCTTTCAATTGGGGGCTGGTTATTCATCATTCAGTGGTGTCATTTTCAATGCTCAACTCAATCAAACCAACTTTCTTGGCAAGGGCCAAAACGTTGGTTTGCAGATTGATTATTCCGAAATCCAAAAACGCTACCGCTTGAATTTCACTGAACCCTATTTCCTGGATACCCTGTGGACCGTCGGGTTTGATGTGTATCGAAACGAAAGCAACATTCCCAACCTGTTCCGTGAAAAAGTCGAAGGTGGAGCTGTGCGCGTCGGGCATCCCATTTATGGACGCTACTTTTACGGCTTTCTACGCTACAAAATCGACGGTACAGAGCTTGAAATGCAGCCAGGTCCGAATGCGACTGATATCCTAGATCCTAAGTCCGCAGAAGGTGTGACCAGCTCTTTGACGGCCTCAGTTGAGTATGACAAGCGAAATGACCGTTTTGCTCCGTCGAAAGGGATTCACACCAGCGCCTCTTACGAGGTGGCGGGTATTGGAGGAGGATTGACCTACCGCAAGGCCGACGCCTTTTTTCGTTGGTATTACAATATCTTCTGGAATTTGGTTTTCCGAACCAATCTTCAATACGGTATTATTGAGGGGCCCAAAGACCGCTCCGTGCCGTTTACCAAGCTGTATCGCTTGGGAGGCCCTTTCAACCTTCGAGGCTTCGACTTTGCTGACGTGGGTCGTCGAGCCCAATCAGCGGTGCGTGAGGACTATTTAAATGGTCCCCCTTATGGAACCGATCCTGACGGCAATGCGATTATTCCCAATCCAGACACGCCACTGTCGCCGGCCGAGGCTGAGCGTCAGTCTTATATCGTCGTCGGTGGAACTCAGCAGGCCTTGGCTATGTTTGAGCTCGAATTCCCGCTAGTGAAAGAGGCCGGAATCCGCGGTGTCGCTTTTTACGATATGGGGATGGCTGATAATAATATTGTGGACACTCGTTTCCGCGAGGATTTTGGGTTTGGAGTGCGCTGGTTCTCTCCTATTGGTCCTCTTCGATTTGAGTGGGGATTCCCGCTGGATCGACGAGCTGAGTTGCAAGAGGAAGGCTCAGAATTTCACTTTGCAATTGGAGCCCCTTTTTAATACAAAATGGGCATTGGTTTAAAAATTGGTCTGTCAGACAAAGGAGACATGACATGAAAGCTTTAATTTTGACTCTTACTTTATTACTAGCGACACCCGCTATGGCGTTCCAAGCAGCTTATATCGATATGCAAGCAGCGATTCAGGCCACCAAAGCCGGTAAAAGTGCGAAGTCCAACCTGGAAAAAGAGTTCAACAAAAAGAAAGCTGAGCTTAAGAAAAAAGAAAGTCAGTTAAAGAAAGAAGCTGATGAATTTCAGAAGAAAGCCAGTGTTCTATCTGATAGTTCAAGAGCTGAAAAGCAGGCGGCTTTGCAAAAAAAGATGATGGCTTTTCAACAAGAGTTGCAACAAAGTCAGCTAAATATCCAAAAGAAAGAGCGTGAACTCACCGAGCCGATCTTAAAAAAGATTCAAGACGTGATTGCCAAAGTGGCGAAGAAAAAGGGTTACTCCATGGTTTTTGAAAAAGCCAGCCAAAGTGTGATGTGGGCGAAGTCGGATCTCGACATTACTGACGAAGTGGTAAAGGAATTTGAAAAAACAAAATAATGGCAGAAGAAATAAGTGTTTTAAATATTCAGAAGATTCAAAAAAGGATTCCGCACCGGTTTCCTTTTTTGCTTATTGATCGGGTTCTAAAGTTTGAGCACGGTCCGGACGCCAACAAGTACACCGGTCGAAAAATTTTAGCCCGTAAAAATGTGACTATGAATGAACCCTACTTTGTTGGCCACTTTCCTGACAATCCGGTGATGCCGGGAGTGTTGCAGGTGGAAGCCATGGCGCAAGCTGGGGCGCTGGCGTGTGCACCTGACGATAATGATTCCGTGGATGTGTTATTTGCCAAAATCATCAGTGCGAAATTCAAAAGGCAAGTCACTCCGGGTGACACCCTAGAAATCCAAGCCCATGTCCTGAAGGAAAAATCGGGGATTTTAACCGTCGAATGTCAAACTCACTGCGACGGTCAATTGGTCTCTGAGGCGACAATTATGGCGAAGGTAACGCCAAGGAAGAGTTAATATGGCTATTCATCCAACTGCCATAGTTTCAGATCAAGCTAAAATCCATGAAACAGCCGAAGTTGGCCCCTATGTGGTGATCCGAGGAAATGTCTCGTTGGCGGCAGGGGTCATTGTTGATCAGTTTGCCACCGTCGGCGCTGCCAACACCGTAGTCACAGTTGGTGAAGGCTCGCGAATTTATCCAGGTGCTGTTGTCGGTGAAACACCCCAAGACCTTAAATACGGAGGCGAAGCCACCAAGGTGATCATCGGGGCTAACAACATGATTCGCGAGTATGTCACGATTCATGCAGGAACTCCCACTGGCGGTGGTGAAACCGTCATCGGAGATCACGGTCTGTTTATGGCCTACGTTCACATCGCTCATGATTGTAAAATCGGCAACCACGTTGTTATTGCCAATTCAACACAGTTGGCCGGGCATGTGGAAATGGAAGATCATGTCAAAGTCGGAGGCGTTTGTGCCTTCAACCAGTTTGTCCGTTTGGGTCAGTACTGTTACATCGCCGGCGATAGTTCTGTGAACAAAGATGTTTTACCTTTCGCCATCGCGCAGGGAAAATATGCGGTGATGCGAGCGGCGAACCAAATTGGCATGGACCGCAGTGGCTTCTCAAAAGAGGATATTGGAGCCGTTCGCAAAGCATTGCGGATTATCACTAAAGGTGATCATACCACCATTGAAGAGGCCTTAAATCGTGTTGAGGCTGAGTGCGGGCAGAGTGAGGCTGTGCAAGCTTTACTGAAGTTTTCGAAACGTTCAGAACGAGGATTGGCCTTATGAGTCAGCTTAAAATTGCAGTTGTCGGTGCCGGGCACCTGGGGACTTACCATTCCGAGAAATTTCACAACATTAAAAACTCAGAGTTGATTGCCATCTGCGATCCCGATTTGGAAAAAGGGAAAGCCTTAGCGGAAAAGTATGACTGCCAGGCCGTTGAAAATTACCAAGACATTTTAGATCAAGTTGATGCGGCCTTAATTGCTGCACCAACACCCTTGCACTTTGAAATTGCCAAAGATTTTGTCAACGCCGGCAAACACCTTTTGATCGAAAAACCAATCACCACGACAGTTGATGAAGCGACGGAGCTTTGCCGATTGGCCAAAGAAAAGAATGTTATTTTACAGGTGGGTCATGTTGAGAGATTCAATCCGGCCTTGGTGTCGGCCAAAAGTAAATTGAAAGAGCCCTTGTTCATTGAGTGTCATCGTTTAGCGCCTTTTAAGCCTCGCAGTACAGATGTCGACGTTGTATTGGATTTGATGATTCATGATCTGGATGTGATTATGAGTTTAACCAACAGTCCGGTGACTCAGGTTTCGGCAGTTGGAACTCCAGTGATCACACCTCATGTTGATATTGCCAATGCTCGCCTTGAGTTTGCATCGGGTGCGGTGGCGAACATAACGGCGTCGCGAGTGTCACAGACGGCGAAACGTAAGTTTCGGGTGTTTCAAGAAACCCAGTACCTTTCTATTGATTTTGGCACCGGTGAGTTGAACCTAACGACAAAGACCGGCGAGTGGGAAAACTTTGAAGAGGATCTTCCCTTAGAATTTGAGGCATGGGAGCTCGATAAAGGTGATGCCTTGCTGGCTGAAGATCAATCTTTCGTGGATTGTGCACTCAGCGGGAAACCTCCCATTGTCACCGGGGAACAAGCTCTTTTAGCCATGAAAGTGGCGGAACAAATTCGTGATGAGATCAGTCGGCGACTTGCAAACCGATAATATCCTTATAATTGCGGCCGAAGCGTCGAGCTGCATGTATGCCAAAAACTTTATTAAAAGTTGGCAGCAGTCCCATCCGCGCACCCATTTTTATGGAGTCGGGGACCGGGCCATGGCTCGCGACGGCATGGACTGTCAGGGCTTTGCCGAAGATATGGCCGTGGTGGGGCTGCAAGAGGTTATAAAACATTACGGAGCTATCAAAAGTGTTGCCGATGCGATTTTAAAAAAAGCCGCCACCGAAAAACCGAAATTCGCTCTTCTATTAGACTACCCGGGTTTTAACTTACGGTTGGCCAAAAGGCTGAAGGCCATGGATATTCCAGTGGTTTATTATATTTCTCCACAGCTATGGGCTTGGAAAAAAGGCCGAGTCAAGCAAGTCAAAGCTTACGTTGATGACATGTTGGTGGTGTTTCCTTTTGAAGTCGATTTTTACAAACAGTACAACATTGATGCCCATTTTGTCGGCCATCCCTTGGTGGAAGTTATTGAACAAGAGATGGATCACATTCCCGAACCGGCAAACTCAGTGCCGGTATTGGGTCTAATGCCAGGAAGTCGCAAAAGCGAAATTCAATACAATTTGAAAAGCCAGCTTGAGGCCGCCGCCATTTTGAAGACAAAAGGTGAAATCCAGCCTCGACTATTATTGGCGCCAACTTTGTCCATTGAAGATATCGAGCCGACGTTAAAAAGTTACGACTTTGATATCGAAGTTGTGCAAGCGCCTCCGACAAAAATGATCTTAGGCTGTGATTATATTTTGTCAGCCTCTGGAACCGCCACCCTACAAGTCGCACTTTGTGAGAAGCCGATGGTTGTGATGTATCAGATGAACCCGATCACGGCTTTTATAGCCAAGCGATTGGTCAACACGGTGGATGCTTTTTGTATCGTTAATTTGGTGGCTCAAAGCAAGGTGGTGCCGGAACTTTTTCAGGAGCAAGCGGCTCCCGCTTTTTTGGCCGCCGAGATTGAAAAGCTTTGGAAAAATGATGAATTGCGTAACACACAAATTGAGAACTTAAAGAAAATCAAAGAGAAACTGGGGCAAGGTAACGCTACCGAGAATGTGGTAAAATATTTAGAGAGTCGATTCTTCGGATGATGCGAACTTTGCTTTGGCCGTTAGGCCTCCTTTTTATGTTTCTAGCCTGGTTGCGAGGCCGGTTTTACGATTGGGGTCTTTTCAAGACAAAAAAATTGTCGCAGCCGGTGATCGCGTTTGGAAATCTGTCGACTGGAGGCACTGGAAAGACGCCGTGGGTGCAGGCACTCAGTGATTATTTTACCGATCAAAATAAAAAAGTTGTGATTCTGAGTCGTGGCTACTCCGGCGACTTTAGTGGAGTTCTTGAAGTCACACCTCAGTTGGATCCTCGAACCTGTGGTGATGAGCCTCTTTGGTTGGTACAAAAAACCAAAGCTCGAGTTTATGTCGGGCGCAACCGCTGGCAGGCTGGCGAAAAAGCCCTGTCCGACGCGGCTGTGGATTTATTTATTTTGGACGACGCTTTTCAACATCGAAAATTACAGAGGGATGCCGATATCGTGCTTTTGGATGCATCGGCTCCAAGAACCAACTATCGACCTTTGCCGGTCGGTTATTTACGGGAAGGATTTTCGGCTTTGAAACGAGCGCGGTTGGTTATTATTAATAAATGCAACTACACCGACGCCACCCAGCTGCAATGGTTACAGGATCAATGCCGGCCTTTCGTGGCTGCCGAAAATCTTTTTTTCTCCGACTTCGTTTTTTCACACTGGTCTCCCTTGGTAGAAGGGCTTTCTTGGACACAACCGGGTGAAAATAAAGCCATGACCTGTGGGGTCGGCAATCCGGACGCTTTTTTAAAAACTCTGCAAGAGCAAGGCGTCGAGCCGGTTCGCAAATTTGTCTTTCCTGATCATTATTACTGGAAACCCGATGATATCGAAAGAATGACCTATCATATGAAAGTTGAGAACTGCCGCGACTTGATGATCACCGAAAAAGATGCGGTTAAACTGCATCGCTATCGCAAACATTTTTTAGAAATTGGCATCCAAATGTGGGTGTGCAAAATGACGATTGAACTTCAGGAACGTCGAGGCGAATTTTTCACAAAACTTGAGGAGGTTGTGCGTTGAAAATTTTGAAATATCCTCTTTTGGCTGTGGCGTATGTGATTCATATTATGCCTCGATTCGTTCATCAGGGAATCGCCTGGATGATTGGATTGATTTGGTTTGATGTGCTGCGAATTCGTCGACGCGACGCCATTCGTAATGTTCAGCGTGTTTTTCCTGAAAAGAGTGAAAAGCAGGCGGCCCAGATGGCGCGCAAGTCACTTTTTCACATGGGGCTGACTTTAACCGAATTTTATTCCATGCCTTTTTTGGACAAAAAGAAATTCGAAGACATTGTTGATCTTGAGGGCAATGAGGCCATCGATAAAGCCTTGCTGCAGGGGCGAGGCGTCTTTTTATTAGCTCCCCATGTCGGGAATGGTGATTTTGGGACGGCCGCCTTGGCCAGTTGGGGCGATAAGGTGCATATCATCTCAAAAGTTTTTGAGTGGCAATGGCTGAATGATCTTTGGTTTGGAGCCAGAAAAGCTAAGGGCGTACGCTTTATTCCGCCGCGCAAAAGCAGCTATGAAATTTTGAAGGCCTTGAAGAAAAACGAAATCGTCATCTTTGTGCTTGATCAATACACCGGTCCACCCAATGGTATTTTGACGACGTTTTTCGGATACGAAACAGGGACCGCTGTTGGCTTGGCTTTGTTTGCTAAAAAATCAGGCGCGCCGGTGATTCCCATTTATGATAAGCGCATTGGAAATGGACGTCACAAAATCACTTGCTCTCCTGCCATAGAGTTTGAAGATAAAGGCAGCAAAGAAGAAACCCTTCGCCATATGACTGAGAAATACAATCGCGCTTTAGAAAAACAGATATTAGACGCTCCCGAGCAATGGATGTGGGTGCACCGTCGCTGGAAAATGGGCTTTGAAGGGCAAAAACCCGTTGATTGAAACATAATATTTTTACGGGGAAAACTCTATCGGCTTGAGCTGAAGGCTGTTAGAATGTTCTGGATGAAATCTCTTCTGAGTCTAACAGTCCTATTTTGCTTTTCTGGTTTGCTTGTCTCTTGCGCCACTTTTGATGAAGAGAAGGCGGCTCAACAGGTTGAAGACACCTCTGAGTTCGAGGATGTCGTGAAGATTGAAACAATAGAGGAGCCAGAGGAGTCTGCCGACCAAGGCTCCCCGGTTGAAGGCAAACAAAGCCCTGCTACGAAAAAAAACAGCTCTAAAAAAGCGACTCCCAAGAAAAACACGTCGAAGAAAACGACCAACAGTCAGCAAGTTTCAAAGGATAAAAAGTCGCCGAAACCGGAAAAGGCCAGCACGCCCCCGACGAAAAAAAACTCGGCGAAAAAAAACTCGGCAAAAAAAAATCCCGCTCCCAAAAAACAACAAAAGCCTGAGGCCACGGCATCGAAAGAAAAAGACTCCAAGAAAGGTGTGAAACAGGCGAAGACGCCACGCCAGCCTCCCTTGGAGGATTCAGAGGGGTTTGATGGGCGCAGACCGATCGAGCAACCCTATGATGTTGGTGAGACCATCGTTTTGGGGATATCTTATTTTGGCGTCGAGGCCGGTAAGTTCACCATGAAAGTGATGCCGATGGTTCAGGTGAATGGAAAAAAATCGTACCATTTTCGATATATAATAAAAACCAGTCCTTTGTTTTCGGTGTTTTATAAAGTTGATGATGTTGCAGAAACTTTTGTCGACTATGAAACTCTGTTGCCTCATTCCTACGAAATTCATGTGAAAGAATCCAAGCAAGTTCGAGAGACTCGCACTTACTTTGATCATAAAAAACTAGTGGCAACAATGTGGGATAATAAAAAGAGGCCTGATAAAGAGTTGGAAAAGAAGAAGATTAAATGGGATCTTGAAGCCTACTCACAAAATGTTTTTAGTGCCGCCTATTACCTGCGCAACTTTACATTAAAGGTCGGGAAAGAATTAAAAGTTCGTGTTGGTCATGAAGGCAAAAATATTGAAATGACAGCCAAGGTGATTCGCCGAGAGACGATTTACACCGATGCCGGGAAGTTCGACACTTTTGTAGTAAAGCCTAAATTCGATATTGATGGAAAGTTTAAGCCGACAGGAGAAAACTACCTGTGGTTGACTGCTGACGACAAAAAATTTATTGTTCGCCTAGAATCCAAAATAAAAATTGGCAGCATAGTAGGCGAGGTTCAAAAACTGAAACCATGACACATCTTTATATTCAAACAGCCTTTTTGGGCGATCTGTTGTTGTCGATCCCAACATTAAAGCACATTCGTTATTGGTCTCCCCAGTCGCAAATACTTTTAGTCTGTCGCAAAGGCTATGGCAGTTTAATGAAAGAGCTGGGAGTTTGTGAC
>CAXRIX010000039.1:0-16771 GCA_964230555.1 Bdellovibrionales bacterium
GTCTTCAAGAGCTTTGCCAACATCAGGATTCTCATAGATCTCTTCCACCAGAGACAGGGGACTCTCTCGTAAAAGCTCGGCCTTGGTTTTTGGATCCAAATCTTCGTCGTCCAATTGCCCATGGATAAAGTCTTTAAAGGCTTGGCGCTGGGAGTTGGGAACAAAAAGCCGATCGGAGTCTTTTAACTTGTTTCTTTTTTCAGCAGAAATGGCGTTGCCGGCTCGAATATAATGAACGTACCGGCTCTGAATTTTTACATACAGATCAAAAGGCAGATCAATACTGGGCTGCAAACAACCCACACGAACATTAAAATAATCCCAATCCATGATTCAAAATCCATTGGCCCAAGGCTTGTAGGCTCACCCCTTCGGGTGCCGTCGGCGAATTGTCGCCACTTAAGCCGCTACAAGCGTTTCGATTTCACCCTTAAATCTTGCCACGATAAGCCATGAAATCAAAGAGAAGAATAAATGAAGGGGATAAGTGCAAATAGAGGCGACCTAATTTTGACAAGAAACCGGCTTTTTTCTACTATAGCTCCTCTCCAGAGGGGGGACATGAGTCTCTATTTCGACACACCTATTCAATATCTCAAAGGCGTTGGCCCGAAATTAGGCACTCTTTTGCGAAAAAAAGGGATTGCGACCATCGAAGACCTTTTTCACAATTACCCGCGCACCTATGAGGATCGCCGAGCGGCTCGGGATATCGCCTCTTTGCAAGTCGGAGAAACCGTCAGCATCAAAGCCGAGATTTCAAATGTAAGCTCCTACCAATTAGGACGATCCAAGCGTCGGGCTTATGATGTGACAGTTCGTGATGGATCGGGACTGATTCACTGTAAATTCTTTCGTGTGCCCTATCGTGGTTATTTCGAGCGCTTCGAGCCCCGTCAACAAGTGCGAGTGATTGGTAAAGTCACCCATTATCGTGGCCGGGTCGAGTTTCATCATCCCGACATTCAAGACATTAAAGCCGAAGATGAAATGACTGATGAGTTGATTCCTATTTACTCCGAAACCGAGGGCCTCACTGCCACACGTTTGCGAAAGATTGTCGCCAAAGCCTCAGAGTCTTTGCAAGCCGATGAAATTCAAGGCTTTGAAGAAAAGCTTCCGAACTGGATGTTAGATAAGTATCAATTGCCAGCCTTAAAAGAAACATTCTTGTCGATTCACCATCCCCCGAAAGGTGCTGGTGATGCTTATCTTAATTACCGGACCCCTTTCCATCGTCGGATTATTTTTGAAGAGTTCTTTTGGCTTGAAATGCTACTGGCGGCGCGCAAACAGGGAGTGCAAAAAGACAAAGCGCCGTCGTTTCCAAAAGATTCGAAACTGGCGGTTAAGCTAAAACAGGCCCTACCTTTTGAATTGACGGCGGCTCAGGAAAAAGCCTTAGAAGAGATCAGAGGCGATTTGAAAAGAAACTTTCCAATGCATCGAATGGTGCAGGGGGATGTGGGCAGTGGAAAAACTCTGGTGGCGTTACTATCAGCATTGGTGGCGATTGAAAATGGCTACCAAGTGGCGTTGATGGTACCTACTGAAATTCTAGCTCAGCAGCATTACCAAGGAGCGATTAAGCTTTTTGAGCCCTTGGGGTTGCGGGTCGGTTTTCTGAGTGGCCATCTCAAAGCGAGTGCGAAGCGCGAGATCAATGAGCAAGTTGAGGCTGGAGACGTTGATTTAGTGGTGGGAACTCATGCCTTGATTCAAGATTCAGTGAATTTTAAAAACCTGGGCCTGGTCATTGTCGACGAACAGCATCGCTTTGGAGTTGAGCAAAGAAAGAAGTTGAAGAAAAAAGGCGAGTCGCCACACTTTCTATTGATGACAGCCACGCCGATTCCGCGCAGCTTAGCAATGACTGTGTATGGAGACTTGGATGTTTCAATCATCAAAGAAATGCCGAAAGGTCGTATTCCTATTGTGACTCGCATGACGTTTCAAAGTAAGCGTGACAAAGTCGTTGGCTTTGTAAGAGATCAGTTGCGCAAAGGTCGACAAGCCTATGTGGTTTATCCTTTGGTTGAAGAATCAGAAAAAATTGATCTTAAAAATGCCACCGATGAATTTGAAAAATTAAAGCAGGATTTTTCGGAATTCAATGTGGCCTTGATGCATGGAAAAATGAAGTCCGATGAAAAAGACAAAATTATGGAGAGCTTCCGCAATAAAGAATTTGATGTGCTGGTTTCGACCACTGTCATTGAAGTGGGTGTGGATGTTCCCAATGCCAATATTATTTGGATCGAGCACGCCGAGCGTTTTGGACTATCACAACTGCATCAGTTGCGTGGGCGAGTGGGGCGCGGTGAACACAAAAGTTATTGTATACTTTCACTGGGGTATGCGGTTTCCGAAGAGTCCCGCGATCGCATTAAACTAATGGAAGTCACCGCCGATGGATTCAAAATTGCGGAGGCCGACCTGGAGCTGCGTGGCCCCGGTGAATTTTTAGGAGCTAGGCAAAGTGGCTTGCCGGGTTTTAAGATGGCCAACTTGGTTCGCGATATCGAAATCTTGAAGCTGGCCCGCGAAGCCGCTTTTGAAGTCATGCGACGAGACCCTGAATTGCAACGCTATGAACATCGAAGTATTAAAGATGAAATTTTCAATAAGAAAGAAATGATAGGCTAAAGGCTAGAGACCTTAGTCGAGACCGCTAAGACCTTTCGTGAAAACCCCTTAATGATACATAGGATTATTACCAAAGCTTCTTGTGGGCCATTAGTCCGTATGATGAAATATTGGAACATTTAAGGAGGAATTATGTTTTTATCACGGACGATAAAAGTCATAGCGGTACTCGCTAGCTTTTACTCATTCACAGCCCATGCCGGTCAGCAGCTACACTTTAAAACCCAAGTGGTTGATACAACAGTGGACTCAGCTTTGACTTCAATGAAACGTGGACCAGCCACCGACTATCACGTGGTTCAGTTCGCCGATAAGATTTCATCCCAAGATCGTCAGGAACTGATGAACTCCGGTGCCGAAATCCTTCGCTACATTCCCGACGATGCCTACGTCGTGAAGATGGATACCAATGCCATAGATCGCCTGCAAAACATGCGCGGCTTGCAAGCGGTTCTGCCTTATGCTCCGGCTTTCAAGGTGAGTCCTAGTTTCGGCGTCGTCGATCATCTGAACGCCCAAGTTATTGAAAAAATATCGATTCGCACTTTTAGTGAGGACGCCACTCAAGATTTGCAAAAGCAGATTCAGCAGTGGGGCGACTTGCAGTATGCAAAAGGACAAAATATAGGAGTGGTTGCTCCTCTTTCAGCGATTGAAAAAATCAGTCAGTTGAATGGAGTCGAGTGGATCGAGCCTTACCCTGAACTTCAATTTCAAAATTTTGAAATTTCAGCCGACTTGATTGATTCGGTTTCGCGTAAGACGGTGAACGATTTGGATGGCTTCGAATCCGGAACCAAAGTCATGAACTTCGAAGCCGCTTGGAACCGTGGATTCACCGGACGTGGTCAGTTGGTCGGTTTTGCCGATACCGGTCTTGATTCCGGAAATGCCGCCAGTATTCATCGCGACTTTCAAGGTCAGGTGCAAAAAGGTTATGCCTATGGTTTGCTTTCTTTTAGTTGGAATGATCCCATGGGACATGGAACTCATGTTGCCGGATCGGTGGCTGGTAACGGAGCCGCGTCCAACGGAGCTCTTCGTGGTGGAGCTTATGATGCCAAACTAATTGCCGGCGGCATGTGGTCGCAGCTTCTTAATAATATGATTCCTCCCCAAGACATTACAAAAATGTTTTTGGATGCCTATAACGATGGTGCTCGTATTCATACCAACTCGTGGGGATCTCCACAGAATCTTGGAGCCTACGACAACTTCGCCGTCACCGTCGATCAGTTCATGTGGGAAAAACCTGATATGCTATTGATGTTCGCAGCGGGTAACTCTGGTGAAGATAAAAATAATGATGGCCGAGTTGATGAAGACTCAATTGGAACACCAGCCACTGCAAAAAATGTTTTATCAGTGGGGGCATCTGAGAACTTGGTGTCTGATGGTGGAATTCAACGACCCATTGGGCAGTTGAAAAAACAAGATGGTTCACCACTGTTTTCGGCAGAGCCTATTGCTTCCGATTTCTTGTCTAATAATGTTAACGGAATCGCTGCATTCTCATCGCGTGGTCCCACCGACGACGGAAGAACTAAGCCTGATGTTGTGGCTCCTGGTGCCAACATCTTAAGTGTTCGTTCGCAAGTTGATGGTGCCAATGAACTCTGGGGCGCATTGAACCAAGATTACGTTTGGTCGGGTGGAACATCCATGAGTACTCCGCTGGTTGCTGGTGGAGCGGCTGTGGCAAGGCAATATTTGGTTGAGCGTATGCAACGAAGCAATCCTTCAGCAGCTCTCGTCAAAGCCTTATTGATGCATACGGCGACTGATCTTTTTCCTGGTCAGTTTGGTCAGAGTGGCAAGGCGACTGGGCAAGAGATGTTGGCCACACGTCCCAACCCTCATCAAGGATTTGGTCGTGTCGATATGGACACTCTCACGGACTTCCAAGGCGCCATGATGGAAGGAACTGTTATGCAAGGAACGCCGGCGACGGCGACTCTTACTAGCAGCACTGTCACCGATTGGAAAATCACCCTAGTTTACACCGATGCTCCTGGTGCCGCCAGTAGTGGACGGGCTTTGGTGAACAACCTTGATATCGAGGTTTACGAAGATGGCCAGCTGATTGCCCGCGGTAATTCGGCTGTCAATAACAGCGAGTACCTTGAAGTGGGTGGTGTGACAGGTGAGCTTGAAGTTCGCGTGGTCGCAACCAATCTTCCCACACCTGCGGCCGATGGTGGACAGCCCTTTGCTCTATTGGTGAGTGAACTGTAGATCGTTTTATTCATTAAAAACAATCCAACCCGATCCTCATGATCGGGTTTTTTTTGCTTATCAAGACGACCCATTTTTCTAAAGAACACGATTTCAAGGTCCGACTTTTCCATGCCAAACTTATCAACCATGAAGGAAGTTCATGAACGAAAAAACTTTGATCAACACTTGTTTAGACCTTGCCAAAAATCATGCCTACGCTTTAATCTCCCCAGCTTCAAATCATTAAGAGTTCAGGCTCAACTTTGTCTATTCGCTGTACATAGCTGAAATAATTACAGATTTACTAATGACTAAAGTGCGATAAACGTCACTTTTGCCATTGCCCAACCGTGTCATAAATGATATAAATCCCCCACGTTAAACGGAGGATCAATGGGTGAAGTAAAAGACGATGTTTTTAAGGTTGGGGACAATGCAGTTTATCCCGGACATGGAGTTGGAGAAGTCGTTGCAGTTGAGCAGAAAGAGATGATGGGTTGCACTCAAGTCTTTTACTCGATCAAAATTCTTGAGACGGGTATGAAAATCATGGTTCCTAAAAACAACGCCAAGAACGTTGGATTGCGTCCCATTATTTCGCAAGACGAAGCCTCAAAGGTTTTGAACATCTTGCAAGAAACCGACGTCAAGATCGACAATCAAACATGGAACAGACGTTACCGTGAATATATGGAAAAAATCAAGACCGGTTCGGTTTATGAGATCGCTGAAGTTCTGCGCGACCTCTTCCTATTAAAAGTTGATAAAGAGCTTAGCTTTGGAGAGCGCAAAATGCTCGACACGGCTCGAAATCTTTTAATCACCGAGCTTTCATTAGCAACCACTAAAACCAATTTAGAAACCGAAGAAGTTAAAGCTATCTTTGGTCTTGAGCAAGAGGCTTAATCTCTTATTGTGTCCAAGCGCGCCCTTGAATATCATAGGGCGTGTTCCGCTTAATTCTAATTAATTTCATTATTTTTATTCTTCTGATTGCCTTGGTCGAAGCCTCGGTGGGGCTTTGGACTTTTTGGCAAAACAGTGGTCGCCCGGAAATCAAAGAAACACTTAAACAGTCCGGAGAAGTGGAGTCTCAGGTGGTTGTCGCCGCTGCCAGCCCGCCTCTTGGTTACTTATTGCCCGCTGGAGTCACCCAACAAGCGACCAAGATGGTTGATGGTGAAGTCATCTTTGAAGTCGAGTATCAGATTGATGGATTTCATCGAAGAATCACACCGCAAAACCACTCGGTCGAAAAGAAAGCGGCCTTCGTGTTCTTAGGGGACTCCAATCTGTTCGGGCAGGGAGTTAAAAGTGATCAAACTTTGCCAGCGCTTTTTGCCCAATGGTTCCCAAATCGAGAGGTCTATAACTATGGGGTTCCGGGCTGGGGACCCCATAACATTCTGGCGCTCAGTGAGTCACGGCGATTAAAAGACGAAGTGAAACAAGAGGCGGCGATCGTGTTTTATTTTTATATGACCTCATTGGCGGATCGTTTGATCGGTACCACCGGGTATTTTCGTTGGGCCCAGGGTCGCGCCCCCCAGTATCAATGGGATGGAGAGAAGTTGATCAGTCGGGGTTCGTTTTTGGAGGTATCACCATTCCGTACTCGAGCGTTTCAGCTGTTGGGACGCTCTAACATTGTTCGCTCTTTTGATATCAACTATCCCAACTCCTACAGTGCAAGCAACTTCAAGAAGGTGTGTGCCAGCTTCTGGCAATTGCGCGACAACATCAAGAGTCTTCGGCCGCAGGATAAGTTTGTTGTGGTCTTGTGGCGTCGAGTAAAGGCGGCGGTTCCGATCCTAAAAAACTGTTTTCAGAAGCATCAGATTGATTGGGTTTATTTGGAAAATGACACCCAAGACCCGTTAAAGATTCATAAGTACGAGTCCCATCTCAGCTCGAAAGGACATGGGTTTTACGCTGAAAAATTGCGTCAGTGGCTGTTGTCGCGTGGCCTCATCGGCGAATAACTTGAGATCAACGCCAGCCTTTGCTAGTTTGGTAAGTTAACTCAGATCCCTTTGAACTGGAGAACCCATGTCCCGACCCATTCGAGTCCGATTTGCCCCAAGTCCCACAGGTTATTTGCATGTGGGGGGGGCGCGTACCGCTCTTTATAATTATCTTTTTGCAAAAAACAAAGGTGGCCAATTTATTTTACGAATTGAAGATACCGATTTGGATCGCAGCACCGATGAGTCTTTGCGAATGCAACTGAACGATTTAAAATGGCTGGGTCTCAACTGGGATGAAGGTGTCGATTTCGAGACTCTTGAGTCAAAAGGTGACAAAGGTCCCTACCGTCAAAGTGAACGATTGGAAATCTACCGCGAACACTGTGATAAACTGTTGGAGCAGGGAAAGGCCTATTTTGATTTTCGCACCGATGAGGATTTAGAAAAAATCAAAGCCCAGTCCAAAGAAAAATTCGCTCGCATTCCGCGCCCGGATGACATTCTGCCTTTGGCAGAGGCGCGAGCCAAAGTGGCTTCGGGGGTTCCGGCGGCTATTCGGTTTAAGGTCGACGGTGGCAAGGACCATGTGATTCAAGATTTGGTGCGTGGTGAAGTCCGATTGCCAGAGGATATGGTCAGTGATTTTATTCTGATGCGATCCAATGGAATGCCGGTCTATAATTTCTGTTGCGCCATAGACGACGCACTGATGGAAATATCTCATGTGTTTCGGGCTGAAGAGCATCTTAGTAACACTCTTCGACAAAAAATGATTTACGATGCTTTGGGTTTTGAACTGCCTGAGTTTGGCCATCTGTCTTTGATTTTAGGGAAGGACAAGCAGAAGTTGAGTAAGAGGCATGGTGCCACCAGTTGTCACCAATATAAAGAGTTGGGTTATTTGCCTGATGCTCTATTAAATTTTGTGGCTCTTTTAGGTTGGTCGGCCGGTGGTGATGAAGAGATTTTCACCCGTCAGGAATTGATCGATAAATTTGATGTATCGAGGTTGCATACCGCCGGTGCGGTCTTTGATGACGAGAAATTCAAATGGATGAATTCGGTTCACCTGCGAGCCTTACCGAACACAGCTTTGTGGGATCAGCTGAAACCTCTTTTGGAAAAAGAGAATATCACTCTGCCTGAGAGTGAAGATTTTATTTCCAAATCTTTAGATATTTTTAAACCAAAAATGGAAACACTTCATGATGCTGTCGAGTTGTTTCGTCCCATCGATTCGAAACATTTTGAGATCAGCGAAGACTCTGAAGAAGTGTTGCAGTGGGAGACAACCCGTCCAGTTTTTGAGGCTTGGAAGTCGCAGCTCGTGGCCTTGAATTCCATGTTTTTGTCGGCGGATGATTTCTCTGAAATCCAAAACCAAGTCAAAGATAAAGCCGGAGTGAAAGGCAAGCAGCTTTTTATGCCGATTCGAGTGGCCATTATTGGTAAGCCTCATGGTGCCGACTTGAAAATGCTGGTGCCTTTGATTGAAAGGGAATCGTTGATCAAACGAGTCGATAAAGCCCTTGAAGCTTTAAAGTAAGGAACCTGAATGAAGAGTATTTTTGAATTAAGTAGTGCTTATAAACCGGCCGGCGATCAGCCTAAGGCTATCTCGCAGTTGGTGGATCGCTTCAAAGAAGGCAAAGGTCATCAAACATTGCTTGGCGTGACCGGCAGTGGGAAAACCTTTACAATGGCCCATGTTATTGCGCAAATGAATCGGCCAGCCCTGATTTTAGCACCCAACAAAACACTGGCGGCCCAGTTGTTTGTTGAGTTCAAAGAACTTTTTCCGAAAAATGCTGTCGAGTACTTCGTCAGCTATTACGACTACTACCAACCCGAAGCCTATATTCCATCGACGGACACCTATATAGAAAAAGACTCGGCCATCAACGAACAAATCGATCGCATGCGGCACTCTGCCACTCACTCGTTGCTCGATCGCAGAGATGTGATTATTGTCAGTAGTGTGTCGTGTATCTATGGATTGGGGAGTCCTGAAGCCTACGAGGGAATGCTGGTTCAGGTGATTTCGAACACAGAAATGAAGCGGGACCATCTGTTGCGCGAGCTTGTGCGTATTCAGTACACCCGTGGAGACCATGACTTTCACCGTGGAACTTTTCGTGTGCGTGGTGATGTGGTCGATATTTTTCCCCCTTACGAGGATTCAAAAGTTATTCGGATCGAATTTTTTGGCGACTTTGTCGAGCGAATCTGTTGGTTTGACCCCTTAACCGGCGAAGTTTTTGAAGAACTGGATCAGGTGGCTATTTATCCAGGAAGTCACCACGTCAACACCGAAGAGCGACAGAAGATTGCGATTAAAAGTATTCAGGAAGAGTTACAGCAGCGATTGGCCTTTCTGAAAGAAAACATGAAGTACGATGAAGCCAAAAGACTTGAACAAAGAACCTATTACGATATCGAAATGATTGAAGAGTTGGGGTTCTGCCAAGGAATTGAAAACTACTCAAGACATTTCACCGGTCGTGGTGAAGGTGAACCGCCTCCGACTTTGATTGAATATTTTCCCGACGACTTTTTGACTTTCATCGATGAATCTCACGTTACAGTGCCGCAAATCGGAGGCATGTACAGAGGCGATCGAGCTCGAAAAATGACTCTTGTCGAGCACGGCTTTCGCTTGCCTTCAGCCCTCGACAACCGGCCTCTTAATTTTCAAGAGTTCGAAAAGCTTGTTGATAAAGTGGTTTATGTGTCGGCGACTCCTGGTAATTACGAAAAAGAGATTTGCAATAATGAATTCACCGAGCAGATTATTCGGCCCACCGGGCTTGTTGATCCTTTGGTAGAGGTACGACCAGCGACCACTCAGGTGGATGATTTGTTGGGAGAGATTCGGGCTCGCGTGAAACGAAAAGAAAGAGTGCTGGTCACCACTCTCACCAAAAAAAGTGCCGAGGACCTAACCGGGTATTTCAGCAGTGTGGGTGTGAAGGTGAAATACCTCCACAGCGATATCAAAACTGTTGAGCGCAGCGAGATTATTCGCGATCTCCGATTGGGACTTTTTGATGTTCTTATAGGAATCAATCTTCTGCGCGAGGGTTTGGATATTCCAGAGGTTAGCTTAGTTGCAATAACCGATGCCGATAAAGAAGGCTTCTTGCGTTCCGAGCGCTCTTTAATTCAAACCATTGGTCGGGCGGCACGAAACTCTAACGGTCGGGTGTATCTATATGCCGATCGCGTCACCGATTCGATGCGCAAAGCGATGGACGAGACCGCTCGACGACGACAGTTGCAGCTTGAACACAACCGAAAACATGGCATCACACCGATGACGATCAATAAACGTATTTCTGAAGGTCTCATGGAGATTTATGAGTCCCACTCGACCCGTAAGAATGTCAAAGGGGAAGAGGTTTCTAAAATTGTGGAAAGCCCCGGTGAGATTGGCAAAGAAGTGGCCGAGCTGCGAAAGAAAATGAAAAAAGCCTCTGAGAACTTAGAGTTTGAAGAGGCGGCGCGCTTTCGAGACAAGATCAAGCGTTTAGAGCTACTGCAGCTGACCTTGCTTGAGGGCGGAATGGAAACTGAAGCTTAATGTCGAAGCTTTCCGAGCGTATCGAGCGTCTTAAATCAAAAGTCACAGATTTTCCTCAGTCTCCTGGGGTTTATCTAATGAAAAACGCCAACGAGAAAATTATCTACGTTGGTAAGGCTAAAAAACTTCGCAATCGAGTTCGATCGTATCTGAATCCAAACCTAGAAAATCCAAAAACGCAGTTGTTGGTCCGTCATATTGAAATGATCGACTATATTTTAACGCAAACCGAAGCCGAAGCTTTTTTGCTAGAGGCTTCCCTCATAAAAAAGCACCGGCCGCGTTATAATATTCGACTGAAGGACGATAAAAGTTATCCGTATATCCGTTTGAGTTTGGCCGATAATTTTCCTCGTTTTTACTTGGCTCGGAAGGTCGTCAATGATGGCTCTCAGTATTTTGGGCCCTACACCAGCGGCTATGTGGTTCGCAATACCATTCGCTTTCTGAATCAGTCTTTTCAAATACGCGACTGCACCAATCATTTTATGAAGTCACGCAAACGTCCCTGCATGACCCATCAGATCGGTGCTTGTACGGCTCCGTGTGTGCGCTTGGTTGATGAAAGTGATTATGGCAAGCAGGTCAAAAAAGCCAAAAGATTTCTCGAAAAAGAAACCACAACTGTTATTGCCAAATTAAAAAAAGAAATGTTTCAGTTGGCAGAAGAAGAAAAGTTTGAGCTGGCGGCCCGTTTTCGAGACAGTATAGGGGCCATCGAAAGAGTTTTAGAAAAGCAAGCGGTGATCAATGCACAAGCTACCAACAATCAAGATGTATTCAACTATTATGGTGATGAGCGTGGGACCTTGATTGAAACTCTGCATATTCGCAAGGGCCGGGTCATCGGACAAAGACATCAGTTTTTTACCCAAATTGATCCCCAATCCGACAAAGATGATATTCGCGAGTGGTTGCCCTCGTTTATCAACCAGTATTATCAAGACAACATTGTCCCAGACGAGATCTATCTACCGGTGGATTTGGGAAGAGATATTATCAAACTTTTAGAAGAGGTTTTTGCTCACTACGGACATCAGAACATTAACATCATCTTTCCGACCCATAAACAAGGGCAGCGTCTTTTAGAGATGGCAAAGAAAAATGCTCAAAGCCACTTTGAAAGTCAGGTTTCAAAGTCTCGCAAACAGCGTGAGGCCTTGCAGATTATCGCCAAAAAATTGCACTTAAAAGAACCACCAGACCGCATTGAGTGTTACGATATCTCGCATTTCCAAGGGGGCCAAAGTGTGGGGTCGCAAGTGGTTGTCGAAAACGGTGTCCTCAGTAAAGAGCATTATCGTCGCTATAAAATTAAGACCAATGTGGGAGGGGACGACTATGCCTCTTTGCAAGAGGTGTTAAGTCGAAGGCTGGCTCATGAAGAGTGGCAAGAGCCGGATCTTATTATCATTGATGGTGGTAAGGGCCAGTTGAATGCTGCCGTCAAAACTCTTAAAGATCACGGTAAGTCCTATATTCCAGTTTGTGGTCTAGCCAAAGAGCGAACCAAAAGGAATTTTAAAGGCGAGCAGGTAGAACGCACGGCCGAGCGTTTTTATTTGCCCGGACGACAAAACCCGGTCACGTTTGCCGAGGGTTCTGAGGCCTTTAAAATCTTGGTGGGGCTGCGTGATGAGGCCCATCGATTTGCCATTAGTTTTCATCGCAAGCTTCGCGATGATAAAAGTTTTGGCAGTCAACTGGACAGAATCAAAGGTTTAGGGCCGACAATCATCAAGCGACTGCTCACCCATTTTGAATCGGTCTCCGAAATCAAAGAAGCCAGTGTGGCCGAACTCTGCGAGGTGCAGGGGATTACTGAAAAGCTTGCCAATATCATTCTTGATCAACTCAATGGCGAAGAGATCGAAACGGACTGAGTGTCCTCTGTGTCAAAACCGAAAAAGCGTAGCATTCCCCCTGAAATTGCCTATACTCTAGGGCGATAGAGTTCCTTAACGAACATTATGGGAGAGCCTTTTGCTGGGTTTGATTCGTTATTTTGCTGAACGGTCCTTTGTTGCCAACGTCGTTATGTTTGGGCTGATCCTGTCGTCTCTGTTTTTTTGGGATGTGATTGGCAAAGAGGAGCGTCCCGAGTTTGCTCGAAAATGGGTGCGAGGCAATATTCCCTATCCGGGGGCTTCGGCCGAAGATGTGGAAAAGTTTGTCATCAAGCCCATCGAAGAACAATTTAAGGGAATATCAGGACTTGATGAGGTCGGAGTCACAGCCGCCTTCGGACAGGCCAGTTTTTCGGTGTTCCTGGACCCCAATATCGACAACCTCACTGAGAAATACCAAGAAATCAAAGATGCTGTGGAACGAGCGGATTTACCTCTTGAAACAGAGGATCCGGTTTATCACAGATTCAATTCTTCGGAAAAAGCCATTGTTGATATCGCCGTCTATCTAGAAGGTGAAGAACTTCTCGATGTTCCAGCTCGCCAAAAACTCCAACAGTACGCTTTGACCTTTAGAAATCTGTTGCTGTCTTTGCCCGAAGTCAGTGGAGTCGAAAACAATGGTTATCTGAAGCCTGAGTTGCAAATCAAAGTTCAGCCCGAGAAACTTTTGGAATACGAATTACCCTTATCGGAAATAGCTAGGCAGATTGAAGCCCAGCATTTAAGAACACCGTTGGGAGTCTTAGAAGACAAGTACGAGTCCGAAGTGGCTCTGAAGTCTTTTTTAGATGATATTGAGCCTCTTAAGCAGACGGTGCTGAGGAAAAGTTTTCAGGGAAGTCGGGTATTATTAAGTGATCTGGCCAACGTCGAACATGGATTTGAACGGACCACTTCGATTTTAAAGATCCAGGGTTATGAAGCGGTTGTTTTCAATGTGCAGAAAAGCCGAGGTGTTGGAATTTTAAAAGCCCGCGAGGCTGTGCAAAAGCTGTCGAAGCGCTTTGCAAAAAGCCATCACGAAGCCAATGTACGAGTCCTGCTGCTTGACGATGAGTCTTACGATGTTCGCAATCGGTTAGGCATTATCTCAACCAACGGGCTGGCCGGTTTTGCCATCATTCTGCTGGTGCTATTTTTCTTTTTAGATTTTCGATCCGGTTTTTGGGTGGCTATGGGCTTGCCTTTTTCGCTAGCTTTCACATTACTGGCTTGTCTGATGGCTGGCTACACGGTGAACAACGTCACTTTGGCGGCCGTCATCATTGTTTTGGGAATCGTCGTCGACGACGCGATTATCGTCGCTGATAATATTGCCAAGTATAAAAATAAAATTTCAGATCCATTGTTGGCCACAAGCCAGGCCACTCGCAGTGTATTGCAGCCGGTGTTAGCCGGTGTATTAACAACCTGTGTGGCTTTCATACCGCTTTTATTTTTTGAAGGGCGATTTGGATCCATGGTGCAGTATATTCCACTGGTGGTAAGTTTTATGCTGCTTGCCAGTTTGATTGAATCCTATTTTATTTTACCAGCACACTTGGTGGATAAAAAAACACCGTCACAAAAGCGGGGAGCTTCGCAAGAGTCGAAGATGACTCGTGTCCGCCTCAAGATCATGGGTTTTTTGGAAGGTTGGTACCGGCGAGCCTTAAGCCACTCTCTGCGCTGGCGGATTCCTGTATTAGTTTTATTCCTGTGTTTTCTGGTCGGATCTTTTTTAGTGTTTAAAAACCAATTGAATTTTGTCATGTTTCCTCGTGAACAACCAAAAGAGTTTGCTGTCACCGCCATTGCCCCAAAAGGCACCACGCGCTGGGAGATGGCAGAGAAAATTAAGCAAATAGAGAAACTGTTTATCGATGATAAGTTCAATGCCGTTGTCGGCTTTCGAACCTCCATTGGCCAAAGTCGACGGGGTGGTCAGGTCCACGAAAATCGTGCCAGTCTTCGTATTGAGATTCTGCCACCCTCTGATCTCGACATAGCTTCGGATGAAATGTTGGCCTATTGGGAGAGTGAAGCTAAGAAGATGAAGGACTTCGAAGAGGTCCGTTTTCTGGAAAGTTGGTGGAGCAATGACAGTGGTAGTCCGATTGCTATCGAAGTTTTAGAAAATAATGATGAAGCCAGACGCAAAGTCTCTGAACGATTAAAAGCAGAGCTCGAAAAACTTTCGAGCTTAAAAAATGTCGAGATTGAACGACCCATAAAGAAAAATGAGTTCGCTTTGGATCTTGATCGTGCCAAAGCGATGCGCCTGAATATCGATATTGGTCAGTTGGCAAGAACTTTAAGGGCTTATATTCAGGGCCAGATCCTGTACCGTCTTTACACAGAAGAGGAAGTTGACGTTCGTTTAACCAGTGTTGAAGGTGCGAAAACCAATATCGAACAAGTTCTGGATTTACGAGCCTCTAACAACCAGGGGTACTTGGTGCCGATGCGGCAATTGGTCACAGTGCGCGAGCATCGCAAGCCCGCCAACATCCAAAGAGTCAATTACAAGCGGGCCAATATGGTTTATGCGGATCTGGATGAAAAAACAGAAGAGACGCCCTTGAATATTGCACAGTATTTAGAGGAAGAAGTTTTTCCTCAACTTATGAAAGAGAGTCCAACAACTCTTTTTAATTTCCGTGGTGAGATTCAAGATTCACGAGAATCACAAAGCGATTTTGTAGTATCAGTTCTTATGACCCTTGGTTTGATTTACATTATTTTGACCTTTATGTTTGGGTCATTGACCATGCCTTTGGTTATTGGCTCGATTATTCCCTTTGGTGTGGCTGGGGTAATTTATGCCTTCTGGGGACATGGAATGAATCAATTTGGATTTTTTGCTGTCATCGGGGCCATTGGTATGTTGGGTGTGGTGATCAATGATTCGATCGTTATGGTCAACTGCTTTGAAACCGATTTAGAGCCACAGCCCGATGCCCATAAGATGAATCAATCAATTGTCGAAGTGGCGAACACGCGGTTGCGTCCCGTTCTGTTGACAACCTTAACAACCGTTGCCGGTATTTTTCCAACGGCCTATGGATTGGGAGGATACGATGCCATGCTGGCTGATATGATGCTCGCCATGGGGTGGGGATTGATTTTTGGAACAGCAATCACTTTGTTTTTAATGCCGATCATTTACTCATTTCTGATGAGTGGTCGGCAAAAACTAAAGGAGGTGTTATGAGATTTTTAGCAACACTTCTAAGTTTTTTGATGTTGTCATCAACCACAGGGGCTGTCGCCGATTCTAATACCGGCAAGGGCGCTGCTAAAGTTCTTTCGGTCAACGATTACACTGAATTGTTAAAAAAAGAAGACGCCGAAATTCAGCGCTACGTTCACCAGCGAATGCAAACCCGCTTTCAAACCGACTTGGCTTTGGCGGACAGTGCTTGGGTTCTGTCGCTAACCAATACCCACGGTATTGCAATCGGCAACAACCCGACAACTCGTCGGACCGACGTCGGACTTTTAAAGAATTTCCGCAGCACCGGCACTGATATTGAAGTCGGATACAACACCAACACCTTGGCCGATCGACAAGAAGAAATTCAATTTCTACAACTGCGGCAGAGTTTACTGCGAAACTTTTTTGGGCAAAGGCTAAGAACTCAAGAAGAGGGTCTGGAACTGCAAAACCAAGTCACACTTTGGCAGGTGGTGGAAACTTACGAAGATTACATGGCGGAGAAGCTGGGGCAGTATTTGGATTTTGTTTTGGCTTGGCAAAATTACAACACGGCTGAGCAACAACTTCGGGAGATCACCAGTATTTGGAAGGAAGTGAAACAGCGAAAGCGCAATAATATTGCCTTATCGGTGGACCTCAATCGCGCCGAGGTTCAGAAAATTCAGTATGAGCGTAATCTCTTAGAAGCCAAACAGGATATGCAACGTTTACGCAAGCTGCTGCTGGCTCGAATAGACACCTCCGTGTCAGCTTTTGAACCCAGTGGCGAGGTGCCTTTTATTAATGACACCTTGGTTTTTTCAAAGGAAAGATCGGAGTTTCTTAAAAAAGGGCGAACCATTCGAATTCATCAAGTCCGTCAGCAGTCGGTGGAAAAATTAAAGGAAGCGACAGAGCGTCGTTATTATCCCGAGGCGCAGTTGATTCTTGGTTATAGCCAAGATCAATCACAACGTTTCTCTACGATAATCAACCGAGAAGAGAAAGTCGTGGGCTTTAATTTCACCTATGAGTTTGATAGTTCTCAGCGAGGTGCCCAAGTCGCGCAGGCGCAGTACAATGTGCACCAAACGGAGTTGCAGAACCTGTCGGAAAGAAAGCAAATCACCACCTTGATTGATAATTTAAAAGATCAAATTGTTTTACAAAAACAACGAGTGGATCTTCTAAAAAGACAAGTGGCAGTCTCTAAAAAATTGGTGCAAGGGGAGACCGGTCGGTTTCGTAAAGGCCGAGTCGATCTGGAAACTTT
>CAXRIX010000040.1:0-54881 GCA_964230555.1 Bdellovibrionales bacterium
CGATAACACACGTGAAACAAGCACCATCACTTACTCTCCGCAATGGAACGTGGTTGTCGAGAAAAAATTGGTCGAAGAGTCTCCGAAAGGAAAGTTCGAAGAGTCAACGGTGCTTCAATCTATTCAAATTCCTAAAAAGAATTAATAGGAAATACTGACATTTTGGGTCTCGGTGAAGAAACTCAAGGAGTAGTCACCCCCCTCTCGTCCCACTCCGGAGCTTTTCATTCCCCCTAAAGGGGCTCGTAGATTGCGGTACATCCAAGAGTTCACCCAAACCGTTCCCGATTGAAGTTGCTTGGCGACTCGATGAGAACGCGACAGATCTGAGGTCCACACACTGGCGGCTAATCCGTAGTCTACGTCGTTAGCCATAGCAACAACCTCTTCTTCCGAACTAAAAGGCGTCACTGTGACCACAGGCCCAAAGATCTCCTCTTTCTGTACCCGACAATCATTGGCGAGTCCGGCAATGATAGTTGGTCGCATAAAGTACCCTTGGCTGAATTCTTCCTCTAGATGTCCGATCTCCATGGTCGTAAGGACGCGTCCCCCCTCTTTTTGAGCCAGTTCAACATAGCTTAAGACTTTTTCAAGGTGGGATTGCGACACCAAAGGACCGAGGAATGTGCCTTTCTGTAAGGGATCTCCGACAACCAATTTATCAGTTTCCTCAACAAATCGAGAGATGAACTCTTGAAAAATTGATTCCTCAACATAAATGCGGGAACCGCACAAACAAATTTCACCTTGATTCAGAAAGCTGGATCGCAAAGTCGTTTTCAGTGCCTTTTCAAAATCACAGTCAGCAAAAATAATGTTAGGGTTTTTTCCGCCCAGCTCTAAACTTATTTTTTTGAATTGCGGAGCCACGGTCTGAGCGATATGAGCGCCCGTCTGAGTGCCGCCAGTGAAAGACACCACTGGAACATCGGGGTGATCAATTAAGGCCTGACCGGTTTGCCCGCCTTCACCATGCACAATATTAATAACTCCAGGAGGAAAGCCCGCTTCGATGATTAACTCGCTCAACATAAAGGCTGTCATCGGAGTGAGCTCGGAGGGTTTGCAAATCGCCGTGTTTCCCGTCGCCACACACGGAGCAATTTTCCAGGTCAGCAAGTAAAGTGGTAAATTCCACGGAGAAATCAAAGCACAGGGACCAATCGGAGAGCGATTGACATATTCAATCGTGCCCTCGACATCAGAGAAAGCGACAGACTTATTATTTAAAATCGCATGCGCGAAAAAACGGAGATTGGAACTTCCGCGCGGAATGTCGACGGATTTGGCAAGCCACAGCGGTTTGCCCTGATCCTTTGATTCAGCAACCGCCAATTTCTCACGGTCTCTGTCGATCAGGTCGGCCAATTTCATAAGCAATTCAGCTCTTTCAGACGGGGCTGTTTTCGACCACGTCTGAAAAGCTTTTTGGGCGGCCGCAACGGCTTTTTTAACGTCCTCTTGATCGGAGTTTGGCACTTTCGAATAGACACGACCTGTCGCCGGCGCAAAATTATCAAGATAGGCTCCTGACGCCGGAGTCACCAATTCACCACCAATAAGGTTTTTTATTTCAATCATCCGTTCCTCTTTGCTAAATCTGTGGCGCGACCTTTTCCATAAAAGTCTTCATAGCACCACACACTTCTTCATTGTTATGATTGTTAAAATCAAACCAAAGCATTAACCGGTCGTCTTTGTGAAACCGCTCCTTCATTTGCGAAGCAATTGTGTTCGGATGTCCCGCTAAGGCATTGTCAACAGCTGCCGCCAGTTTGACCGGGTCAATCGTCCCTTGGATCGCTGTCCAGTAGGCTTCGTTGGCTTTTTTTGCCATGTCTTTGGCTTTGGCATCATTTTCCTCTACTGACAATGACGAGTCATCACTGACGAAAACCAAGACTGTTCTTGGCATTAAGCCACGGTGCCACTCCCCACCCTGTTTATTGTAAACCGAATGCATACGTTGATGAGTGGCCTCAATAACCTCTGGAGGCGTGATCGACAGATTAAAAACTCCGCAAGGCATGTACTTGTTTGCCACTTCGTGGGCTTCCGCCCAGTGGGCTCCAATTGTTAAATTCAGGTAATTTAGCGGAGCATCAAAAGGAATCACTCCCACCTTTTCAAAATCCCAAAAAGATCGAACCGGAATGTGATCAATATCGCCTCCGGCTCCGTACTCCTCACAAAACGCGTCGACCACTTTTTTCCAATCTTCATCGGAACGAAAATGCTTTCTTTCTAAACGAATCGGAGTGATATCCTCTACCGCTAAGGACTCCCCCTTCAAGAGGCGAAGAAAAATTTCAGTGGCTTGCAAAAATATCCTTCCCGTCAAGGCCGGCCAAGCCGCCAATTCGGTTTTATCGCGAGGTCGAATGCCATAGGGGCGATTGGAAAACGGAAAACGACCGGCAGCAAAACCGAGTTCCAATTTTCGTTCATCAGAATGGTGAAAGGAATGCAGAGTCAAAAAGGTTTTTACGGCTTCGGCATGGGCGATGGGACCACCATTGCATAGGATATTACGAATCGCTGAGCCAATTTTTATATTTTTTGTTTTTCCAAATACCAGATGGGCCAATTGTAAGACATCCGTGTTCAAACCAATCTCGCCTTTGAAATTCGGAATAACCGCATAAGGATTTTGCTTTTGGACTTGGCAAGACAGGTGAGTTTCAGCCACCCAAGCCGTAGAAAACCCCAGTTCGTCAGCAAGTTCCACCTGGGAAAAAAAGTTTTCAAACATATGGCGTTCGGATGGCACAACTCCATTGACTTCGTTTTGACAAATAGAAAGAAAGATATCGAAAATCATAAACACCCCGTTCGTCCGCCATCAACGGCAATACTTTGCCCTGTGATGTAATTGGCTTTTTCACTCATTAAAAACTCGATCAACTGCGCCGTTTCCTCTGGCTGAGCAAATCGCCGCATTGGCACTTTGTCTTTCCAGGCACTTTCGACCTCAGCATAACTCTTTCCCGAACTGTCGGCATTGGCACGAATTAAAGATTCTAAGCGAGGTGTTTTAGTGAACCCGGGCATCACATTATTAACCGTTATGCCGAACGGTGCTAGTTCTAAAGACAGTGTTTTTCCCCAAGAGGCGACAGCGGCGCGGACCGTATTGGAAACACCCAAATGAGGAATAGGGACCTTCACGGATGTCGATGTGATGGTTAAAATGCGCCCCCAATTCTGAGACTTCATGGCATCAAGCACAACACTGACTATTTGTGAATTGGCAACCAGGTGCGACTGCATGGCCTTTAAAAATTCTTCAGGCTGAGCTTGCGATATGGGACCACCCTTCGGACCTCCAGAATTCAACACCACCGCTGAATAGGGTTGAGTCTCATGTGACGCTTGCAGCTGAGGTCGCCAACTGTCTATTTCACCGATGTCGAAAGCTAGAAAATCGTGACCTTTACCAGGCAATTCCGCCACTTGCTCTTTTAGCTTTGCTTCGGTTCGTGCCGCTAACGTCACAGCCCACCCTTGCTTGGCCAATTCATGGGCTGTTGCGGCCCCAATTCCCTGCGAAGCCCCACAGACTAAAGCCCTTCTGTTCACCCTATTTCTCCTTGTTGGAAGTCAGGCCCAGAAGCTATCAGAGGTCCCAGCAAAGATCAATCGGCTTGAAAACTGGATTAAACTTAAAAAACTGTCTCATTTCGGGATTTTATAGTGATCATTTTGAGATTTCCTAGGGCTCAATTCCGAAGGGTACTACAATAATCGAAGGACCTGGGGGGGATTCCGTGAAGCGATTTAACACTCTATTACTATTTACTTTTTTATTCGTGAGTAGCGCTGTCTTATTTCAAAACTGTGGCAGCGACGAAGGGCCAAAGGCCAATGATAGCAATAATTCAAACAGCCTACCGCCACCTCCGGAGTTTTTGGTAAACCGCGACCTGACTTTTGACAATAAGATTGTCGCCAACCAACTTTTAGAGACCATCTGGTCCGTCGGCAGCTCGGATATCTTTTACTATGAAACGGACTACAAAGCGGTGTACCAGTCCACACTGGTGACAGTGACTGGGGAAAACCAAAGCCCTGTGTTGACCGTCAAAACCGACAATTGTGAAAATTCTAAGGTTTTAAGTACAACCGAAAGCCAAGAGCTGAGTGACTTCTACAGTAGCTATATCAATGCCACTGAGATTCGCGTTCGCGGAATCGACGCTCCTCCGGTGACACCCGGTTGCGCTTTCCCTCGCCTGGCTCTCAACGCCACCGGACTTTTACCAGCTTCTACAAGTGATCCTGGAGGCAATCCAGTGGATTTCGACATCTTCTTTTCGACAGCCGAGTGCACGCCAGACAACGAGTTTTACATAACAGATCGCAACGGTAACGATCCGGCGGCCGCTCTCGACGATGTTCGTAGCTATTTCAGAGCGAAGATTGACGAACTCTGCGAGTAGTCATAATAATCGAATTGTGAAATCTAAAAAAAGAAAGCCTTTTCCGACACTCGATCTCCATGGCCGCAAGGTGGATGAGGTTTTTGATCTGGTTGATTCTTTTATCGTTAAAAATCAAAATAAAGACCGAATAAAAATCATGCCCGGTAAAGGGAGTGGAAAACTAAAGTCTGAATTGGTCCGCTATCTGAAACTTGGCGGCTATCCCTGGGAATACGAAGTTCTCGACAATGGTAAAAAAAACACCGGCTGCTTAATTATTATTCTTGATTAAATAATTGGCTGACAATGGTTTTTTTACAACACTTCATTGATTCTCAATTCAAAACTTCTAATATTCATTTGAGCCGCTCAGCCCCATAGAGCCCGTCTTCCTACCCATTCAGTCGCGAAGGGTCTATTCTCGATTCATGGATAAATTATTATGGATTGATATGGAGATGACTGGATTAGACGTTAATAAAGAACGCATCATTGAAGTGGCAGCTATTGTCACAGACGGCGACTTCAAAGAACTGGATGTTTTTGAAAGCGTTGTTTTTCAAGATCAAAGCTTTATTGACGGCATGGATGACTGGAACACTCAACACCACACAGACAGCGGCCTCGTTGCGAAAATTCCAACAGCCCCAAAGCAAATTGATGTGGAAAAAAAGTTGTGTGATTTTGTCGCTCAGCATTTTAAAGAGGAACCTGCGGTTTTGGCTGGCAACAGTATTGGCCAAGATCGAAAGTTTATTGATGCCTACATGCCAAATCTAGCCAAGCGACTTCATTACCGAATGCTGGACGTAACCGCCTGGAAACTCATCATGGGACCTCGTTTCAATGTGACCTATGAAAAAAAAGAGTCCCACCGCGCGTTGGAAGATATAAAAGAAAGTATTGCGGAGCTCAAAACCTTCGTAGATTTTATTGATCAAAAAGGACAACAATAAAGGAGGAGTTTATGAAAAAACTCGTACTTGTCATTACATTTTTAGCTATGCCTTTCACAACCTACGCACAGGACGCGATTTACCTATCAGGTATGCTGGGCCTCACCCAAGTCGATGTCGACTCGAACTTAGATTATGACGCCGAACTCTCGTATGGAGCGCGCGCCGGTCTACTATTCAACGACCATGTTTCGGCGGGACTTTTCTTACACCGCTCGGCCGTTGAGCCCTCGAATCCCGGATTGAACTCCGAAACCACTATCGATAACGTCATGGCCGAGGTGACCTATTACTTTGCAGAAGCGGATGAAAACAGTTTTTGGATCAGCGGTCTTTTAGGTCTAAGCTACGCCGAGACAAAAGTGGCCGGAGACAGTGTCTCCGATGATGCCACCGCGTTGGGTGTTTCTGGTGGTTATCACTTTATGGTGGCACCCAATTTTTCAATCAGTCCTCAGGTTACCTTTATTCGCAGCAGCTTCGATACCACCGCATCCGAGCTTTCGGGCATGGTTAACCTCACTTTCTGGTTATAATTGAGAGTCGGTCGCAAAAGACCTATTGAAATTTAACAATCACTATAAAAAGGCGCTGTTTCAGCGCCTTTTTTTTATCTTGCAGCGATTTCAATAAGATAAAGCCATCCCATTCTCATTTTGAAACGAACCAAATTCTGTCCCCCACTGAGTGCATTCTTATAGAGGGCACTCTTTCTTTTTTTGGGAGTAGGGACAGTGTTCAGTACGGGGGGTATCCATGAAATCAATTCTTTCTATTCTATTTTTATTAACCGGAATCAATGTGGCAGAAGCGTCACCAGCGACCGATCGCTATCACCAACTGATGAAAGTGACAGACCAAATATACAATCCTAAAAACAATGTTCGACCAACCAACAACATGCTTTGGTTCCACGGCAACCAACGCTGGCTGACTTACTACTCAGGAGCGAGCATCAATCGCGCCGATGTCCTTTTCGGCAATATGCTAATGCAAACCTACGATATGTACTGCCGAAACAAAGGAAAAAATATCAATTGTTTGGGTGGTGGTTTAAAAGTGAACTACCGCATCTCTGGCCGCAGTAAGAGTGGCGCTAAAGTGATATCAATTTCTACCAGTGGTGTTGGCTCCTTTACAGCCGGTTACATTATCGAAGCCATTTCAAAGTTTTATGGGCAACTGGAGACGCGGGGCGGACAAACACCCCTCAAAGGCTTTGAACGAAGAACCATCCAACCCACTCCAAACGTGATTGCTCGCACCGACTATCACGTCACCAGCAACGGCAATAAAAACCATGCTAATAATAAATGGTTGGATCGTAATTTCTTGCGGGCTGTTCGTGATCGCATCAAAGCCAACCTGCGCAATCGTTTCACCTTCTGGATGGGCCCGATTCGCGAAATTCGCAATGCCTCTGATTACAACGATAAAGCCCAGCGCAGCTTACTCTACAAATACTCGTCTCTGCGTAAACAAGGAATGGTCAACGTCGTTGTTTCCGGACCGGCCACCAGTGATGGCATGGGCTACGCCTGGGTCGGCCGAAACTCGTCTCCTTATTTTGTTATGAGGTCTCTATTTAATAGCAAAGACCCTAAAAGTTTTTACTACGAACGAAAACCGGGAGCGATCAATCACAACTCTCTTATTTATATTCATGAATTGGCTCACAACATGGGACTAAGACACTGTTCAGCAGGTCAAAAAAGTTTCTGTACCGACAACCTTCATCACAACAATGCAGGAGCCGATTACGTAAAAAACTATATGTCGAGCATTGGTGCTTTGAGGTACAAGTATGCGTACTAAAAAACCTTTGATCGCTATGATAGCCGCTGTTGGATTGATCGGGGCCTGGTACTCTTTTACCGGCTCCTCGCAACAGACGACCTCAGAGATCGTCATAAAAAGACAAGGCACGAGCCATTCAACCACCACGTCTCAACGATCTCCGGTGTCTGTTACTGATGCAGAACACAATATTCCATCAACATCGTCGACTGAAAATAAAATTCAGCAGGACGACTTCGCAACAGACCCCGTGGCCAGTCAGGAAGAACATCACGAAGCCCAACACCAGTCGGGAATTCCTCATGAGTGTTTAGAAAGTATTCGCCTGGGCGCCGAGGGGCAACTTCCAAAGGTGGTTCTTGATGAATCAGAGCTTGAGAGCATGAAGCAGCAAGAAGAAGTTTTTGAAGAGAAAATGGCCGAGGAGTTCGAGCAGTTCATCGTTTCTGATGATGGTCAGACACTCCTTGATAAAGAGGCCATCACTGCTGATTTTCAGGCGGAGGTCGACGCGATGGACCAGTTGCCTGAGGCCGAGGTTGAAGCCGTCTTTGTTGAAAGTTTATAAAAAAAGGGAGCCAAGGCTCCCTTTTTATTGATTTCTGTTTTTTCAAACAGTTAGTAACGATAATGTCCTGGCTTGAAAGGACCGGTCTGAGGCAGACCCAAGTAGTCCGCCTGCTTGTCGGTCAAGGTCGTGATCTTCACGCCAATTCTCTCCAAGTGAAGCATGGCCACTTTTTCATCCAACTCTTTAGGAAGCATATAGACGCCAACATCCTGATACTTTCCAGGGTTTTGGAATAGGTCCATTTGCGCCAAAACTTGGTTGGTAAAAGAGTTACTCATGACAAACGAAGGATGCCCAGTCGCACAACCCAAGTTCACAAGACGGCCTTTGGCCAAAACAATGATTTCACGACCATCTTTAAAGCGATGAATATCAACTTGCGGCTTCACTTCTCGCATTTCCGTGTTGGCATTCAACCAAGCCATATCGATTTCAATATCAAAGTGTCCAATGTTACAAACAATGGCTCCACTTTTCATGGCGTTGAAATGTTTGTCGGTAATGATGTCACAACAGCCTGTGGTGGTTACAAAAATATCGGCCTCAGGAGCCACGGCTTCCATAGTCGTCACTTCATATCCTTCCATTGCGGCCTGAAGGGCACAAATAGGATCAATTTCAGTTACGATCACGCGGGCACCGTATGATTTCATTGAGTTAGCACAGCCCTTACCAACATCTCCGTATCCAGCAACGACGACGACTTTTCCGGCCAGCATAACATCGGTGGCACGCTTGATCCCGTCAGCCAATGATTCACGACAGCCATAAAGGTTGTCGAACTTTGATTTGGTGACCGAGTCATTGACGTTAATAGCAGGAATTTTCAGTGTTCCCTTCTTCAACATTTTTTCTAGGTTATGAACACCAGTGGTTGTTTCTTCTGAAACCCCGATGACTTTTTCCATGATTTTGGCATATTCAGGCTTGTGCATCATAAGTGTCAGATCGCCACCATCATCTAAAATAAGATTGAAGCCATCATCGCCCCAGCCTTTGATGGTTTGTTCAATACACCAGTCATACTCTTCATCAGTCTCACCTTTCCAAGCAAAGACAGGAATTCCGGCAGCCGCCATGGCAACAGCCGCATGATCTTGAGTTGAAAAGATATTACAAGAGGACCAACGAACCTCAGCGCCCAAAGCTGTCAGAGTTTCAATTAAAACCGCAGTTTGGATAGTCATGTGCAAACAACCTGTAACACGAGCCCCTTTAAGAGGTTTCGTCTCACCATACTCTTCACGGAGAGCCATCAAACCAGGCATTTCCTGTTCCGCAATATTGATCTCTTCTCTTCCCCAACGAGCCATTTCTGCGAACACCTTTGGGTCGTCCATTGCCGCTTTACAAACTCGAAAGTCTGTTGATCCGGTGGCCGTCTTGGGTGCCTTAGTTGTTTCAGACATAGTCTCTCCTATCATCATTCACCTCTTCTTTTAAAAAATACAACACAGTCAATCAAGGCTTCGCGAGGGGGTCAAGTTCTTTCAAGGACTTGCCACATCCGCACACAATCAAGATTAAAATATGTTTACGATTATTTGAACAAAATTTCAAGTTTTTACGGAAGAGTCAATATTTCATATCCCGTGTCGGTAATTAAAACCGTGTGTTCGAACTGAGCTGATAGAGTTTTATCCTGAGTCTCGTAATAACGAATCGTCGAGTTTGAAATGGGCAATTCCACAATTGGCTTGTTATTTTCGTTCACCATCGGCTCGACAGTTATGGTTCCAAACGGTTGCAGCCTGTCACCCTTGCCTTTGCGCCCAAAAGACGGCACGAAAGGGTCCTCATGGAATTCACGACCAATACCGTGCCCACCAATCTCTCGGACAGCGAAATAGCCCTTACGAGTCACAAATTTGTTGATGGCAAATCCAATGTCTCCCACCGTCCCGGTAGGCCGGATCGCTTCAATTCCTTTGTGCATAGCTTGCTCAGCCACCTCGGTAATGGCTTTGGCCTCTTCACTCACCTCGCCAACATAAAAAGTGGCCGAGGTATCACCATGAAATCCAAATTTATAGCTTGTGACATCGACATTGACGATATCCCCTTCTCGCAAAGGTGTATCATCAGGAACGCCGTGACAGATGCAGTGATTCACTGAAGTGCAAATCGACTTTGGAAAGCCATTGTAATTTAATGGCGCCGGTTTGGCGTCGTTGGAGAGTGTATAGTCGTAGACAATTTTATCGAGTTCGTTGGTGGTGATTCCCGGTTTCACAAACTTACCAACGTGCTGCAAGGTTTGTGCGGCCAATTGGCAGACCTTCTCCATGGCTTTAATGTCACTGGCGGTTTTCACTGTCATGGGGTCAATTTTGTCCATTAACGGTGAAATTGCAAGGGGCTTTTGGGGATCCACCCAGCAAACCGGGCAAAGTAAAAAAAAAAGGGAGCCTAAGCCCCCTTTTTCTTGAAATTCAAACAACCTAACTCTTATTTAAGGTGCTTGCTTACAAGTTTCGTCATTTCAAACATAGAAACTTGGTTCTTGCCAAAAACCTTTTTGAGGTTGGCATCGGCATTGATGTTTCTTCTGTTTTTGGCATCTTGTAAGCCATTCTTTTTGATATAAACCCAAAGCTTCTTAACAACTTGAGTTCTTGGAAGAGGCTTGTTACCGACAACAGCTGCTAGCTCAGGGCTAGGAGTGAGTGGCTTCATGAAAGCGGCATTTGGCTTTCTTTTAGACTTTGTCTTCTTCTTAGCCTTAGTTTTTTTCTTAGCGGCTTTTTTCTTAGTTGTTTTTTTCTTAGCCTTTTTCTTAGTGGCTTTCTTTTTAGTCGCTTTTTTCTTGGCTTTTTTCTTTGTAGCCTTCTTTTTAGACGCTTTCTTTTTGGTTTTTTTCTTAGCAGTCTTTTTCTTCGCCGTCTTTTTCTTGGCTGTTTTTTTCTTAGTTGCTTTCTTGCGAGTGGCTTTTTTCTTTTTCTTCGCCATTATTCCCCCGTTGATGAGTGGTTTGTTAATTTTGTCTCCACCCCTACAGTTCATAGATAAGTCGGTTTTGAGTCAAACAAAAAAAAAGCAAAAAATGCAATTCCCCCTCTGAAAAAGCCTATTTCTGTCCGAACAACTGCTATTTTTCCCTCTGTGGACACCTTTTCTCAGCTCTCAAAGCGATCCACTGAATGACACGAAAGCCTCTGCTACAGGCCCTTTCAAGGCGCGCCGTCAACGACCCCCACCGGACAATGTTGCCGCCCACCCCTCTTTTCCCGGAAAATTATTCCCGTTAAGGAAAAACCGCATCATCCGATAGGAAAGTATGGGTTTACAGAGGGATTTTGACGAAATTTTGCAAGAAAAGCTGGGGGGATCGAAAAAGAAAACCACAGAAAAAGTGGCTTTTCAGTCACAAAAGCAGAGTTTCCCTGAATGGAAATACCAATTTACAGCTCCCAAAATAACCTTCACACCGCAAGCAATTCCGCCATCCTACCCCCGTCCTACAGCCAAGAAAATCCCCTTTCAGCCGCAAGCTGCGAAAGCGGTTGTTCAAGAACCCGTTTACAAAATTGGTGAAATCGGACTGGAGTACACCACTGACCTGATCACACTACAGAATTTAGGAGCCGACTTAGATCCAGCAAAAATCTCGTCGACACGCCTAAAAAAAGAGTATCGCAAGCTTGCCATGCGATGGCATCCCGACCGAGCCACAGGTGATGATTCTGGGAAAAATTTTCACAACGCCTGCCTGGCTTACCGAAACCTCTCGCAGGCCCTAGCCACCCTGTCTAAATAATACGATCCCTCTATAACCTTTTTACATCAAAAGGGAATGAATTTCCCTGACTGCATGGGCCCCTCTATACTCCCGGCTTCACTGAAAGAGAGGAGACCCCATGCTGAAGAAGCCCCTTCTACTTTTTTTATCCATCGGCATTTTTTCAAGCCCGGGCCAAGCTGAATGGTCAGGACGGTGTCTAACGACCCGAGAGATCAGAGAACTGAATCCGTCGACGGTCAAAACTCCGATTCTTTACTGGAAGGCCAAAGTTGAAAAGGCCATCGGCATCGCCATGATCCGACTGCCCGAATCACAAGAGTTACTGGTCAACCTCTTTGAATGCCAGAAAGCCGCCATTCGCGAAGACAAACCACAACACGACGAAGAGATTCTCATTCACGAGGACGACAGTGCCAGTTGTAAATTTCTTGGCGACTTTTGGGTCCCGTTGGCTGACATTGACGAGGTCGACTCTGAGGCCTCTCTATCCAATTTCAACCTTGATCACCCGACCGAGTATTTTTCTTCTCGAATTAGCACCCACCTGCAAGACTACGCGGATTCTATGAAATGGGACCCCATCATCTCGGCTTCTATGAGCAGCATGGATCACGTCTTCTTGGGTCTTGTTGGCTTTTCGATTTGGAATCTCTCGACTTATCATTTTGTTCCCAACAGCTTTTGGTCAAAGATGCGGCGCCGAGGGATGCAAGGCATTGGGATCATGTTAATGATTCGTCAAGCCTACTTGGCTGCCACCAGTGGACGCTCGCAATTTGTCGAGGAACGCAACGAACGAGCCGCTCACATCGAAACCCTCATCCGACAGATCAATGAACGAATGACAATGCGCCTGGATGGTCAGGACCAAGGTCAAAACCTTGAAGAGGCCGATGGCTACTCGGCACTGGTGAACTCAATCACTCGTGCCAACAACGACACTTATGAAAGATTTTGCAACGACTAAACAACAAAAAGCAAATTTGTAACAACTAAACAACAAAGCAAAACGGAGACACTATGAATTACAAAAATATTATATCGGCCGTCTTAATCTCAGCGGGGATTTTGTTGCCAACAACAGGGCAGGCTTGCCAATGGGTGCGCACAGGAGACTTGGGAGAACGTCTAGAGTGCCGCTCAAATTATCGCAACTTCCTCAAGGACAACACCGAGCTTTTCAATAAGCTTTTGATGGAGGCCGCCTTTATCGCTCTGGGCGAAGCCGAAAAAATCACAATCGATAGCTGGGCCCTACGCAACGCTGTCACCGTCCCTGAAGCCCAGGAGCTTCTACAGGCCCGTTTCGAAGCTGATGCCTTGTTGAATGACATCAATCGCATTGTTCGCCAACAAGAAGCTCTCGATGGTGAAGCCGATGGACTTGATGTTCTTGGCGTCAACACTCCTCTACAGATGCCTTCAGCCTACATGGTGGGTGTGACGATACCGTTTAATGGCGATATCTCAAAAATTCCATTCCTTCCAAAGTCGGTGACTTCGTTTATACCTCAACCCGGCGGATCAGCATTCCTAGGCTATGCTCTCATCCCTCAAAAAGTGGAATTTGTCATGGAGCCTAACGGAACTATTTTTGGGCCGGGCGAGTATGTCACAGAAAAACCGGCAAGCGATCAAAACTCTTTTGGCGGAACTTTGGGCGCACTGTTAAACCAAGCCGACGAGGACAGCTATCTGTATGATTACAATCGTATTCGTCTTGAAAAGCGTTTCGTTGTGATTCCTTCTATCGATGCTAAAACGGGTCAAAATGGTCGCTACAAGCCCAGCGGTTACCTGAAGCCAACCATCGGAATGGTTTTTGGTCGCAACATCGTTAGATCTCATCAAATTCTAAACCACGGACCTTCGATCTCTATTCCTGGTAAGAATTTTAGAATGGTTCGTAACATTTCCTATCTAGGTCCCTTCGTCATGCCTAATTGGCTGGTTTCTCCGATTGAGCGATACGTTGACACTGTTAAAATTGGCTACTCTTACAGCAGCCAAGATGCTTTCGCCGAGCCGGAGGAAGATGACATCCAGCAATTCACTGAAAATGCTTTTGTTTGGTTGCGCTTCAGTGATCGTCTAAAGAGACTACGCCCTGAAACCACAATGCAAGATGTGGTTGATGGAAAATTTCGCTGGGGCTGGTTCGGTGTTGTCGGCGTGTCCAACGATGGTGAAGGCGAACACAACCTTAACGGTCTTAGCGGTGAGACACTCAGTGGCGTCGCCGCTGGTCTCGGCGGTGTTGTCGAAGACCTTCTAGGTCGATCAGAAGAAGCCATCATCAGCGAAGATCCAAAGACTTTAAAAGAGCAAATCGAAGCTCTTGAGGACAGCTTAGAAGCCGACGAGGACCGAGCTGAAGACGACGAAGATAAACTTTCAGACGCTGTCCGTGAGGCCATTGAAATTCGAATTCAGGAATTAGAAAGCCAACTAGAAGCGGTCGAAGAGGCTGCCAAAAAATCCAAGAAGGATTAATAAAACCTAAAACGTTAATACATGAAAGCCGACTGACCCCAGTCGGCTTTTTTTGTTTTCGTGACAAAACCGGCCAACAACGCCTAGGGACTGAATATGAAATGGACCGCTCTGATTGCACTTTTTTTACTTGTTAGCTGTGCCCACCCCTCCCGAACCACATCGTTTAAGAGGCAAAAGGTCGCCGCCGACAAGGCCATAATCTATCTTTACCGACTACCGACTCACGTCCACTCTCTGAACCCCGACATTCCCAAATTTTATGCCGGTGACCGAACAGTCGGCAAACTTCTCATCGGAGGCTACTATCCCATCGAGGTGGAGCCGGGAGACATTGATATCACTTACAAGACACCCCTGTTTGGCCTCTATTTCCCCTGGAAAAGCGGAAGGCTGCGGGTAAAAGCCAGTTCTTCAAAACCGGTCTTTCTAAAATTTGAAGTCAGCTACGGAATGGGTTCAATCACCAAATTTAAAGAGGTTCCAGAAAATATTGGATCTGTTGAAATCAAGAAAACTTCTTTATTAAAAAACTAAAACCAGCTAACTCGCGCACTGGTCTCATTTTCACATTTTAATTTTTTTGCAGGTACTTCAGCGAAAAATTTAAAAAGAGCCACCCCGATTGAATCCAAGTTCTCCAACCGACTTCAGTCACTCACTAGAAACTAAGACCCTGGAGAACATGGCACCCTAAGCAAAGAATATAGAAGCTTTGAATTAGAACAATCTGACAGCTGACTGGAGAGGTTCAAAAGTTACAAGATTAAGAACTCGCCCTCAGAACTCCTGCATGACTAAAATTCTCGATACCCGTAGCTAAATAAACACTGACCCTAAACAGTCTTTGCCCCCAGAAAGGCTGATTTGAATTCTGAAAGAGCCATTGGCGACTTTCCCAAAATCAAGACTCTGGCAAGCGTGACGGGTTTTCACCCGCAGGGTGAAATGCCAGCAAGGGCAGGAGCCCGGTCTTGATTTTGGGAAAGTCGCCAAAGGCCCTCGCCAAGAACACAAACTCGGCCTTCAAGCGATAAAAAAACAAGCCGCCTAGTTCTGCAACTTACGGTAACGAATACGCTTGGGAGTCAAAGTATCCACACCCAGACGCTTTTTGTAATCCTCTTCCCACTCACTGTAGTTTCCAGAAAAGAAGTTCACTTTCGAATCGTTTTCAAAGGCAAGGATATGGGTGCAAACGCGATCCAAGAACCAGCGATCATGGGAAATCACCACGACACATCCACCGAAATTAAGAATGGCCTCTTCAAGGGCTCGCATCGTGTTCACATCCAAATCGTTGGTTGGCTCATCCAGGAGTAAAACGTTGGCTCCTGATAGTAACATCTTGGCCATGTTGACCCGATTGCGCTCCCCTCCAGAGAGGACGCCGGTTTTCTTTTGCTGATCGCCACCGACGAAATTAAAGCGTGACACGTAAGCACGAGAATTCATCTCACGATTTCCTACCTGAATCATCTCATTACCGCCAGAGATCACTTCCCAAATTGTTTTATTGGGATCCAAAGTCGCGCGCTCTTGATCAACGTAAGCCAATTTAACCGTGTCGCCGATAACAATGTCACCACTGTCTGGTTTCTCTTGCCCAGCCATCATTTTAAACAGCGTGGTTTTACCGGCACCGTTGGGACCAATGATCCCAACGATTCCTCCACGAGGTAAAGAAAAGCTGAGGTCATCAATTAAAAGATTTTCGCCAAAGGCCTTACTAATGTTCTTGGCCTCAATCACCGTATTACCAAGGCGAGGGCCTGGAGGAATATAGATTTGCATTTCCTGAAGTTTTTCGGGCGATGGATCCTTTAACAGACTTTCATAAGCTTCCATACGGGCTTTCGATTTGGCCTGGCGTCCTTTCTGTCCCTGCTTGACCCACTCCAGCTCTCTTTGCAGCGTTTTATTGCGTTTCGACTCTTGTTTTTCCTCATTTGCTAGGCGTTTCTCTTTTTGCTCCAACCAAGAAGAATAGTTGCCTTTCCAGGGAATACCTTCGCCCCGATCCAGCTCAAGAATCCAACCAGCAACATTATCAAGAAAGTAGCGGTCATGGGTCACGGCAATCACTGTGCCAGGAAACTGATCAAGGTAGTGCTCAAGCCATGCCACAGTTTCCGCATCCATATGGTTGGTGGGCTCATCCATTAATAAAATATCGGGCTCTGAGAGTAACAACCGACACATGGCCACACGTCGTTTCTCTCCCCCAGACAAGTTTTTAATCAAAGCGTCCTCGGGCGGACATCGAAGAGAGTCCATAGCTTGCTCTAGTTTTGAGTCAAGCTCCCAGCCATCTTGAGCCTCGATCCGCTCTTGGATCTTGCCTTGTTTTTCAATAAGTTTTTCCATGTCGTCCGGAGAAATATTCTCGTCGCACATTTGCATACTGATATCGTTAAACGCCTGCAGATCTTCAGCCAACGGACCGACACCTTCCATGACCACTTCTTTAACTGTTTTCTCAGGATCGACCTCGGGCTCTTGATGCAGAAATCCAAGTTTAAAATCTTTAGCCGGAAACGACTCGCCGAGGAAGTCTTGGTCTTCTCCTGATATAATTTTCAACAGACTGGACTTACCACTTCCGTTAAGACCCAAGACGCCAATTTTGGCTCCATAAAAATAGGAAAGATAAATGTCTTTTAAAACGTACTTATTCGGGGGGTAGACTTTCGAGACCCCTTTCATTGTGTATATAATTTCCTCAGACATTTTTCCTCCAGCGAAAAGTGTTGATTTTCCTTGAGTTATTAACAAAAGCTTTTTACGATCCTAACCCATGTCAAACAAGAAGCCAGTTTCAAAACGATTGCGCAACACTCTTAATGAGCTCGATCAAGCTATAAACCAATGGGATAGCCTTACCAGCAGTCCCCAAAGAGAGCAAGTCACGGACGAATCCGGCCTACAAAAAAGGACCAAGTCTTTATTAAAAGAGCTGCGCGACCAATTGCACGAGTTTGACACTCCCAAGCCTCCGCCGGCTGACGATCACTAAATTTTAACTCTGCTGCTTTCCCTGGCAATTGGGAGTTTGAAATCGACCGGTTTGTTTTTCAAATTCTTCGGGAGTCAACAAACGCATAGAAAGCGCATGCATCCCCAGATCAAACTCAGATTGTAAAAGATTATTCAGTTGGCGTTGCCGCTGAACGCGACTGATTCCGGAGAACTTCGAACTGACAGCAAGAATTTTAAAATGACTCTCTTGCCCCTGGCGCCCAGCGTGCTGATGACTCTCATCTTCAATCTCCAGGGCCTGCAATGGCGCAAAATTTTCTCTGATAACTTTTTCGATTCTTTGAATCCGCATGCCCACAAAATAGACTCAAATAGCCTTGTTTAACAAGTTCTTTTTTGGAATGGAGAACAGGACCACCTGACTGAGAAGCTCTAGCCTGCTGTCACTAACAGCATCGACAATGGTCGAAATCCAGGCGGACGATAATTGAGCAAAACAGGAAACTTGTTAAAAACGACTGGATTTGTAAATCCCACCAAAGCCCGAGGCATTGTGGTCGATCAGAAAGTTCTCGAAGCGATGGATTTGTTTTTTAGCTTTGTTTAAAGTTTTGCGTCTTCCCAACTTAACCTCTCCCACAACCACCGCCTCGCAGGTGTCTCGACGGCCAACAAAAATATCGACTTCGCCAATTGTCATTGGTGAATGGGACTCGTGGTATTCTACGCCACCGGTGATGTAGTAAATATTTTCTGGAAAGTCTTGGTAGAGATCATGGATGGCAAGAACTTCAAGAATTTCACCTTCGCTGGCAAAATCAAAATCCTGATCTTCAAAGCTATGAACAATGATGTCGTAGTCTCTTTTCAATTCCGGGTCGTTTAGAATTTTATCGAGTAGAAAAACATCTTCCTCGCCGTGAGTGAGGGACTTAAAATAATGCCAAAGCGTGGTCGCGTTCTGGCGACTAACCGGGTACTCCATAGAAAACCCCATGGACAGTCCACCTTTTCGCCCAAAAAACACCAGTTCCGCCGGTAGGCTGTAAAAACTGAGTTTCATATCACGACATTTTTCAGGAACACTGACGTCATTGCGGAGACTGGTAAAGTAGGGACTGGCCCACACCGTTGAGATGCCAACTAACAAAGCCACTATTGAGCTCATGCTCCCCCCTTTGACTCTATTATTTTTTTAAACCAAATATTTGTAAAAATGACAAGCGAACATCGACAAGATTCGGTTAAAATACCGAAAAAGCTGAAAATAATAGCTATTTTACAAAGGATAGTCGATTTTCTGCTTCGCCATCGTGTTGTTTAGCTTTGCCTCTAAACTTTTCAGTAGTTCCTCTCGTGAATCGAGACTGACCGGCCGGTACCCCGAGGTATGGTTTTGATAAAGACTGGGATTGATCTCAGCTAAGAATCGAGACGGAACCACATCGCGCAGCTTGCCGTATCTTTTGCGTTGCCGAGCATGGGTCATCACCAGCTTTTGCTGGGCGCGCGTCACACCCACGTAAAACAGGCGACGCTCTTCGGCGATATCAGAGCCCAATTTATGATGTGGAATCATATCCTCTTCAACGCCGATGATAAAAACCACTGGAAACTCTAAACCCTTGGCGGCATGCATGGTCATCAACTGCACTTCGTCTTTTTCTTTTGCACTTTCATCTTCGAAATCTCGCAACAGCATCATGTCGATAAATTCTTGCAAGCCTTTGCGCTGGTCATCACGCTTTGAAATAAAATTATTGAAAACCCGGGCAAAAATCTCAACCGACATCCACCGTCGCTTCAAAGCTTCATCATTTTTGCAAAACTTTGACAGATATTTACGATATCCAATATCGTGAAAATATCGCACCAAGCGTTGTTCCCAATTGATCGATTCTCCGCTTTTAAAATCGGCTCGCAATAGCTCCAAGTCCTCTAAAAATTTTCGGATCCCAGAGCGCGCCCCCTGACTCAGAAACTCAAAGTGGGTGGAAAGACGCAAAGCTTTAATAAAGCTCACTTCCTCTTTTTGGTTGAGCATGAATTTTTCAACTTTATTGAGGCTTTCATCACCGACACCTCTCTGCGGCACGTTGACTATGCGTCGTAGACTCACCTCTTTTGGTAAGAAAATGCAAATCAGATAAGCCAACATATCTTTAACCTCTTTGCGGTCAAAAAAGGCTGTACCCCCTGAAATTTTATAAGGAATTCTTGCCTGTCGGAGTTCCGTTTCTAAGAACCCGCCTTGACCATTGGAGCGGTAAAGTATGGCGATGTCTTTATAGGGGTGACCGTCGCGATGAAAATCATCGATCAACTTGGCCACCTGTTCAACTTCCTCTTCGTCATTTTCAAAAACAAAAACCTCGGGCTTTTCGCGATACTCGGTCTGTGCCTGGGCTTGCAAAACCTTGCCGTGCCGGTCTTTATTTTTCTCGATCACGTTATTGGCTAAATCTAAGATCGGTGAGCTGGATCGATAATTGCGATTCAGTTGCACCACTTTGCAGTCAGTGTAGAGCTTTGGAAAGTCCAAAATATTTTTGACTTGAGCGCCTCGCCAGCCGTAGATGGCTTGATCGTCATCTCCTACAACGACTAGGTTACGATGTTTTTCAACCATGATGTTCAATAACTTCATCTGGGTGTCGTTGGTGTCTTGAAACTCATCCACCATGAAATAGCGAAACAGATCTTGCACCTTATGCAAAACATCGGGATGTCTTTCGAAAAGCTCTATGGGAAGTGACAGGAGATCTTCAAAATCAACAACACCCAAAGCTTTTTTTCGGCTTTCGTATTTGGGAAGAAGGACTTTGGCGACTGCCAGATAGTCCTCATCGGCGACAACGGTTTTATGGGGTTCGGTTTTGTAAGTCTGCATGATGTCGAGCAACTTATCGACAGCAAACTGGTTTTTACCGGTGTTGGCGATACTGATAAGCAAGTCCTTACAAATAGCCTGACAGTCCGAGGTGTCAGCCACATGAAAACGAGGATTGAGCTCTAACTTTTTGTGGTATTTACGCAAAAGCTGCAATCCAAACGAATGAAAAGTTCCGGCCCAAAGCGAGTTGGTTTTGCGCCCCACTTGGTTTTTCACTCGCACCTTCAGCTCTTTGGCGGACTTATTGGTGAAGGTCAACACACAGATGCCCGGAGGGTCTTGCGGATTTTCGGAAAGCAAGCGCGCCACTCGTGAAACTAAAACACGAGTTTTACCAGAGCCCGCCCCGGCCAGGATCAGCAAAGGTCCTTCATTATGAGTCATTGCTTGTTTTTGTTCTGGATTTAGATTTTCAACATCAAAAGACATTCCACCCCAACATTAATCTTTAGATTTTTTTCGGTCAGAAAAAACCGAGTCGCCGTCCTATTTTGAATATCAAAAATAAGAGGAGAAGTGCGAGTATCAAAGACTTTGCCTTGAATGGCAATTTATTTTGGTGCGGTCTTAGGAAATGGCTAAAAAATGAGGCGGAAACAAACACACCCAAGGCAATATCCCAGCGTATCAATCCCCATTGGTTCCACTTGACAAATTCTCCACTCAAAATGAAAGACATTGCGGCAGCAAAGGTCGTACAGGCCATATTGGCATTGGCGGTGGGTGCTAACTGCGCCGGTGTGACCGAGCGAATGAAGATCATAACCGGTGACAGAATCACTCCGGCTCCGACTCCGGCAAATCCTGAGGTCAGGCCAGCCACCCCACCCCCAACGACCGACAACACTCTCTGGGGCGTTTCAAGGCGGTCACGGACCGTATAGGGCTTTTTTAAAAAAGACGAAAACAAAGTTCGCAAAGCCACTAAGACCAGCAAACAGAGCAGCGCAATCAAAATATAGTCGGCGTCCACACGCTGCGAAAGCTGAGCTGCGATGACAGCGGTGATAGCTGACACCGGCCCCATCAGAAAAACGACCGGCCAATTGACCAAATTTTCTTTATGAAATTTGTAGGTGTTGTCGCAAACCACAAACAGAATGGTCAACAAACTGGTGGCGACAGCCTCATGTACGGTAAGATTGAAAATTTCAGGTAACAGGGGAACAAGGAGTATCCCTCCACCTAAACCGATAAACACGGAAACCAGGGATACACACAATCCCATGAGAGGGATTGTTAGCAAAATCATGTGTCGCGACGATGCATCAGGGTTTTCACACCCTCTTTAAAACAAACTTCTATTTTTCGAGTTTGCGAGTCGGTGACGATACCGATCCCAAAAGTGGGATGGTCAATCAGGGTGTCGGCTCGGTAAGACCCTCGAATCGAGTACACCTCCGGCGGAAGATCTGAATACTTCTCTTTCAGTTCATTCCACGCATCCTCTTGCGACTTGGCGGACTTCTTTTTTCTCGTAGTCTTCTTTTTCTTTGCTGCCATTGTTTTTCCTATCTTAAGTTTCTTCTTGGAACCGCAAACTTCGCACTCGAGTTTGGCTTCGGTGGAGGAAAGATGGGCCAGAACACGATGGTATCGTTCGGCATCACATTTTGAACAGGGATAATAAATATTTTTCGCGACCGCTGGTAGAGTTTCCATCGAAATATAGTACCAAGACTCGGCGCTGGTGGCACCTATTCGCGGCGCATTAATTGGTTGAAGTAAAAAGACTCAGGGGTTCGCCCACTTTTTTAGCTAAAATTTCCTGGGAATTTAGAAAATAGGGCCCCGCTCCGCCTTCAAGGTCCTTTTGCAGCTGAATCAAGCTGGAATCCGTCTTTGGTTCAATGGTTTTACCTGAATCTTTGAAGTTTTGATCAAATTGCTTCAGCGGCTGCTTGGAAAAGAAATGGGGCCACATTTCGGGATTCACTTTCACCCGATAGGTCAATGTTCTCGGATAGGAATGCAAAGGCGTGTAGGCCGTTAGAATCTGGAAAGGGCCAAAGTAGGAGTGCAATTTAATAGCAGCGTTCCCCCACTGCGTGAAGCCACAACAGATGTTCACGTTGGCGTACCATAACCCAAAAGCTTTCGATAGAAATCCAAGCCCGTAAAACCCTTGCCCCCTGGGTAGCAGAGCATTGGCCGAACACAAGTTATGGGCCACCCACTCGCCTTCTTCTGACATGGTAGGAATAATGATAAATAGACTTAATGGCGTCCACTCGTGATGGTCCTGAATGTTCATCATTGCCCGCATTTCAGGTTTCATCGCCGATGTTCGCATGGCAAAACCAGCGACAAATCCGGGTGTCACCGCACAATCAAAAAACACCCATCGCGGCATCGCCATATTACTTGGCCCAAAAGCTTGGGCCTCAAGCTGAAGAATTTGATTTCCAAACCCGACCTGATCAATCTCCATGGGATTGATATAAACCGGTGGATTCCCTTCAAACCAGTCCAACTTATGAAGACTGCCAGGTTTTTTGATTCGGTTTTCACTACGCACAAAAACGTAGGGGCGGATGTTTTCGTCTTGCAGCCAACTCAACCTTGGATTGTCTTTAACCACCGAGAACCTCCATGATGTCTTCGATTTTGTCTACAACCACAAATGATTCCATAGTCTCAGGATAAAACAACTTGGTTTTTTCGTAGGCCTGAAGCATATCAAAGAATGGCTGCCAATACCCCTCCCAATTGAAGAAAATAATGGGTTTATCGAATTTGTAAATCGTTTTCCAAGTGATGACCTCAAGAGCCTCATCCATTGTCCCAATGCCGCCAGGAAAAACCACAAAAGCCTCAGACAGCTCCATCATTTTTCGTTTTCGATCCATCATGTCTTGGGTGTAAATCAATTCGGTCAGACCTTTGTGAGCGACTTCGTTTGGAAACGCACCCTCAGGCATGACACCTGTGACTTTTCCACCGGCCTCTAACATTCGGTCGGCAAAATGTCCCATCAGCCCAAGAAGCCCACCCCCGTAGACCATGCCAATATTTTTAGCCACCAGAGCTCGACACAGAAGCGTGGCCTGATTGAACGTGGTCATCGACAGATCGGATTTGGAGCTACAAAAAATGCAAACATTCATTTTTTTAAGGGCCCTATCATATCTTCAGGAACCACCACAGCATCAAACTTCTCTTCGGTTAAGAAGCCCAATTCAACAGCCGCAGCCTTTAGGGTCATGTTTTTCTCAAAAGCATACTTCGCAATTTTCGCGGCATTGTCGTACCCAACATGGGGATTCAAAGCCGTCACCAGCATCAAAGAGTTGGTGAGATGTTCTTGAATTTTTTCTTTGTTGGGCTCAATGCCAACAACACAGTTATCGGTAAAGCTAACAGCGGCATCAGCCAACAAGCGAATGGAATTTAAAACATTGAAAACCATCATCGGTTTAAAAACATTGAGTTCGAAGTGTCCGGTTGCGCCGCCAACACCGACAGCGACATCATTGCCAATCACTTGTGCACAAACCATAGTTAAAGCCTCGCTCTGTGTCGGATTGACCTTGCCGGGCATAATAGAACTGCCAGGCTCGTTAGCTGGCAACATCAACTCGCCAATCCCACAACGAGGCCCACTTCCTAACATGCGGATATCGTTACCAACTTTCATCAGGCTCACCGCTACAGTTTTCAGAGCGCCACTCATTTCAACCAAAGCATCATTGGCAGCCAAAGCTTCAAATTGATTGGGTGCGGTAACAAAAGGAAACTGAGTCTCTTTGGCAATATTTTCGGCGGCTTTTTCGGCAAAATCAGGATGGGTGTTCAATCCGGTCCCAACAGCCGTTCCGCCCAGAGCCAAGGGATAAATATTCTTCAGAGCATGTTCGACCCGAGCCACACTTTGCTTGAGCTGATGAACGTAGCCCGAAAACTCTTGGCCAAGGGTTAAAGGTGTTGCATCCATAAAATGGGTGCGGCCAATTTTTACAATCGATTCAAATTCTTGTTGTTTATCGGACAACGCCTTTTCAAGCTTTTTCAGCGACGGAATCAGCTTGTGATAAACCCTTTCAGCGACAGCAATATGCATGGCCGTTGGAAAGGTGTCGTTAGAAGACTGAGCCCGGTTGACGTCATCATTGGGATGTATAAATTTCTCTTCCAAATTTCCGTTTTTTAAATAGTTGGCATAGTTGGCTATGACTTCATTGGTGTTCATATTGGTTTGCGTACCACTGCCTGTCTGCCATACAACCAGAGGAAAATTGTCATCCAATTCGCCTGCAATCACTTGATCAGCGGCTTTCTGGATGAATTCCGCTTTGTCTTTTTCTAAGTTGTCCAGTTCGCGGTTGGTTTTTGCTGCGCACTTTTTTAAGATTCCAAGAGCACGAATCATCTCACGAGGGAATTGGTCTTGACCAATTTTAAAATTTTGCAATGACCGTTGGGTTTGCGCTCCCCAGTATTTATCGGCAGGAACCTGCACTTCACCCATAGAATCTTTCTCAACTCGATGACTCATCGAACGCCCCTTTCCTTTTTCAGGCCTTTCTTACACTCACCCATGTCACGCCAACGGCTGGCAAAAAAAAAACCCTCTGTTTCTAGAGGGTTTTTGTAAATCTTCATGTGGTTTTAATCAAGTTAGAACATAAACCAAAGAGAAACATAGGGAGCAATAGAAGTTTGCTTCAGATCCGTGTCCTGAGTCAGACCCAGAGCTGAAACCTCTTGCTTATCATATTCAATGCTTCTCCAGGTCAGCTGAGGACCAATCGCAACATAGGTCGAAATAGGAAAAACCCAACCGACGTCCACTTGCGGACCTTTGCCGCCGGTGTATTTCACCGCATCGCCTTGTTCACCCATAATGTGATAGGTCAAAATCGTATAAAATCCCGTTAAAGAGGAATACCCCACCGAGGGTCCGATGAGAAAGCCTGAGTTATCAGAGCAGCTTCCACCACAGACCTCAGAGTCAATGTAAGAGTACATCCCACCCAAATAGAGCCCCATAGGCAACACATAGCCAAGGCGCAAATCGGCGCGGGTTTCGCTGGTTTCCGAATCGATGGCTGATGGCTGGCTCTGCTCAGTGGCATCGGAATAATAACCCAAGCCCGGTGACAGTACCAAATTGGCGGACGCCGTCCCCGTCAGTCCTAAGATAGCGGCAATGATTAACAGTTTTTTCATGCGGAACTCCTTCCGTTAGGCTCAAAACTAAAACCTCGATATTTTCGATTCAAGGTAGACGCAAGTCAATCATGGGCTTGAAAAGACCGTCTGGCAGCGTTATACACATAGCATTATTTCCCAATCGCCCCCTAGGAGAACTCAATGGCAAAATATTGGCTCATGAAAAGCGAACCCGATGTTTTCTCTATCGATCAACTAAAAAAAGAAAAGACCAGCCTGTGGGATGGAGTTCGCAATTATCAAGCGCGAAACTTTATGATGAAAGACATGAAAGTGGGCGACAAAGTTTTATTCTATCACTCCAATGCGAAGCCACCGGGAGTTGCTGGGGTTGCCACAATTTCCCAAGAAGCGATCCCTGACCCCACTCAGTTTAAAAAGACCAGTGAGTACTTTGACCCTAAAGCCAGCAAGGAAAAACCTCGCTGGTTTTGTGTCGAAGTCGCCTTCAAAGAGAAATTCCAAGAGTTCGTTCCTCTTGACCATCTCAAAGGTCGCAAAGGTCTAGAAGAGATGCTGGTTACCAAGAAAGGACAACGCTTATCGATTCAACCGGTAACAAAAAAAGAATTCGATACAGTTTGCAAAATGGGTGGTCTGTGAAAGTTTTGTTGGCGCCCATGGAAGGCGTGGTTGACCCCGTAGTTCGCGAGCTTTTCACCGCCATTGGTGGTATCGATTACTGTGTCACCGAGTTTGTTCGAGTCACTTCGACCTTGCTACCCAATAAAGTTTTTCTGCGCTATTGCCCGGAACTCAACAACGAATCCAAAACCAAAGCTGGCACTCCTGTCTTTGTGCAATTGCTGGGTAGCGATTTGGTGACCATGGGAGAAAACGCTCAAAAAGTCATCGAGATGGGAGCTTTTGGTATTGACCTTAATTTTGGCTGCCCGGCTAAGACCGTCAATCGCCACGATGGTGGAGCCGCTCTTCTTAAAGATCCCGATCGCGTTTTCAAAGTTGTGGAATCGGTACGCAAAGCTGTACCGCCAGAGAAATGGGTGACCGTCAAAGTGCGCCTAGGATTTAGCGACAAATCTTTAGTCAAAGAGATCGCCCAGGCCGCTGAAGCCGGTGGCGGTCATTGGCTGACGGTTCACGCCCGCACCAAAGAGGAGGCTTACCGCCCCCCGGCCCATTGGCATTACATCGCCGAGATGAAAAACAGTGTGTCGATTCCGGTGATTGCCAATGGTGACATCTGGACTCGTGAAGACCATCAGCGCTGCCAACAGATCTCCCAGTGTGAAGACACCATGCTGGGGCGGGGCCTCATTGCCACTCCCGACCTGGCATGGCAGATTAAAACCCAATCCAAAGGACGTCCTTATTCCCAATGGCGTAATTTTCTCCTCGATTTTTTTCGTGACAGTCGAGACTATCGCAATGGCACATACGCGGTTCAACGCTGCAAACAACTAACCAAACTGATGGCTCGCACCTACCCTGAATCAAAACTTTTGTTTGAGGAAATCAAAAGACAAAAAGACGATCAAATCGTTGAAGGCATCATTCAGGACTTCTTTTGCAGTAAAAAAATACGTCCTTTGGAACTCAGAATTTCGTAGTCCCATTTGTTGGCCAGCCAAGCCAAGCCCGTTGTATTAAGAAAACAGATGTGGGTGGGATCCATGCGGTAACCCCAGTTTTTGAATTGCTCAAGGTCTTTGTACAACTCAGTCATGATTAACAAATAGCCTTTGCTTTTTAGGCAAGCCGTCATTGTCACCATTTCTTTAAAAGGCACGGTAAAGTGTTCGAAGGTTTCCGTGCAGGTGACAAAGTCATACTGCTTATCTAAAAGAAACGGATGATAATCAAAATAGGGGTCGTAATTTTTAACCTCGATATTCTCTTCTGCAAAAAGCTTATCTAAAATCGGACCCGGACCACTGCCAAAATCCAAACCCTGACTTGGTTTTTTTAAGTAAGGTAAGAGTGTTTCCACCACGGGAGACAAAAAATCGACATAGCCTTGGTTCTCAATGCTATTATCATGAGTTTCATAACGTTTTTTTTCGTCCTCATGACTGAGATAGGTTTGCGGGTCACGAAATACCAATTCGCAGACGTCACAACGGAAATAATCCCAATCTCGCTTTTCATCGCGAAAATAAACAGTCTCAACAGCGCTTTCACAGAGTCCACAGATCATAGGCCGGATTTAGCCCAAAACCCGGGACTTGTCCATTGGCGAATCTTTAACTATAAGAGAAGCCCAAGGAGGTCATTATGGCCAAAGTCGTCATTTACAGTAAAACTTACTGCCCATTTTGTGTGCGTGCCAAAAACCTATTGGACGGAAAAGGGGTGGCCTACGAAGAGATTATGGTCGATAGCGATCCGGAACTTTTCGCCGAATTGAAAAAAAAATCCAATATGATGACGGTACCGCAGATTTTTATCGACGAAAAATTAATCGGTGGCTACACCGAACTGGCTGAGTTAGACAGTCAAGGCGGCTTAGACCCCCTTCTTTCTTAGAACTTTCAAAGTCAACTTTGATGTCAAAGGGCTTTGCTGGGCTTCACCACCGGGGCCGTGATATTGATACCATTGCAATTCGTGTCTTTTTTTAGTCCAAACAATAATCGATTCGACGGCCAAGACTCTCTGAATCTGAAGATTTTAATCTTTAAAACCACAACGCCACAAGCCCCGGATTCGAGATTCAGCTTTAAAACCATACCAAATATAAGCTCCGGATTTTAAGAGTTTCAGTGCGAAACCCCCAACAGACCCAAGCTCCGGATTTATTTCTGACATAATTATAGCCTGCGATGACAGATTCCATTTTTCTAAGGAAGAGTCATTTGTTTACCCGAAGAAACAATAGTCTTACTTAACTCTTTGATAATATTCGTTAAATAAAATTAGGTCGCTGGTATTGGGTTTTTCATCCGCCCTCTTAAAACTTATCGAATGACAGATCTTACAGGCAGTTTAGCTAGCCATTTGACTAGCTAATGATTGTTGTTAAGAATCACTAATGAGCAACGGACGCTCATTCAAACGCCTGGGGGGGCATTATGCACGGACGTATTCTAATTATTTTGATAACTGTACTTTTCAGTCTCAATTCCTGGGGCCAAAACTCTGAGGGCTGTATCGCTCACAGTGACCTACAGGCTATTGCCGATGACTTCACGCAGTTCGAGCAATTTCTGGGGAACAAGGATCAGTATTGCGCCGGTGACTTTGACGAAAAGTGGTATAAAATTGCTCTGTCTTTAGAAATGTTAATGAATATCAGAGCTAACGAACCAAACTTGGACGCCGATGACGCTTTAACTTTCAAAGCCATTCAAGAAAAAGACTGGTGGGCCTACTTTACAAAAAGAGCCGATCAATTCTCAATCGAGAACAATTGCCAAAAAAATGTTGTGGCCTATGTCATGCCGTTTTTTGGAAATGGTCGTATTCATTTATGCCAGTTATTTTTTGAACAAAATGTTTCCAGCCAAGCTTCAACAATGATGCATGAAGTGCGTCACTTTGATGGCCACCGTCATGTGACCTGCACTCAAGGTAACGAAATCGACACTCGCGGTGCCTGTGATAATGAGATTGTTAAAAGAGGTTCATATGCCATCAGTGTACAAACGCTAGTAGGAATGGCGCGGGCCGAGGGCACCAGTGCCACCACCCGCCCCGTCCTTGAAGCTGAAGCGGTTTATATGGCGTTCAATAAATTCAACATTGTTCCAAAAGTGAAGATGAACAATTCCATCATTCTCAGTGGTGGGCAAAGTGAAGTCTTCTCATGGACTGTGGATGGAGACTTAGAAAAAATTGCCGACCTACCGGAACCATCGATCGTGCTTAATAGTGCTAACAATTTGACGATTTATCCCTTGGATGCGGCCTCAAACGCCTACCGTCAGGACAATGAATTTCTAGCCTCGCTTGATAATCCAGGTTTGTATGCCGTTCACTATAATGATGAACCGCCGGCCGAACGGGTTCGCTACCGAGCGATTTCCTACTTTGCCACTGGTGGTCTGTTAAAAGACAACACTCTATTAACTTTGTGTAACCGCAACAGCCTTAAGTTGGCTCCGACCAACTTGGACTCAAAAGGCCAGTTTCAGACCATCATTAGCCTGTCTGTCGACGAATTGGATCAAAAACGAGAGTCGATCTTACTTTCTGATTCCGGTGACATGTATCGCTACACCTGCGAAAGTAAAAGCAGTGACGCCGTTAAGTTCGAGAAACTCTCTCAAGTTATGAAAGTTCCAGTCGGTCGCCAGGTGCTTGATTCTTTTGGCTTCGATGGTCGGCAGTATGCTCTTCTCGACAACGGTCAGTTGGCAATTGTTAACTTTCGCAATAACGTTTTAACTTTAAATCCACTGGCTTTTCCTTCGGTGAATCAAGACTGGGTGAGCGCCACTCCGATTAGTATTCCGGAGGTTTTTTAATTGAAGACTGGGAACCAGAAAATGCGACGTCTTTTGCGACCTCTGACCATCGCTATTGCGATCTTTGGACTGTTTTTTATTTGGAAATTGAATACGCCGGATTCCATGGATGGAATCCAATTTGATGAAAAAAAACAGGACAGCGATATAGATCAGCAGAACTCTAAGACAAAAAGACCCAAGCACCAACAAACGCCTTTGTCAAAACAGGTTCCGGTAGCAAAAAATCAAAACCGGCAACCAACACAAATAGAGACCTTTTCTTACCAAGATCAAATTCGAAATGTTCAGAATTTAGTCGCAAAGTTTCCGGCTTCACGCCCTCAGCTTTTACAGATTATTCAACGACCCGACCCTTACAAAGAAAAGGGTCAAACTGTTGAGCCCCATACCTTGCAAGAGCAAACCCAAAATCAAATGGGTGCGGTCAAGGTTTTAGCGCTACGGGAACTGATGAAAAATCAAACCAACCTTACACAGTTGGCCAAAGACTTACACCACGTGGCTGAAGCCGCTGAAGATCCAACAATCCGCCGGATTGCCAAAGCAGCTGAAGAATCTTTAGACCAAGGCCGATCTTTTTTTGATGATTTTCTTGAGGGGCTCGATCGACTTCCCCTAGAGGAAGAGTCTTAAATTCAAGTCAATGGCAGCAGGTTATCGGCGCCTACCTTTGAAAACTTAATTTCCATTTTGTTTGCGGTCTCTTATTATCTTTTACCAAACTCGGCCGATTGCGGTCGCCAGTGAGTATAAGATCAGCACCGGCAAACTCCACATCAACGATCATGCCCGCTTTGTAACTGAACTCCGCTAAATCCCGTCCCTCTGGTGTGGCTTCATCAAAAAAACGGATGAAACTTTTCCTGGGTCTCTGCACGTCACCACCAAAACCATAGATATAATCTTCCTTAGAGTAGTAGACCAGCACCTGTTCATCAGCCTTGCTATTGCTAAAAACCCGCAAACTGGGCGTGTACCCAGCAAAAGAGTAGCCAACATTTCGAATCAGCAGCTCGACCGTTTTTTTATCTCGATCGAAAATGAAGAGATCGGTGGTAAAGTTTTTCAGAGCAAAAATAAGTTTGCGATTGGCAGAAAAATCGAAAGCCGAAAGAATTCGATAGCCCTGATCTTTAAAGGAAAAAATTGAGTCACTGATATTGTTTTCCTGTAAAGTATGAACAACACCATCGATGAAAATTAAAAAAGTCTGATTTTTATCCAAAGGTAAGGCCAGCACTTCACGGCTGGTGGAGTTTTTTTCAGCTTGCGGTTTAATCAATTGGTTGTCAGAGGTTAATTTCATGGAATAAGAGGCGCTTGCATATTGTTCATGCTCCTCTTGATAGGGCTTGGCCGTGGGTTCTGAAATATTTTCTACTTCGGCTGACTTATCTAATTTCTTCCACTCTTCAGAAAGGGCAATTTTTAGTTCACTTAAATTGCCAACAAAAATAAAACTAACAATCAGATAGACGATGTAAAACGCAACACATCCCACCATCAAAGCAAAACCGACCACCACCCATTTCATATCTTTCACCCCTACGATTTGAAGTCTGGCTTTTATGGTATTATAACTTTACCCAATGATATAGAGAAAGCTTGGCAATAAGCGATCGCCAGACCTCAAGACAGTTTCGTCAGCTTCCCCATTTTCACTCCTCTGGCTCGCACGAAAATTTGCAGAGAGAGAGACATTCGATGGGGGGCCAAACCGGAAGCTCCAGGAATTTCGCTCCTGGATTTTTTGGAGAATATTAAAATCATACCTCAATGAGTCTTTGACGCTGTCACTGCCGAAGCTCGGTTTTTACAGACATGCAGTGAGAATATTGAAAAAACTGCTGCAAGGTCTTTTTCATTTCAGAAAAGGTTTTGGCTTTGGTGGTGCGACTAAACAAATCATGCCCGAAAGGTAGCCATACGGCCCCCGTTTTCACATGAAAACGAAATTTTCGAATCGCCAGAGGTTCATTGAAATAAATCTCCATGAGTTCTAACAACCGCAGCAGACTTCGTCCGTACTCGGCTCCTTCTTCCTCGGGCGTTCTTGGCGCCAATTGCCCCTCTCGCCCCACTGGAGGTTGCCATCCTAGATCCTCTCCCAACTGCCAGAACAGCCACGGACGCGCCGTTAAAGCCCGTCCGGCCATGGCCATGTCACAGCCGGTTTCATGAATCATTTTTTGCACATCTTCACTGGTCTGAATATCACCGTTACCAATTACTGGAATACTCACTTGTTCCGTGAGTTCACGAATTTGGCTCCAATCCGATTGGCCCCGACGCTTCTGCTCGGCTGTGCGCGGATGCAGACACAACCAAGACGCTCCGGCGGCCTCTATGCTTTTCACAAAATGCACCCAATCCTGACGTTGATCCGCCTCAACGGCGCGAAGTTTAACCGACACCGGTCCTGAAGCGTATTTCACCGTCATTCGCACCACTTCTGCCGCGTAATCCACATCTCCCATCAAAGCCACGCCATAATTGTGTTTTAGGGCTTTACGCACAGGGCACCCCATATTGATATCAATCCCTTGTGCCCCATGATCATAGAGCTTTTTTAGAGACCGTTGAATTTTGTCCTCTTCATTGGCCAGAATCTGAGGGACCCAATAATTTTCATCTTCCGCCCGCATCGCCTCGGGAATTTTATGCAAAGTTTCATCCGGAAGACGTCGAGAATTGAGCATCTCACTGGGCCATAATGTGACAGCCTGAGCCGGCAGGTACTCTCGCAAAAGTTGACGAAAAGCACAGTGGCTGAGCCCCACCATGGGCGCCATCGTCAGTGGAAAATTGAGGCTTTTTGGCAAGCCAGGTTTGTAAAATCCAAGGCAAGGGGTCGTCATCTACAGTTGCTTGACCCACGGCAAAAAAAATGTCAATCCTTCCTCTTTGCAAGCGAGGAAAAATTGAGTCATTTTAGTCCCAAAACGAAGGTAGGCTACTTGGGAGGCGGTCAGCTAGCAAAAATGCTTTCGGAAAGCGCCCATCAATTGGGACTGGAGCCCCATGTTTTAAGCCTGCGCGCTGACAGCCCGGCGGCGCAAAACACCAAGTACTGGCACCAGGGATCCCTTGAAAGCCATGCCGATCTAGAGACATTTTTAAAGAGCGTCGATGTCGCAACCTTTGAGAGCGAATTTCTGAACGCTGACAAACTGGTACAGGCGCAAAAAGCCACCAAGACTAAGATTTTTCCAACCCCCGAACTGATGGGACAATTGCAAGATAGAAAAACGCAGAAACAACTTTTCGACCAATCTCGCTTGCCATCCTCACCATGGGCTGCGGTCGATTCAGAACCGGAAATTGCAGAATTTGTTAATCTGCATAAACTGCCTGTCGTATTTAAACAACGCACTTTCGGGTATGATGGCTATGGCACTTTTATTGTTAAAGATAAAAAACAATTGAAAAGCTTCATCGAAAAAGATTTTAAGGCCAATGCTTTTATCGTCGAAAAGTTTATAAGCTTTAAGAAAGAATGTGCTGTGATAATTGCCCGCAGTTTAGACGGCAGCTTCACCCACCTTCCCTTTGTTGAAAGTTTTCAAAAAGACGCCCGCTGTGACTGGGTCAAAGGTCCTCTTCGTATAAAAACGGATGGACCCATGTTAAAACAATTAAAAAGCTTTTTGCAGAAAACAAAATATGTCGGAGTGATGGGAGTTGAGTTCTTTCAAACCTCAAAAGGGCTTCTGATAAATGAGATTGCGCCGAGGGTTCACAACACCGGGCATTACTCACAAAACACTCCGGGCTACAGTCAATTTGACCTTCACAATATGTGTCTCCTCGGCATGAAACTTCCTAAGGAAATCAAAATCAAAGGGGGGTTTGCCATGGTCAATTTAATTGGTGGAGACAAGCCAATAAAATTAAAAGCCGTTCCTGGCCTCCACTGGTATGGAAAAACAGAAAACCGCCCGGGGCGTAAAATGGGACATATCAACAAAGTCGCCAGCACCCCCGAAAAAGCCTTGGAAGCCGCTAAGAAAAAACGCAAAGGATTTCAACTATGAAAGCAAAAGTGGCTATTATCATGGGCAGTCAGTCGGACTGGAAAGTTATGGAAGGGGCTGCCGAAGCCTTAGATGAATTTTCAATTCCTTACCAAGTGGAAGTGGTTTCCGCCCATCGAACTCCTGAAAAGATGAAGGTCTTTGCAAAAAAAGCAGAAGAGCAAGGAATCAAAGCGATTATTGCCGGAGCTGGTGGCGCCGCTCATCTGCCAGGGATGATGGCGTCTCTGACTCGAATACCGGTGATTGGAATTCCGGTGAAACTAAGGACATTGAATGGCTTGGACTCGTTACTGTCGATTGTACAAATGCCCAAAGGCGTTCCGGTTGCAACAATGGCAATCGACAACGCCTACAACGGTGGCCTGATGGCCGCACGCATTGTCGGCACCCAATCCCGCAAAACCGCCATGGACCTTAAAAAATACCAAAAATCGTTAAAAACCAAGGTTCAAAAAATGAATTCAGACCTCAAGGATCTGCTCAACGACTAATTTTGACCTTCTAGCCGGCTGCTGCACTCCACCAAAGCTTCAACTCCTTGGTCAGGGCAGCCTCTCTATTATACCATGATGGCCCTAATAGGAGACTCTATGCGTATGATAAAAACCGTATTCTTTTGCCTTTTGTTTTTGCAATTTGCTTGCACAAAAAGTAACAACGCGACAACCGCCACTGACAATAACTTTTCTGGCTACAAGTTAAAAAAAGCCAACCAAGTTAAACCGATCAGCAGCGAAGTCGTTGAACTTGAACACGAGAAGTCGGGAGCGACTGTCGTTTTAATCAAGAATGATGATCCAGCACGCTCTTTTATGGCTGGCTTTCGCACTCCTCCTTACGATGACACCGGCTTGTTTCACATCTTTGAACACGCTGTTCTTGAAGGCTCTCGTTTTTACCCTTCGAAATCTAACTTTTTTCACCTAGCCAATTCATCGGTGGCCAGCTTCATCAACGCCATGACCGGCCCCGTCTACACGTTGTACCCTTTTGTGACTCGCTCTGAAAAAGATTTTGATAACCTGATGAGTGTTTATATGGACGCCGTGTTTTTTCCCAACGTGTTGAATGATGAACGAATCATTCGCCGCGAAGGCTGGAGATACGAAGTCGATCCGAAAACAAAGGCCATGTCCATCAATGGGATTGTTTTAAGTGAAATGAAAGGAGCCTTTGCTAGCCCCTACCGCTCGGTTTGGTTTCAGCTTGGCAAAGCTTTGGTCCCGGACAGTCCATTCTCTTATTCGAGTGGTGGACTTCCAGAAAAAGTGGCGACATTGACTTTTGATCAAATTAAAGAGGCCCATAAAAAATACTATCACCCGCAAAATTCAGTAATTTATTTGTACGGTGACCTTGATTACAAACGTATTCTTAAAGAAATCGACGAAAAATTCCTTTCTAACTTTGAAAAGACTGAGGATTACAATCGTCCTGAAATTCCCGTGCAAAAAACGTTTAATTACCCAAGTACGACTCTCGCCGCCACCTATCCTGGAAAAAAACAACCCAACAAAGACTTTGTCGCCAAAGGCTTTGTGTTAGGCCCAGACCTGAGTGACATTGAAGAGGATGCTGTTGCGGTTTTAATGCAAGCTTTTAGTGAAAAGAATGCCGCACCCTTAAAATTGCGAGCCATGAAAGAAGGTTTAGCAAAATCGGTGTTCTATACCAGCTTCGGAGGTGAGGACAATGGAATTGCTTTGGTTTTTGAAGGCAGCAATCTTAAACAGCAAGAAGAGATCGCCAAAGTTCTAAGTGAAGAATTGAAAAAGGCCGCCGATGAAGGACTGGATCCTGAGCTTCTTACTGCAATTCTAAATAAATATGAATTCGCCTACAAAGAAAAAAATTCCAACGGCTCTCATAAAGGAATGCAGTTGGGATCGATCGTTTTAAGCAATTGGATTTTTCAAGACAAGCCGCTCGAAGAGGCCCTCGACTTTGTCACTCAGTTTAAGCGACTTCGAGAGCGATTGGCGGACCAAGAGTTCGTAAAAGGAATTTTTAAAAAGTACTTTGTTAACAACGAACAGACCCGATGGGTCACCCTCACCCCTGACCCCGAGTTTTCAGAGAAATTTAATGCCGGCTTAGAAAAACAAGTGAAAGAGGCTCTAAAAGAGCAACCGCTGGCCGAGTATCAAAAAGCCGACGAAAAATATCGCGAGTGGGTCGCTGCCAAGGAAAGCGAAGAGATTTTACAAAAGACCCCGACGTTAGAGCTGGCCGATATTAAAGTCGATGAAAAGCCAATTCCAATGAGCAAACAACAAATCGGTAACACCGATGTTTTACTGTACCCTCAAGACACCAGCGGAATCTCTTACGTGAATCTTTATTTTGACCTGCATGGAGTCAGCGAATCCAACCTACGCAATCTGTCTTTCTTTACCGACTTTATTAAAAAAACAGACAGCAAGAATATGAGCTTTCAAGAGATCGAAAAGCAATTGGACACCTATGTGGGCGGCTTGGGCTTTGGCACCAGCACCTACCAATCGGTAAAGGACCCCAACCAGTATCGCCCCAGCCTGACTGTGAGCTTGCGATTTTTAAATGAAAATCGTGAGAAAGCCTTATCGTTGGTTGAAGAGATTATTACCGGTGCTCAGTTCAAACCCACCGATCGCTTAGCCAACCTCATCGAAGAGGTTAAAACGGGTATGCTTAGTGGAATTTCCTACCGAGCTCCTTCTTTGTCCATGAGTGCAGCCACGAAAAGTTTTTACCCCAATCAAGGGGCTTTTGCTGAGGAAATTGGCGGTGGAGTTTTTGAAAACTACGTTCTTAAAACCAAGTTTGAACCGCAAGCGATTAGCCAGCAGTTGCAATCTTTGGTTGGCAAAATATTCAACCAAAACCGACTTTACTTAGCCACAGTCACTTCCTCAAAAGAGGACCTTCAAACATTGCAGGGTGGGATTGCCCAACTCAAAGAAAAGCTTCCCAACCAAACCAGTGAAGATCACAAGTGGAGTTTTGAGAAACAAGAGAATTACGATGGATACGCCATACCCGGCGAAGTTCAATATGTTGCTCAAGTGACTTCGTACAAGAAGAAAGGCTTGGAGTATGACGGCTCGATGCACGTTTACTCGCGGTATCTTAACAATAACTATATGACTCCTAAATTGCGAGAACAAGCTGGAGCTTATGGTGGGAGTGCGTCTTTTAGTCAAAATGGGCTCTTCAAAATGTCGACTTATCGAGATCCTAATTTGCAAAAGAGTTACAAAATCTTTGAAGGTGCCATTGATTTTATGGATAAAGAGGAGTTCACGGCCAAAAAACTAAAGCCAGCAATCTTGGGCTCCTTAAAGCCCTATTATCAAGACAAATCTGTCTACGGCAAAACCAGCCAAATGACCTGGCTGTATCTGACCGATCGAACCTGGGCTGATTATATGGAGATCAAAAAAGAGATCCTGAATACCACTCCGGAGCATATCAATAAGATTACAGAAATTCTGAGCAAAGCCTTGCCAGAGTCGAAAAAGGCGGTGGCAGGAAATGCCAACAAGCTAAAGGCCGAGGCTAAGTTTCTTAAAAACGTGCTGTCAATTCAGTAGTCAATTGGGGGGCTCGCCCCCCTTAATGTGTCTCATTTCAGCACCCCATTCGTCTTAAAATGAGCGTTTTATTCTGATTGCGTGCAAGCACAATTATTCTTTAATATACTGGTGTCATCTAATTGCTGGGGGGCGTAGATGACTCAATTTTCTATAAAGAAAATAGCTGGAATTCTGTGTACAATGGCATCACTTTTTTTAGTGGTGGTGGGCTTTCAAAACTGTGCCAATGATGATGTGGGCTTCACATTTGACGAGGCTTCTCAGGAGGCTTACGATCTGGCTTCAAGCCGAACCGTTTTTATCGATCCGAACTCGACAGACAATCGTCCAAAAATCCATCTAACCACCATTGTCGACAACTCTTTCAGCACGAAACCGATCCACACCAACCTGGTGGCTGGGTTTTCCAATGCCATTGAAAAAGTGCGAGGCTTTGATGTCGATGCCTCTTTGTACACGACCTCTCATGAGAAGGGATCCGACAAAGCCTCTTCGCAAGAAGAAGACCTTGTTTCTTTCAAGGGGCCAGGTGGCAATGAGATTGAACTTCCTGCTTCCGAAAAAGACCAGATTCCATCCACCGCTGACTTCGTTGAAAAAACAGTCAATCGTTTGGTTCCCTCATTCTTTCAAGGCCGACAGGATATCAGCTACCGTTTTAAAGACGGCAACTTCGATACTTTTAAAAACCTTTACACTGACGGTGTACAAAACTTAGGAACCGATGGTAGTGATACCGAGCAAGGTCTTTGTACCCTTGTTAAAAAAATCCAACAGAATAAAAACTTTGCCGACCCTGACAACCTATCGTTTCACCTTTATCTAATTGCCACCAACGAGGACGATTTCACATCGCTTGCCAATTGCCCGATCGAAACTCGGCAAGAAACAAAAACCACCAATGTGGAGAAAACCGAATCGTGCAATGCTGGCGACCCGGATTGTGAATTCAACTACTCAATCGACCAAAACCCTGTGGTGACAAAAAATGCTTCTATTTCGTATCAGTACGAACAGGCCAACACGCGTATTTCTTACCAAGGGACTAAAATTCGAGAGCGCCTGACATACTCTAAAGTGGTGACTGATCATGAAATTAAATTCCAAGAACGACAGGCAAAATACAAGTACGAAGTCGTACAAACCTGCCGAAAAGACGGAGTGCCCATAGCCTGTGAATCACCGGATACAAAATATAAAACCCTGGACGGTTCTTGCACCGTTGGCAGTCAACGCAATTGCACCAACGGCGAAAAAGAGGATGCCGCTGCCTTGTTTGGTGTCGCTTCATCCAGTCTTTATAGCTGTAAGATCTCGTGCAATGAAGAATGGAAGAACCACACTTTAGCTGAAAGCAAAATTCCCAATAAAACAAACTCCTGCAGTCAAGCCAGTCGCCCCTGTGATAATTCTGAATTGTCTTTAGTGGCGGCCGAAGTGGGAGCCAATACTAACGATATTAAGTCCTGCACTCGCACCTGTAAGCAAGAAACTCAAAATGGTCGCAAAGACTATTACAACAATATCCTTTCTTGCAGCCAAACCAGCCGGGTTTGTGGTGATGACGAAAGAAGCATTGCAGCCTCTCGCCTTGGTGTGCCCGTTAGCGAAGTAACTTCCTGCAACTACGCTTGTTCGGAACACAATGTTTCGTCAGCGAAGACTTTACCAAGTTCTCTGACAAGTAGCACCTTCAGCTGCCAAGCTAGCGACACACGAAACTGTACCAATGCTGATAAAGATTGGTTGATGTCTAAAAACCCTGGATTCGACAAAGACAACTTAAAGTCCTGCCAGGTGAGTTGTAACACTAGCACCAAAACCGGATCGGTCTCCGTGGCCACCAACGGACTGACCTGTCCGTCAACCAACTCTTGTAACAGCAGCCAAAAGAATATTGCCGCCAACGATTTTAGTGGGTCTGCGAGCGACATCAACTCTTGTACAGTGTCGTGCCAAGAAAATTCGAATGTGCCCGGGCGCTGCCAATTGTCTGACATTGCCGATGCCAATGCCTGTTCCAATTCTGGTAAAATTGCTAGCCTTTGTAATGCTAAGGGTGTTTCTAACCTGAACATGAATAGCTGTTCACGCAGTGGCGGCCGCAAGACCGTGGTGACCTCGACTCGACAGAAAGGCAGCAAAGAGACCATTAAGATCAACGATCTCGAAGGTGCTGAGAATGCCTCGTCACTGCCTGAAATGATTGCCAATCATTTGAAGGCCGTGCATGGTCCAAACGGATTTTTTACAGGCTTTTTCATTCACCCCAGCGATGATCCCAGTTGTCAGGCGCCATCTTACCTCTCGTCGGGAGTGCAGTATGAGGATTTAACCAGTATCCTCGGGCCGAACAACGCCAACTCATTTCCGGTTTGTCTGTCAGACTACTCACCGGCACTGGATAATGTTTTAGATATTGCAGTTGAGAATGTTTCGACAACCTACAACGTTAACTTGGGGCAGTACGAATTTGTTGCACAAATTGAAGCTGTACAATACGACGGAACCGTGGAAACCATTCCAAAATCTGAATATGAAGTTTTCAAAAATTCGATACGCTTTAAAAATAAAGACGTTTTTAAAAACGTCAAAACTCTAGAAGTCATCGTTACCAAACCTTAAAATGATTGGGTTGATGAAATGAATAGAGGCCGTTTTAAACAACGGCCTTTTTTTTTAATAGTAGTAGCCGATTCCGGCATTAAGGACCAAGCCGGAGCCGGTGACATCAACGCCATTACCTGAAAGCTTATCGTAGCGATAGCCAATCTGACCCAATAAGGCCACACCTGCACCTCCGGATAAAAAGAATTTACCGCGAACGTAGGGCTGAATTCTAAAACCACTGACATCACTGGCCAATTCGTTGGACGTATAACCTATGATACCACCAATCGCTGGTATGAACTTCTCCGTTGCAGGCGCTAGGTTGTACTCACCATAGCCGCCGATAAAAATCGAATTGATTTCTACGTTGCCAACGCCGAAGTCGAAGGTTTGATTATCAATTTGTAGAATCGGACCGGCTTCAAATTGCGGCTTGACCCATCCAAAGCGTACATCAATGATAGTTCGACTGACGTCAAAATCAGCACCATCGGATTCATAGCTGATTCCCTCGATATCCATACCACCGGTAAAGGCATATTGTGGTTGTCCCGCGTACGAAGCGACCTCCCTTTGTTTCTTGCTCTCACCGCCTGGTGTGACCGTCAAATGATCGCCAACACTGACCGCATAACTTTCTGAAAGCTCAACAATAGCCTTTCTACCTTTCACTTTTTTAACTTGCATTTCTAAAGCGTGGGTCTCCGAAACAACGAGCATTGCCATCGCAATAATAAAAACTCGATACATATTTTTTCCTTTTTAAAGATTGGTTCCTGTTAATACATAGTCGGTTGTCGACATTTAACATTAAGTGTGTAGCGAGTGTCATCTCCCACCCTTTGCGGGCGGACTCGGTTGGTCACAAGGTAACCGTCGTCGCAAATGTTACGAGCTTTTGAATGGCAGCGTGTGATATTATTGAGACACTGAATGGTGTGTTTTCCGTTTTCATCACTTCGTATAGTGGTGGAAGAGCATCCTAAAACAAAAGTGCAAAAGACAGTGGCGATAAAAACTTTCATCGACTCAAACCGTCCATCAAAGTCAAATTATCGCGATAGCGAATCAACTGAGTGATTCGTCCACATTCTTGGCGAAGAGCCTGGTCGCCTTCATAAAGAGCAATCTCTATGGTTTCGCGGTAGGGATCGAGCAAGTCAATCAGATCATCCCGCGACACAGCCTGCCCGTCTCCACTGAGATGAAAATAAAGATAAAACAATGCACATGCCTTCCAAGCTTGTTCATCCATGCTAGAAGGGTTGGCAAGCTCTAGATTGGTCATGGCTTGCTTAAAATCGAACCATTGGCTCTGTTGCTCATCCACCAAAGACGGCCGACACAGGCAAAGTGTGGCCTCTAGAGCGAAGCTTGGATTGCCGGAGAACATCAAGCCCGTGATATGATCCCTTCGATCTTTACGATGGTAACCCATATTCCAACAGTTCATATGGGCAAGATCTCGAATAAACAAAAAAGGATGGTCTTTTTCGAAATAAAGACTCAATTTATTTTCATCAAATGAAATATACTTTTCGCTGCGGTAGAGCTCGCCGAGCCAATCCATGATGGCCTCGTTAAAAGGAAAGTAGTCTTGCATTTCCTCTTCAAAAACCTGGTCGTAATGGTTCAAGGTCAGGTCGGTTGTAACCACTTTTAAATCTCTAAAAAGGAACTGGACCGCATCGGATTGCTTCATTCCCTCGATTCTACATTTGGCCTAGAGAGTTAAACAATCGCCGTACCGACCAAGGTCGCGGAGTTGGTCAACATTTTCCCAAAACATCAGGCAGCCCCAACTAAATTCAAACAGATCTCTGAGACCTATTGGATTCAGGGGGCACAAAAAAGCCCCCTAGCGAACCTGTTTTGGTATTTTTAAGAAATTAGTACTCAACGTCGTAGTTGTAACAAGAAAAACCTGAATCATAGCTTGAGTTTTGATAGCTTTCCGAAACTTCAAAAGTCTTGTCCCGTTTGACGATAAAAAATTGGGGAGACGAAAACAAACTACTTAATCCACCGATTGCCTGAAGATAACCGTAAGCCGAGGCATGTTGATACTCTTCGGATTCAAAGGTGGCCTGACTGATGGCTTTACAAAGAAAGTCATAAGGAGCATCACCCCAACCAAACTCTGCCACCAAGTGCAAGGATCCATGAGAAACGCCGGGAATTGAGATTTCAACATCTTCGACGTCAAAGCTATTTTCATCGTCAGACAACAAGACATCTGCAGAGATCTCCACCATTCCGTTTTCAAATGGTATTTGAAAGGTTTCGGCTAAAGCTGTGCCACCGACTAAAAAGACTAATAATACTAAAACTGATCTCATCGTATCCTCCATTGCCAATCAGGTATCACAAAAACTATGGAACAAGGAACTGTAGAACTTTCAAAATGGGCTAATGTCATTAGCTTCGCAAGACGGGGTGAAATTTTTGGAATACGTCTGATTTTGACGATGTTTGCGGACACTTGGCAAAAAAAAACCGCATCCCAAGGAATGCGGTCTTTCTCTGTTATAGATCCCTAGCCTGGATCTGAGCTTTTGTTAACGTCGCCCTGATTTGATTTTCACCTGCAATTTAGAAATCAAGTGAACAGCCATTTTTTCATGAACCTTACACATTTTAAGTTCATCTTTTCTATAAGATCTTTGGCTGGGAGTTAACGTCCCAGTTTCAAGTTCCATCTCGTAATCCATCTTATTAGCACGGATTCCTTCAAGCTCTTTCGTTTGTCGTTTGAACAGTTTGTTCACACCACTTAGTGGAGCTACTTCAATCCACTCTTCTTTTGACCGATACCAGCTAACCATTCTCAAAAATCTTGCCTTGTTCTTGGCTAAAGTGAACTGCGGGTACTCGGCTTCGTCGAGTTCTAATATGTTATCGAATTTATCGAGATTAAGGTCGTCCTCCATGTTTTGGAAAACAATCTCTTGTTGTGATTCATTTGCGCCTGACGGCGTTTCAGTCAAAGTTTCCACGATCCTTATCCTCCTATCCGAGAACGTTATACCATAAAAAGCGAAATTTTTGGGTTAGAGGGTAAAAAAAGCACAACTTTTCCATAAAACCTGTAATTTTAACCCGAATGTCTACTGGCTGATCACCAGTTTCTGAGCGATTTTCCAGCCACTGTAGCAGGCCAAAAAACAAACGATATTCGATGCCAGCAAGTATACAAGCGCCTTTGCGGGCGTTCCCTGCTCAAACATTCGCACCAAATCAAGAGAATATCCTGAAAACGTCGTTAGCGCCCCTAGGAAGGCCACCATAATCACAACTCGTACCTGGGGAGACTCTTTTCCTAAATAAAGAGCAAGGAATCCAATCAAAAGACTGCCAATCACATTGACTGTGAAGGTTCCCCACGGCAGCCCCACCCATTGATTGGTTTGCATACGAAAATAAGCGCCAAGACCGGCGGCTGCCATAAAAGCTAAAGGATAAAAAAGCATGGATCAAGTCTAACTAAAAAGTTGTGGATTGGGAAAGATTCTCATCAATCTGATTTTGAATTTTAGAAATTAAAGCTTTATTGAGCTCCAGGCGTGTTTCCAGCTCATTCATCTTTTTTACTAAGGTCGACGCCTCTTCACCTTCGACTTTCTGAGCTTGGTTGGCAATTTTCGCAAGCTCATCGGTGATCTTCTGGTTGTCCTTTTCATACAGATAAACTTTAAGACCTTGGCGATAAGACTTCATAAACGGAGCCTCTTTGCCAGTGGGACAAATATTATAATACTTGCGACCGGTGCGACCATAAGCGAAGCCCTGCTGAGAGGTACAAAATTGATCAACACCCGAGTACCAGCCATTCACATACTTTTCGTGTTCGAGGTCTGAAAAGCTTTCACAGTTTGTTTTCTTTGATTCATAGGCCATGGAATTCAAACCCTGAAGACCATCAGAGCGTCCAATTTCAAACCAATCCAGCTCCGAGCAACTGAACTTTTTCTCTTTAATTTCAACAGTTTCGCAACTTATACTGGCAAAAGCGAATATCAAACACAGTAACAGCTTCATTTTCATTTTGTGACCTCTTGCGTCTTATACTGTCCAGGTCTTACAGCATCAAGTGCTTTAAAGGAAATAAAGCTCCATCGGGTCCGAAAAATCCACAGTTGACGCAACGCTTAGCCCTTCCAGTGAGTGCACTCACAAAAGACATCCTCCCAGTCACCGACGGATCCTTGCTCTAAATGCTCATGACTTGGTTATATAAAACGCCTTAAGGATAGCATCTTGATTTTGAAACTCGAAATCCCACTGAGACGGGCTGGTTTGCAAGCTTTTCACAGGCAAAGTCTGACAGACCTCCTGCAGTCGCACCTGCCACTTTTTAAGATCCCACTTTTCGTAGTTGGTCGAAAACAAAAGCACGCCCTTTGGCTGCAAACAATCCATACAGGCTTCGATTAACTCAGGAAAGTCTCTCTCAACTCGAAAAACCTTTTTGCTCTTTTTGTTGCGAGAAAACGATGGCGGGTCGCAGACGATGCAATCAAATTTTATTCCCTTCTTCCTAGCAAAGTTGAGGTAATCCAAACTGTCCATACGCCGCCACTGATAGCGCTTGTCTTCTGGATCTATGTTGTTGAGCTTAAAATTTTCCTTCCCCCACTCTAAATACTTGGCGAACAGATCAACAGTCACAACCTGCTGAGCACCCCCTAAGGCGGCGTTTACGCTAAAGCCCCCGGTGAAAGCAAAAAGGTTTAAAACTTTTTTGTTTTCACTGTTTTCTCGAACCCACTGGCGCCTCTGCCTTTGATCTAAAAACAAACCGAAATTCTGCCCTCTTTGCAGGCTGCCGTAATATTTGACCGTATTTTCCTCGAACGTCCAGTCCTTCATCGCCTGTTCAGATGAGTGCAAAAGAAGTTCGGTCGAGTTTTTATCCTGAGCCCCAGGTCGCCACTGGAACACCCAGTCTTTCACTTGATAGCACTCCATCAGTTTTTGAATCTTGTTTTTTTCAATGTCTGTAGGCGTGTCTTTTTTCCACCATCCTAAAATCACTTTGTCACCGGCTTGATCGGCGCGTAGGTCATTCGAGTCTGTGTGAATAAGACGTATAGCTTGATGCGAATGCAACCAAGAGCCAAACAGCCGCTGTCGCCGTTCGAAAGCCTTCACCCAACGCGCCCACTGCCGATCCTCACACTCGGTAAGATGATTAAAAAGGCGAGGCAAAGCTGATTGGACTGTCTGAGCTTGACCGTTCCATTGAAACTTCAATTGGAAACAATGGAGCATTAAACGCGGAAAACTCTCACCTCCATAAGCTTCATCACCGAGAATGGGAATCTTTGAGTGAGTGGCGTGTTTTCGCACCTGGTGTGTTTTGCCAGTTAAGGGTTTGGCCTTGTATAAACAGAATTGTCCTTCAGCGGAGATTTTTTCAAACTCCGTAAGAGAGATAATAGATGGATCCCCCTCCTCTTGCCAAGGGCACTCTTTAATCAGGGTGCCCTTTGCTTTATCCTCAATCACGACCCAGTTTTCATAGGCCGCCGGTGCCGAGCTGACAAGGTAATATTCTTTTTGCATTTGTCGACTGGAAAAAATCTCGGTGAGTTCAGTGGCTGCCTGTTTCGAACGAGCAAACAGCATGGCCCCCGAGGTTTCCTTATCAAGGCGGTGACAGATTTTAAGCGAAGATTGGGTTTGCTGCTCCAACCACTCAACAAAACCCCAATGCTCGGGGCTGGGTCGATGACTGGAAACACCCGCCGGTTTTTCGGCAAATAATAGATCGGGGTTTATTTCTGTTGGCATTCCCCACAGATCCCATAGAGTTCCAAAATATGATGGGTCAATTTGAATCCATGGCGATGGGCAATCTTGTCTTGCAGGTCTTCAATCTTTTGGTTTTCAAATTCAACGATGGCGCCACACTTGGTACAGGTCAGGTGATCATGATGATCTTTAGCCGCCCACTCGTAACGAGCCGGCATTCCACCCATGCGGACCTCTGTCACAAAGTTTTGCTCGGATAATTTTTTTAAAAATCGATAAACTGTGGCAAAACCAATATCAGGATTTTTTTCGCTGACGATTTCAAAAACCTCTTGCGCTGTGAAATGGGAGGGTCCCGAACGCACCACTTCAAGAATTTGCACCCGCTGCTGAGTGACCTTTAAACCCAATTCTCGGATGATTTTCTTATGAGGCACCCCTTTGTATTTGTCGTTCTTAGGCAATTGGGGCTGGCTCTCGCTGACAGGTAAAAATGAATGATTGTTTAGTTCCATGGACCTGAGATAAAATTCTCCCCAAAATAAGTCAATAATTATTAATAATGATTTTCATTTTCCATGACAGACTGTTCCCCAACTCTCTGAAATCTCTAGAAAAACTTGTTTTATTGGGGCTGATTAGGGACAATAGCTCCATCAACGAGGTTGCAAAATGGCAAGAAAATCAAAAAAGAAATCATCGAAGTCCAACATCCATGACTCGGACAAACTGAAGCACTTACTCTTTCAAACTGTGGGCATTTTCATTGATGCCGAAAATATCGAGCTTTCAGGCCTTAAACATCACGAAGGCCGCACCGACTACCGAAAAATTTTAGAAAAAGTGGGCGACCGCGAAATAACACGAATTCTCTACTACAAGCCTGAATACAAGGAGATCTCCACCGATTTCCAAAAGTTCTGGTGGAGTTTAGGAGGAGAAATTCGACGGCCTCAGAAAAATGCTGACTCATTTATGGTGATCGATGCTGTCACAATGGCCGATAAGCTGGATGTGGTCATCATCATGGGAGGAGACAAAGACTTCCTTCCTTTGATCTGGTATTTGAAATCCAGAGGCTGCCGCGTTGAAATCTGGTCTTGGCCCGAGGCCACCAGCCCTGAGCTCAAAGAAGCCGCCGATTTCTACTATCCTCTGACCACCGATTTTATGGTGAAATGATTCGTCGCCACCGAGGATTGCCTGCCCCGCCAAAAAAGGGTATGACTTCAAAATCGATTTTAAAACGCAGTCGTAGCGTAATTGGATAACGCATCTGACTTCGGATCAGAGGATTGAGGGTTCGAGTCCTTCCGACTGCGCCATTTTTATCGATAGTCTCGACTTATTTCATATTTTTATTTTAGGAAATGGGCGATTTCTGAAACCGCCCCCTGACGTCATGAAACCCTCACTTTCCCACTCGTCATTAAGTTTCAACATTCTGTCGATTCATGCTAGAAATCTCGTCAATTTATAAAAGGAGTTGTTATGAACGTCTTTCTATTATTGGCCACGACTTTAAGCTCCTTCTTTATTTTGAGTTCAGAGTCCGAAAAACCGAAAGCGGTCATTGTGATGAGTCTCGATGGTATCGGCTATCAACAGCTGCAAAAAATTGATGGCGGATTTACCACAGTCAATCAAGTAACACCTCTCAAACCAGGCAACCCCTCGCTCACTTTTCCTGGTCATGCCACTCTCGCAACAGGGGTTTCCCCCGCTCAACATGGAGTTTTTCTAAATAGACTTTCAGGTGCAGACTATTCTTTTATTCAATCAAAAGAAGATTCTGAGTTGTACAGTGGTCTCGCCGATCGCCTTAGGGTTCCACCGATCTGGTTTTTCGCTAAACAACAAGGATTAGAGGTTTTCATTCATCAATGGGCTATGTCGAAAGGTCAATGGTGTGGCAATGACATTCGGGACAATGCCGACCAAGACTTCAGCTATGAAGATGTCACCATCGAAAAAACGACTTCCATAACCCTGGAAAAAATCAAAAATTGGAACAAGCAGAAAAATCTTTTGATTTATTCTTATGGGGTTGGACTTGACCAACTCGGCCATATCCATGGCCCATTCGCCACTGAAACAGTGAATGAATGGCAAAATATAAAATCAAAGTTAGATTCTTTTATTTCTGATATCAAAACTTTCGCAAATGAGTCCAATATAGACGTATCCCTCTACATTGTTTCAGACCATGGAATGTATGAAAATTGGTTTTCTGAATCCATCGACATCAAACACTACCTTCAAATCAAGGGCTTCCCTGATGATATTCCATTTGCCGCAAGACCCAAAGTTTTTGCATTCCCGGGATACACACTGTCTCAAGAGCAATTATCAATATTAATGACTGACTTTAAGATTGTTCAGGCACCTAATGGCTTGTTGGCTTTCCAACCAAAAAGCGAAGATCAGGTCTTTTCAATAGTTCCACAATCTGACGATTGTTCCGAACAAAGCACTGACACCCCTTACCTATGGACGAAATGCAAAATCTTTGGAGGCGGACATCACGTTTACAAAGAAACAGTTCATCAGTCGCATTTGGATGGGATATTTTGGCAGCCCATTGGAAAAAAGAGACCAGCCCCTCACTTGCAAACTGACCTGGTTCCGTTGGTTGCCTCAGATCTTAACATTGATATTAGTAAGCAGAATGAATACAAGGCGTGTGAAATTCGAAAAATTGAAACCACTGAATGAGCGAAGGAAAGTGTTGGCTTTTTTCGCTTCTCTCATTCTTGTGTGTTGCGTCTATTCTTCAATAAAACGTTGAAGAAGAGAATGGAAGGCTTCAGGGTCTTCTAAATGCGAAGCGTGACCTGTTTGCGGAATGATTTTTATTTCATTCTCCCAAAGGTTTTCTAAATATCCCCGTTCCTGTAATTCAAGAAGATAGTCCGTATTGATAAACTTATCGTTTTCCCCCACTACCACAGCGATGGAGAGATCCGACTCATTGATCGTTTGAAGTGCTTCTAACTCGTCAATGGAACGCGAGTGGCCTTCGGGAAGCAGTTCAAGAGCCGAAACGCCAAGAGACAAGCGAAAGCGCTCATCGGATCTTTCAAAGGCATCAACCAAGGCAAAGTCAGGCACCCCGTACTGCGCCAGAGTCTGGTCCGAGAAGAATGAGCTCACATACAGAGAGCCTCGGTTTTCTGCGCCCCTTAATTCCCATGGCGTGTAGACCAAGGGTAAAGGATCTTCGAGACGACTGTCGAACTGAACTAAAGTGCTTTTGCGAATACTAGGCTTGATGTTTAACCCTAAACCAATGGAAGGCAAAAGTGGAAAAACCCATTCCTCAAAATAACTGTATGAAACAAAGGGTTTGTTCGACAAGGGGCTTGAAACATTGGTTGGTGCCGAACCATAAATAAAAAGCTTTTTAACATTGGGTAGATCTTGGAGAGCAAAAGCTTTGACCGCTAAGTGCCCTCCCAAACTCCACCCGACCACAACCTCGGCTTGGATGTCTTGATCGTTGGCCGCCACTTTGACCGCCTCAATGAGGCCCTCTTGATACTCCGGAAAGCCAGCGGGAAGGTGTCCGCCCTCAAGTTGAGGCATTGGCCGATCGGCATCCACTTTTGAAGCCAACCCATGACCCGGAAGATCTATGAAGAACATTTGATAATTTTTACCCATTTGTGAACTATATTGACGGTGAAAGGTGCGAGCTGAGGACGAATTTCCATGGACGAACAACACCCGAGGGCCGGTGGTGCCAGAGGATTTGTAAACTGGTATTTTCATATCAGGAAATGACTCTAACTGAAGCCATTTGTAGACTTCCAGCTCACCGTCGAAGTCCAAGGGATTGGCCGCCAGAGCCTGGTTTGAAATAAAAATTAAAAATAAACTTAAAAAATAGCGAAAGATAGAAATTAGCATGAGCTTTTGTATTGCAATCGCAATGCCAGCAATCAGCGTCCAACCCCGGAGGGTTCAGAGACTCCAGGTCGTCGCTCATTCAGCTTAAAAACTATAACCCACTTGAAATTTGAGAGCGGTGAAGGTTGGCAGACTTTTGATGACGTCGATGGTGTCACGAACGGTGTTGCGATCATTTTCGTTACTAGCGTAATCGATATACTTCGACTGGGTATCGAGTACAACCAAGGGAAGATGGAGTGAGAGCCAATCAAATCCAATCAGCCAATTTTCAAAGTGCCAACGATTGCCAAGCGCAAAACTCACTCCCAGGGAAGACACTTTTAAAAGGTCAATTGACATGCCCGGCTGCCCCGTGACTTGGCTTAAATACTTATCCCCCAAATGGGCTTGAAAGCGATAGTAATGTAAACCGTAAGCCCAATAAAAACTGTTGCGCTTGGAAAAACTTTTTTTCATTAAACTGATGCGATCCTCAGTCATTTCGGCAAAGTTTACTGACAGAGCCCCAACGCCGAGAGAGCTATGATTCCAATCCAACTCCCAAGTGCTCTCAGGGCTTGGAAAGTAGGAATAGGCCAAACCATATTTGGCGGGGATCCAGGTGTCGATCAACGAGTAATTAACAACGATAGCATGGTCATTGGACAAACGGTTGAGTCGACTTCGTCCCATGGTTCGATTCACAGATTCAACAGCCCCACGCCCCCACTGCAAAGCTTTGTCTGCTTCTTTCTGCAAGGGTATTGAAGTTGGCTTGTCGGCTGTCTCTTGAGGTTTACCGGCGGATCCCTTTCGCTCAGATGAGATCTCTGGAACTTTCTGAAGAGCGCCTTCAGCGGCCTCCTGAGCCATGGCTGGGTGAATCCAACTGAAGATCCCAATCAAACCAAGAATACCCACCACAACCCCTTGTTTAATCGCCATAATTTGACCTCCTCTGATTTCATGTCACCTGAATTGAATGCAAAGACTAGCCCAAGTCAGCTGCAAAATAGGACCTTTTTAACCGTTTTGAGTGACAATGTTGTCTTACTTTTGTGACGAAAATGTCATTTTCCAAATGACTTTATGAAACCCGTCGAAAGTCCGATAAGATCTTATGTACAATCTCTTGCTTGCCAGTTTCATCTTAGCGAATAGCGTTTTTCCGCCGACGACCTGGTATAAGCTAAAGTCTCAAAACGATACAGAACGCCTTCAGGTTCTAAAAGATCAGATTCAACAAAAAGACCGAACACTTTGTCCGCGCTTGCGCTCAAAAAGCTATTCGCCTTGTTTGCAAGAATTCATCAAAACTTACAAGGTCCAATCATCAGTATCAATGGCCATTTTAGTAACCATCAACATGTATGCTGCCAAACTTGATACTGAGCTTGGCTACGACGACATCACACAAAACATTTTTTTCTTGGAAAATACTATTCTAGTTTTGGAAAAGTTTGATCCTGTTAATCTGCATATCTTTACCTTCAATCCAGTTTCTAACGAACAAGCCCAAGAGCTTATGCAACTTTCTGTTATGGAATCAAAAATATTGGATAAACTTCTGATCAATCTCAATCAACAGATTTCCAAAATGGGGCGAAAAACCCAACGACGATTAGCGGCAGCAGACTCTGATCAATCGGATTACCATTGGAAACAACGAAAGTTGCAAAAACTTCGAAAACGTTGGAAAAAAGTCAGTCCGTCCCTAGCAATCAAATTCAAAACCTTGCCGGCTCGCCTTGAAAAACAATTGAAAAAAAAGAGCCTTTGAAACGGCATCCACTTTGTTGCGAGCGCAAGCTCCCTCCCCCTCACTTCGCCCCTCTTTGAGCCCGCTACCTAATTAGTTGAAAACCAAAGTAAGAGATTTTCAATCTGACGAAATGGTTTCTAGCCAGATCGTCTTCACTCTAACGACACTTGGACATCCGCTGACAACGAGCCCGTGAACAGCTGTAGCCATTGAATTCAGGGGGTTGCGCCTAAAATCGTCAATTGTCTAGACACCATAAACTCATCATTCCTGTCATTTTTTCTAGCTCTGTCTGGAATTTCCTATTTCGTGTTATTTTCATTTACGAACTGATAAATATTTTCGATGGAGAGTTTCGATGGTTTTAAGAAATAAAACATCTTTGTTTTTAGTGGTGACGGGTTTCAGTATGTCAGCATGCTTGTCTGGTGTTGATGGAGGAGAAACCAATATTAGCCAATCCTACAAGCGCCGAGACTTTACAACGTTTTCTGACGTTCGACGGACTCAGCCTTCAGGGGTGAACTTAGACGCCAATGTCGAAGAGATCATGGCCAACTTAAAAAACTACACAGCAGTGAATGAGCACTTTGTTGCCACTCAGTTGTTAGGAGAGGACCACCCGACTCTCACTCAGATGAATGATGTCAAACAATCCTTGATGGCTGAAATTGAAAAGATCAATCAAGACGACGATCTTAAAGCGAAAGCAAAAGATTTCGCAGAAACTCAACGAGGCATGACGGATCAAACCGAACAAGATCAGTTTGCTGAAGCAATCGGTGCCGAGGGCCCCACGTTTTTTGTCACTTATCAAAAAGCCTATATCTTTTTAGGGCAGGTTTTCCCGACAACCACGGACGACTCTAAGCATGTGTACGCCTCGAAAGTGGCCAATCGCGAAAACCCTGTTCAACATTGGGCGACGCAAATGGTGGCCTATAAATTTGCCAACGAGGTCCGTGGTTTGACGCCTTCTTCGTCGCATTATTTTGCTGACTTACACATTATTGGACAAGGCGCCAGCAGCGACATATACCTTGCCGCCTATACCGACGTTTATTTGTTCGCTCATGAGGAACGTCAATTCAACAACGAGAGTCAACTGAGTGCTTTCTCCAAAGACATGGCAAAAAAAGGCATAGCCTCAGTGGTCACCTATCAACAGGCTTATGAGTTCGCAGCGCAAACGCGTAATTTAGCCGACGATAAAGACAGGCATGAGTTTGCAATGTCGATGGCCGAAGCCGATCGCAACTACTACAATGAATATGTGAAAGGTTACACTTACGCACAGAACGATCGCGGCATTAACAATGACAACGAGGCTCATCAAATTGCCGAAGTTCTGGGTTCAATCAACTCTCAGAAAGACTAAGACGCGGTCAGGAAGCCTTCCTGTCTGCACTCACCGAAGAAGAAACAGGTATGGAACTGGTGGTCTCAAGCGAGGCCACTAGCTCTGTGTAGAATTTAAGACTGGATCGGTCCACATGCACAACTTCAATACCCACCCCGGGTGGCAAATCTTGCGATCCGTCTTCTCGGATCCAACGAACCACACCCTGAGCGATAAAGTTTTTAACCGGAGCGCCAGAAACGAAACTGATCTTAATGTCGCAAAGGTCTCCAACCTCAAAGTTTTGCTGATGATTAAAAAACATTCCGATCTTACCAAACCCGACTTGTTCTGAGTTCAACAACTCCTGCCAATCATAGAATTTTTTAACAATTTTACCTTTCGATCCTTTATAAGAGTGATAAAGCCAATCCTCTTTGCGAAGTAGACACCGAGTTATGGCGTCTTTGACCTCATTGAAATCGAAGGGTTTCTTAAAAAAACCGTGGATGCCAAAGTCATAGCAGGCTTCAATATCCACAGGCTGACCAGATATAAACATCACTCTAGGGAATTCAGAATTGCGCTTTTTTATTTCCTTCAGGAGGTAAAATCCGTCTTTACCGGGCATGCGAATATCACTAATAACAATGCTTATGGATTCTCGATCAAGAACATCCAAAGCCTCCTGGGCCGAGTAAACTCCTTGAGCATTGATCTGCGCCATTTGAAACAGATCGACAATCGTATCGCAAAGATCCTTTTCATCGTCCACCACTAAAATCTTAACCGAGTCTCTTGAGTCCATACCAAGACTTATCGGCCCTTTACCATCTGAGAATTAGGAAGAATTCCCATATTGCAACGATCCCAAGTCTACAGTCCAGTCGAGACGGTCAAGCCGTCCCAATTGTTAAGAGAAAATTAATAATTCATAGCATTTATAAATAAAATGAGACGCTTCTTTGCTTCTTATTAAGAATCACCTTTCTTTTCATAGGTTTTATCCGATAATTAAAGTGTGAAAACAGCGCCCAAGTTGAGAAACGAACGAGAGAGGCTAACGGAGCTAAAGTCCTACGAGATTTTAGATACAGTTCCTGAAATTGCGTTTGATGAGATTACTGAGCTGGCTTCCAATCTTTGTGAAACGCCCATTTCACTGGTGAGTCTAATCGATGGACATCGACAATGGTTCAAGTCCCACAAGGGCGTGGAGGCCACTGAAACGCCCCGAGACATCTCTTTCTGTGGTCACGCCATTGCTGGCAATGACCTCTTTGAAGTTTCTAATTCTTTGCAAGATGAACGCTTTGTCGATAATCCATTGGTCACAGGCCCCCATAAAGTCGTGTTCTACGCTGGAGTGCCACTGACCAACAAATCAGGATTCAACCTTGGCACCTTATGTGTTATCGATCACCAACCTAAAAAACTGACAGAAAATCAAAAAAAACAACTTCGTATTCTTGCTAAGCAAGTTGTCGCTCAAATGGAGCTACGCAAATCGCACCTTCAATTGAGCCGTTATCTCAGTGAATTGGAAAAACGCAAACAAATGGCAATGGAAAACGCGAAACTCGTAGCCATAGGAGAAATGGCCGCTGGCATCGCCCATGAAATTAACAACCCATTGGCCATAATTAATGTTCTCAATACATTAACCTTATCAAAATACCCAAAATCGGAATTTCCTGACATTCATATTAATGGTAAAAAAATAGAGGCGACCATTGAAAGGATTTCTAAAATTATCAGGGGAATGAAAGCCGTCTGTCGAGATGGCCAGAATGATCCGAAACAAGAATTTTCAATTATTAATTTGGTTGAGGATGCTCTGAGCATCTGTAATGAAAAAATAAAAAACGGTGGTGTTAAAGTTATAGTCGATGTGGACAATGAGGCCACCGTTTTTTGTCGCGGTAGCGAGCTGTCTCAGGTCCTATTAAACTTAATCTCGAATGCTTTTGACGCCATCAACAAAGATCAAAATGCTTGGATTAACATTAGTAGTTCATCGACTTCACTTCAAACAATCATCAGTGTGAAAGACAGCGGCCTTGCGGCCGACTTACCAGATAAAATCATGCAGCCCTTTTTCACAACCAAAGAATTCAGCAAGGGAACTGGCTTGGGACTGTCTATTTCTAAAAGGATTATTGAGAGTCAGGGGGGAATCTTTCGTGTTTCACCAGATTCAATAAACACGCAGTTTGATATCCTACTCCCCAAGCACCGTTAAGTGCGCCTCGACTCAATCCTCGAAACCCATTCCACTAGGATGAAACGCTCTTTTTGACTCCCGCAAACAATGAAAAACCTATACCTTTGTTTAGAGTCTGACACAGACTTTTACAGATATCCGCGTATCTGTCACAGGAGAGCCTGTCCTAGCCTTGACCCTAGACCCCAAATTGGTATTTTTCACTAGTGGAGGGGGGGCAGCATGATACCCT
>CAXRIX010000041.1:0-25197 GCA_964230555.1 Bdellovibrionales bacterium
AAACACAATTGTGACAATTTCTGATCCTGCTGGAAACACGCTTTGCTGGTCAAGCTCGGGTGCTGTTGGTTTCAAAGGAAGCCGACGTGGTACTCCGTTTGCTGCTCAAATGACAGCCGAAGACGCTGCAAAAAAAGCGGCCGAAATGGGTGTTAAATCGGTGGACGTGTTTTTGAAAGGCCCAGGCGCTGGTCGTGAACCGGCCATTCGAGCCCTTGCGAATGCTGGTCTTCGAGTGAACTCCATGCGTGATGTGACTCCGGTTCCTCACAATGGTTGCCGCCCCCCTAAACGTCGTAGAATTTAATTTAATTGGTAGGAGAAGCCCCTGATGCAAGAACATTATTATAAATTTTGGCATGACCTCATTAAACCAAAAGCTTTTGAAACTGACAGAGAGTCTCTTTCCAATCGATTTGGGAAATTTTCCATTCGTCCTTTAGAAAAAGGTTATGGAATCACCCTTGGAAATTCCATGCGACGAGTTTTGTTAAGCTCGATGATGGGATCGGCCGTATCGGCAGTGAAAATTGAGAATGTGTTGCACGAGTTCTCAACCATGCCTGATGTGATTGAAGATGTGACTGATATTATCTTAAACTTAAAAGAAGTTCGCTTCACACAGCACACAGCTGAACCACAAACTTTGACCATCAATAAACAAGGTCCTGGTAAAGTGACAGCTGCTGATATTCAAGCCAACGATAAAATCGAGGTCTTGAATCCTGAACATCACATTGCCACTTTGGGTGATAACGGTGTTTTCAATGCACAAATCCAAGTCACTTTCGGTCGCGGCTATGTTCCTGCTGAAGAGCAAGAAAAAGATGCCCTTGGTATTGGTACAATCGCAATGGATGCTTTGTATTCTCCGATCACTCGTGTGAACTACAACGTTTCTGCGGCTCGTGTGGGTCAAAGAACAGATTACGATGCCTTGTCATTGGAAGTTTGGACAGACGGTTCGGTTCGTCCCGAAGAGTCTGTGGCTTTGGCTGCAAAAATTATCAAAGAACAAATGCAGGTTTTCATTAACTTTGATGAAGACGTAGCGCCTGTTGAAGAGAAGCCTGAGCAACAAAACACGCAATTGAACGAAAATCTTTTCCGTTCTGTTGATGACCTTGAGCTTTCTGTTCGTAGTGCCAACTGCTTAAAGAACGCCAACATCCGTCACATCGGTGAGCTTGTTGTTCGTTCTGAAGCTGAAATGTTAAAAACGAAAAACTTTGGCCGTAAATCTTTGAACGAGATCAAAGAGATCCTTACTGAAATGGGTCTTGGTCTTGGAATGAAGATCGAAGGCTGGCCTCCACCAAATTGGGATCCAAATGCAACTCCGGTGCGTGCACCCGAGGCTGAGGCTCAACCCGGTGTTGGAGCACAAGGGAGCACTGGTGGAGCCGGTGACCCCAACAATAACTTCTAAAGTCTGTGAATAGAGCGGAGCTCGTGAGGGCTGCCGTGGATAGGCTTTGATTGAATGAATTTTGAAAATAGGGTGATGGGCCCAAGAAAAAAGGGGCCCGAAAAGAAGAACTTTAGTAGGAGCTAGAGATGAGACATAGAGCGCAGGTAAAACATTTTTCAAGATCGCCAAATGCTAGAAAGGCATTGATGCGTGGGCTAGTAACTTCGCTTGTAGAGCACGAGAGAATTAAAACTACGGTTCCCAAGGCAAAAGAACTTCGTCGTCATGTTGAGCGAGCGATCACAGCAGGCCGTAAAGGTGATGTGGCCGCCACTCGAACTCTACTTTCAAAGTTCCCAAACCGCGAAACTGTTAGCAAAATCGTAAACGATCTTTCAGTGCGCTTTAAAGAGCGTCCCGGTGGATACACGCGAATTTTAAAGCTAGGAAATCGTGCTGGTGACGGCGCCCCCATGGCTTTCATCGAATTCGTTGATTACGATCCGGCTAAGACCAACGATGACAAAACTTTCAAAGTGAAAACGAAAGACGGCAAGAAAAAGCAGGTCGTTAAAGAAATGTCAGCGGATGAAAAAGCCCAATACGAAGCGGCTCAAGGTGAAAAAGCGAAGCTTGCAAAAAGAAAGCGCGTTCGCCAAATGCAAAGCAAATCACGTAAAATCAATCGCAAATAGTCTTTCAAAAGATATATTTTCGAATGAACAAAAAAGGTCTCTTCCCAGAGGCCTTTTTTATTTTAAGATCCACCCAGGAAATAGGTTTGCAAAAAAAATCTACAGTCCCTTAGTTTTTATTGAGCAGCGCTGTGTAATTGGAAGTAAATACCTTCTTTAGCTTTTCTCTTTGTTTTCTTTTTCCTTGTGTTCACTTTATTGACCCTTCGAGTGTTTGAGAATCACATTGTCATCTTGATAGTGAATGGATTGGTTCACCGCTGTGTGCATTTGCGGGTGATTTTTGAGCGATTCCCGCTTTTTTCAGTGGAGTCTCGGAGCTATTATTGGTCTTTTCGGTAGTGGGATTGATGGGTTCTTGGTCTTCTTGTTGATTTAGAGTTTGAGGGAGGAAATATTCTAAGAAGAATGCTCTTTCCGCCCTTAAGGTCTGTTGCTCTTTGCGCTAGGATGCCTGCAGATGATGACTCATTGTCAGTTTGATATCTGCGTTAATTCGGCAGGAGGATTCAATCGAGGGTCGAGTTGTGGCATTGTTAAATCCTATACGACAGGTCCCACGGAGAGACTTATGAAAAAGCTTATTGGTTTGTTTATTGTTCTTGGCCTATCGATTGGTGGTGGTTGGATTTATGTTCAGTCGACCACATTTGAAACCCAGGCTCTTCCAGAGTCCTATAAAATTTTAGACAACCTTGAAGAGGACGGAATCTATCAAGGTGAAGATCTGATAATCAAAAACCTTGAAGGCAAAGAACTTAAGCTGTCAGCTTTCAAGGGTAAAGTGGTGATTCTTAGTTTTTGGGCCACATGGTGTGCTCCGTGTGTCGAAGAGTTTCCCTCTTTTATTAAACTAATGGATGAGTTTCCAGAGAACGTGGTGGTTATTGCGATCTCTCACGATGATGATGAGCAAGATGTGAGAGAGTTTGTCGGTGCGTTTAAGGGCTTTCGTGAAAACTTGATTCTAACCATGGATAAAGAAAAACAGCTGAGCGACGCCTTCGGGGTTGATCGTCTTCCGGAGGGCTTTATCTTCGATCAAAAAGGTATGCTACAAAAGAAGATCATTGGCATTCAAGACTGGGCCTCTCCGAGCGCCCTCCAGTTCTTCAACATCCTCACCGGAAAATCAACGCCCCCAGCACCAGAAAAAGAATCTTAAAAGCCTGTTGGCTATTGAAGCTTCTCTTTCAGTGAATTGCAACTTTTCACAGGCTTTTTTTCAGATTGGATCCAAAGTTTTCAAAGCATTTGTTCCTCACCCCTCAAGGCCTTTTGGGAGGGAGCCCTTACTCTTATTGGATGAGAAAGATTAAAAGGGGGATTGGAAGGCAGGGGTAAGGCCTTAATAAGGCTTTGTGGAGCTGTTGGGGCTTTCGGTATCGAGGCTTTTCCAGTAGGAGGCGTCCTGCCTGCGGGTGTTGAGCCAGACCTTGCCTGTGGCTCGGGAGATGAGAGCGAGGGGAGTTAGCACAAAATAATAAACTAAAGTTAAGATCACCGGACCGAGAAGGGCTCCCAGGATCATCGCGACACTCATCCATAGCCAGTAAAGGGGAGAGAGGGCCTTGGGGTATAAGAGTCGAAGGAGCGCAAAGACAGCAGCGCCTGCAAGCCCAATACCGGCCACTATCATCCAAGACTCTTTTGTGAGGTAAAGCGTTACGGGTATAGCGATCAGGCAGAGGGTGCTTAGGCCGGTGGCAAATTCCTTAAGCCTCTGATTTGAAGGTTTAAAATCGATTTCCGTAAACATCATTGGTCCTAAAATAAAGTGTAAATAAAAGGCGCCATGGCTCCGCCTCCAAAAGACGCTAGCAGCGTGAGTATGATTAAAACAGCGATCACTCCAAACAAAGGAAACAGCCAATAGGACTTATGAGCCAAAATCATGGAAAACAGTTGTTTGATGACACTTTGTCTTTTAGCCATAAACCCCTAATCCTTTCTTATCAAATCCAAGTGACAGTTTCGCGCCTGCCATCAGCACCATTGTGACGCGATAGCACCATGTCAGCAGCAAAGTCTTAGGTCCATGCTTGTCACTAAGCCTGTTCCCGCTATAGCACCATGTCAGCAGCAAAGTCTTAGGTTCATGCTTGTCACTAAGCCCGTTCCCGCTATAGCACCATGTCAGCAGCAAAGTCTTAGGTTCATGCTTGTCACCAAGCCTGTTCTCGCCATAGCACCATGTCTGAATCAACGTCGTAGTGTCATACTCATTCCCAGACCTGTTACCGCAATAGCACTATGTTTGAGCCAAAGCCTTGATGCCATCCTCGTCACCAAAACTGTTCCCGGCAAAGCGCCATGTTTATAATCAACGTCCTTCTTTAGGTCTGAACATCGTCAACGCTGCTGGCTTGATCTTTATTGTCTTTGTAGCAAATGTAATTTTCAAGAACCAAAATATCCATGTCGGTTGCCATAAAACAGCGAAAGGCATCTTGTGGGGTCATAACAATGGGCTCATCGCGAACATTAAACGAAGTGTTAATAACGATTCCTTCTCCTGTCGCTTCCTTAATCGCCTGAAGAAGCCTGTAGAACCTCGGATGGGTTTCGGGACTGACGGTTTGAACTCGAGCCGTGTAGTCGACATGGGTCACAGCCGGGATGTCAGAGCGTCGCTCATTCAGTTGCTCCGCCATGGGTCGCTCGGAATCATCCGGGCCCACTGACAGTCTTCGTTCCTTTTTTACGGGGGCCACCAACAGCATGTAGGGGCTTGGAGTGTCTCCTAAATCAAAAAACTGGTCGGCGTCCTCGGCCAAGCAACTGGGGGCAAAAGGTCGAAAAGACTCTCTAAACTTAATTTTTAAATTCAATTGTTTTTGCATGCTTGAAGAGCGAGGGTCCCCCAAAATACTTCGCGACCCCAAAGCGCGGGGTCCAAACTCCATCCGGCCTTGAAAAAAACCGACGACTTGGCCTTTTGAAATCGCCTCTGCAATCATAATAAAAAGTTTATCGTCATCTACGAAATCAAAAGAGGCGCCAGAGGTTTTTAAGAATGTCTGGATATTCTCATTCGAGTAAGACGGTCCTAGGAGGGAGCCTATTTGTGAATCTCGGCCAGGAGTGATTGTGCGCGGTTGGTTGAGAATTTGATACCAAGAAAAAAGAGCCGCTCCCAGCGCTCCGCCAGCGTCTCCGGCTGCTGGTTGAATCCAAACATTCTCAAAAACTTTATTCTGTACGATCTTGCCATTACCAACGCAATTAAGGGCCACGCCCCCGGCCAGGCATAGGTTGTTGTGGCCGGTTTCCTTTTTCACATGCTGGGCCATATTCAGCATGATATTTTCAGTGACCTTTTGAATCGAGGCCGCCAAGTCCGCATCCCACTGCGTGACTTCTGTATTAGGAGAGCGGGGAGGTCGTCCAAAAAGCTCATGGAATTTTTTCGATGTCATCTCAAGGCCAGAGACGAAATCAAAATATTCAAGGTTAAGAAGGAACGAGCCATCGTTTTTAACCTCGACAATTTCCTCTAAAATCTGATTGGCATAACGAGGCTTTCCGTAAGGCGCCAATCCCATCAGTTTGTACTCGCCCTCGTTAACCTTAAACCCTAGGTAATAAGTGAAAGCACTATAAAGAAGGCCTAAGCTATGGGGAAACCGGATCTCTTTTTCCAAGGAGATTTTATTTTCAAGGCCCACACCCCAAGTTGTGGTGCTCCATTCACCAACGCCGTCAAAAGTGATGATGGCGGAATCTTTAAAAGGAGAGGGGAAAAAGGCGCTAGCGGCATGAGACTGGTGATGGCTACAATAAGTGATCGGACCATCAAACTGATGGTTAAGAGCTCGATCAATTTCTCTTTCCACATGAAGTTTCTTGTTAAGCCAAAGAGGCATGGCTTTTAAAAATGAACTCAAGCCTCGAGGGGCTTCGTGCATGTATGAGGAAAGCAATCGTTCAAACTTTAAAAGGGGCTTTTCAAAATAAGCAACAGAATCCAATTCTTTGGCAGTGATCCCAGCGGCTTGTAGGCAATAAGAAATAGCATTGACGGGAAAGGAGCTATCGTTTTTCTTTCGTGTGAACCGCTCTTCTTGAGCGGCGGCAATGATCTCTCCGTCTTTGATGATCGCCGCAGCGCTATCGTGGAAAAAAGAGGAAACGCCTAAAATGAATTGTCCCTTTTTGTCCATACGATTCACTTTTGTTGCTGGAAGTGATTAAAACTTAATACCTTTCAGTAAGTCCTTGGCCTTCTCTTCAAGCTTTTTAGTTCCCTGTTTTTTAGCTTCATTTTTCTTTTTATTCACAGCATCTTCAACAGACTTGATGGCGGACTCTCGGTCTTTTAAGGAAACACCCAGTTTTTCTTCAATGCTGCTAATTTGACCTTGAATCTTACCTTTTTCAGCACCTACAAGTGAGTTGACGTGAGCTTTGACCTGATCCCTAGCGCGATTGATCTCGGCCGAAATTTGTCCTTTGATGGCCGAGACAATTTTTTGCCCTAGGTTCGAATTGATATGCAGGCTTAAATCCTTCCAGCTGCCTTTGGCACGGACATTCAGATCAAGGCTTGTCAGTCCCTGAGTCACTCCAGATAAAATGCGAGACACGTTGGGGTCTTTGGCTTGAGAGTAGTATTCAACATTTTGAAATAAGGATTTCGAGGCGATCTGAACCGACTGATCTTTTAAAAGAAACTCGATCTCGCTGGAGCCATCGGCTTTTTTATAACCCAGTTCAATATCGTCACTTTTTGTTAATACATTTTGCTTCACAGGAAAAGAACCAACCTTGATGTTTCCTTTTTCGATCGGAACCTCAGTGGTGTGGTCAACTGTGATATTTCCGGTCACATCCATAATGTTTTGGTGTGGAAAGCCGCCTTTGAAATCCAAAGTCATCGGTTTGCCCAAGTGCCTGGGATTGTTGGTCACGTTTTTCAGAGTTCCCGAAACATCTCCGGCCTCACCCTTTTTAGAGTCAGAAGAAATTGTTGCCTTCTGTAGCCAAAATCGAGGATAGCTTTTGTTTTTCGGAAAACGATAGTTTACACCATTGGCCCGCTCCACAGGAGTCAGTTGTTCGGCTTGCTTCTCTTTACGCCGTTCAGCAGCCGATTTGGTCGGCATGTACTCTTCAGCCGCTTTTTTATACTTATAAAGTCCGCCAATTTGAGAAGCGATCAGATTGCCCAAAAGCATTTGATTGATCTCTTTTGGATCTAAGGAGGGGATATTGAGCTTTTCAGTAATACCATCGATATCCTCTTGAACGAGCTTCTCCAAATTTTTGTATTCAGATTCATACTTATTCATGTCGGCTTTTAAAGCTTTTTTCGCAGTCTCAATGTCTTTGTATTTCGCGCGCGCCTCTTTATAGACTTTATCAACCTTTTTTAAGGACTCAGAAATAGCCTTTGGATTTTTAGTATCGATCTTTAAAGATTCAACTTTCTTCACCAGCTGTTTGATCTCACTTTCATCAGGGAGCTCTTCAATTTTCTTTTTCCACTCTTTTTCTTTCGCTTTCAGTTCCTCTTCAAGAGCTTTCATTTTCTTTTTGCTCTCGATTTGGCCTTCCATATTCTTTAGTTGATCTTTAACGTCGGTTCCACTGGCGACCGCAAAGACATCCGAAAGAAGGTTTTTCTCATTCTTTTCTTTCAGTTGATGAATGGTTTTCTCGGCAGCCTTTTCAACTTCACCCTTGGCCTGACTTGAAGACGACTCGGGGGGAAGAACCCGTCCCGGTCTTTTTCGCTTTGCCTGGGCTTGAATTTCAAGGATGGAAGAGTCTGGTATTACAAATTTTCCACGAAGCAAGGCATCCCATAACAGTTGCAAACGAAATTGACCAACTTGCACAATATTGTACTGCGGGTCGTTTTTGTCAGTGACCTGGATTTTAGAAATTGTAATAGAGGGTTCAAAAAAATCTGTGGTCACCGAGCCAACGTTGACCTCGGCCCCATGGGCTTGGGTGCCGGCAAACTCCAAGCCGTAACGTAAATGGGAGTCAAAATAAAACTTGAAGTAAAGACCCAACAGGAGGATCACAATTGTCAAAGGCACAATGGCTTCAAATCGTATTGGACCTTTCTTTTTATTCTTCTTTTCTTTAGCCATAAAACTCATCGTACTTTACGTACCATTTGTAAAATCCAGTGGCTTTGACAGCCTTAAAGAATTTGGATTGTTGAAACTTCGAATAAACTTGGACGCGATACTGGTTAACCAAGTAGAGACTTAGAAAAAACACCACAGGGGTCAATGCAAGAGAGACCACACCTGAACCCATGACAATGGTGTTGTAAAACCGAGTCCAAGGAACAATAGGCATATTATACAGGGATGTGTAAAGGGGCTTTAAGCTCTCAATACTAAGAACCGCGCCTCCCACAGAATGAAAAACTGGATCAAAAAGAAAGGCGACAAATTTAAAGAAAAAGGCGGCAACAAAGGCCGCACCGATTTGCACTCTTAGAAACAATAAGATCAGAATCACGAGAACGGTTTGCAGCGAGAATGCCGGCGTCATCCCTAGTACGAAACCAAAAGCGATGCCCCAGGCAATCTGGAGACTTCCGGTTTCGGAGTTCAAAAGCTTTAAAAGTTGGAAAATCTGTTTAAGAAGGTATGTCATGGCCACCTCTGAAAGCAGTATATTATTAAATATAGGGATAAATAGCTAGTTAGACAGCCTTTTGGGAGTGTGGTGTGTCAAAAAAGCTTTTGTCTTAATTGCTGCTTCTGCGTATAAATGAAGGTAATGACAGACGGTACGCAGAGGAGTTTCCATGAATATACCTTACCTTGATTTAGCCCCCCAACGAAAAGCCATTGAGCCTCAATTGCAGGATTTGATCCAGAAAGTCCTTGAGGGAGGACAGTACGTTTTGGGCCCAGAGGTGATCGAGTGTGAAAAAAGATTGGCCGAATATGTGGGTGCTCCGTATTGTCTCACCGCGGCCAGTGGTACCGACGCTATTTTGATGGTTCTTTTAGCGCAAGGTATAGGCCCTGGCGACGAAGTGATTGTTCCGGCGTTTTCCTTTTTTGCCACGGCCGAAGTGGTCGCCTTGATCGGAGCTGTCCCTGTTTTTGCTGATATCGATAAAGACACTTTTAATATGGATGTTTCGCAAGTCGAGTCTCTAATCACAGATAAAACCAAAGCGATTATGCCGGTTTCTTTATACGGGCAGATTGCCGACATGGATGAAATTAATAGCATTGCTAAAAAACACAATCTTATTGTTGTTGAAGATGCGGCCCAAAGTTTTGGTGCTAAGTACAAAGGTAAAGTCAGCGGAAATGTCAGTGATTTTTCCTGCACCAGTTTTTTTCCAGCCAAACCCTTGGGGTGTTATGGTGATGGCGGGGCTGTTTTCTGCCAATCCGAAGACGTTTATGAAGCCTTAAAAGAAGTGCGCGTTCACGGACAGTCTGGACGTTATTATCACACTCGTATTGGGTTTAACTGTCGAATGGACACCATTCAGTGTGCTGTTATCCTAGCGAAACTGGATCGCTACCCTTGGGAAGTGGAACAGCGTCAACGTATTGCGGGCCAGTACAATGAAGCTTTTGCTGGAATTGATGGTATCACCACTCCTACAGTCCTTGAGGATCGCGACTCGGTTTACGCTCAGTACACCTTAAAATTTGAAAACCGAGATCAGGTTCAAAAGCAGTTGGGTGAATTGGGTGTTCCAACATCGATTCATTATCCGAAAGGCATGCACATGCAACCGGCGTTAGAGAAGTTCAAGCCAAAACAGCCTATGACTGTCACGGACACCGTTTCCGAACAAGTACTAAGCTTGCCCTTGTATGCGGACATGCCTGATGAACATGTCAGTCACGTCATCGAAAATGTTAAGAAAGTTATGATGTAAAAAAACGGTCGATGCACTTTCCATCGACCGATTTAAAGATTTTTACATAGTGTAAAGGGTCTTTTCCAAATCCTTAACTTGATCTTTTTCCAATATAAATAAATCCTTCAAATGGTCGGCAGGATCTTTCGGAATTTTGAAATCGTAGAGGTTTAGATCAATATCGAGGTTTGGTGCATTCTTATAAAACTTAGATTTAACGGGAATATACTCTTTGTTTTGATTTCAATTTTCTATTTTGTTTAATTAAAGAAGCAGCCAATACCGATGGTGCCATGAGCCGTACCGATAGCAAACTCGTCAGCACCGGCGGTGACGCCAGAAATTTTGGGTTTTTTGAAAGAGACGGCATTGACGTTAAAAGAGGCGTCTAAGAACCAGCTTTTAGAAATGAACATGCGTCCACGCGCTTGCCATGAAAAAGAAAGTCCCAACTGCTCGGGGCCAATCAAAAGCGGGTAGTAGTAAAAAGAGATCTCCATCCATTTTGGATAGCGAAAAAACGGAACGATATTAAAAATGTCGTCGATGATTTTTTGGGGAGCTGTGTGCCAGAAGCCACCGATCCCCAGCAACTGAGTTTCGATATCGGCGCTGATGCTGCGGAAAAGTTTGAACTGCAAGTAGCGAAGCCCCAGACCAAAGCTGCTTTGCACCGGCCGAACCCCTGGTTGAAATCGGTACATCAAATCAAAGTTCACCGGCAAAACAGAAATCTTCTCTGGAAAATTATCTTTGGGTTTAAAACCTTGAACCGTTTCATAAATATTGGCTGAAACGCCCCAGCGTTGATAGGACCAACTGGATTTATCCCAGATCTGTTCAAACCAATGCTCGGCCCAAAAGTTGTAGCCAGGAACAATATCTAAGGTGGGACTTGTGGAAAGAGCTAAGGCACCCGAGACGGCCGAGTGATGGGCTCGAAACACACGCTTTGAGAAATAAAAATTTTGCCCCTTGGCTTGATGACTGAGGTAGTTCTTATTGACCTCACCTTTTTTCGGAGTTGGGAACTTCCAAAGAAACTCTTTTTGATTCTGATGAATGAAAAGCTGGTTCTTTACTTCCGCAGCCAGCACTTCGGACTCTTCTTTCGTTCCTTTCAATTCGACTTCGCTAGCATAAGTCGCGATGGGAATGTCATCGTTCAGTGCAAACTTAAAAGGCGGAGGAACGTTGGGGAGTAAAAGACCATACATCTGAGCCGAAGCTCCGGTTTGGTAGGGTGAAAACTCCATCTCCGCGTCTTCAATATTCTGTGGCCAATCGTTCGAGGTGGCATAGCGATTTTTAAAGTAGTTTTCCTCTTTGATAAAACTAAAAAACTTATCCTTTAAAGTGAGGCGGGTGGGGCGAATCGACCCATCTCCTGAAATCAATCCAATGCGTTTTTCGACTGGGTCGATGGCAATTTTTGTGAGATCCAGAATGCGAACTTTGTCTTTCACAAAAATTGAAAACCCCGATTTAAACCGAAGAGCGACACTCAATTTGTCCATGCTGGCATCAAGACTGATTTGTGAATTCTTTGGAACTTTGCGCCCATTCAAGCGAGCGAGGGCGGCGTTATCCCCTGAGAACGAAGTTTCGATTTTGCCGTTTTTATAAACCAGTTTGTTAGAGCAGCCTTTCACATAGGAGGCTTCGAACTTCTGATCAACACAGGCCTGAAACGGCTCGTTTAAGGCCTGAAGAAGATCCTCTCCCTCGCCATCAAGAAGCACCCGAGCGTATTTGTCGTCTTGTCCGGTCATGGATTCATCGAATCGAAGAGTCAGCAAAACTCTTTTGTTGGCCGAGCTAATTAGGCGCAAGCGTCCAAAAGACATCAAAAACCGTGGCCATTGGGCGTAAATTTTCAGCTCCTCTTCGGACTGGGGCTGGCGGGTGGACTCGTCACCACTAGCATCTTTGTTTTTGTCTGTATTGGTTGCCTCATTTGATCCGCTGTCGCCTTCAACAGAAGGCGGCTCCGCGAGAGCTTCTTCCACTGGCGGCTGAGAGCCGGGCTTTACGATCACCAGGCCAATGTCATCAAGACTAAATTGGTAGCGTCCAAGGGAGTAGGGTTTTTTAAGCACGTTGAACCGGACATAAGGTCCGTAAAGCTGAACTTCATTCTTTTGGGAATCATATTCAAGGCGAGCCACCGCAGGGAAGGATGCACAAAGTATTAGCAGTGTGACAAGATGGTTTCTCAATGATGACATCCTATTAAGTCTATAGGATGACTTTTTAAAATCAAAACATGTCCGCATATTTAGACCTCATAATGCTTTGCGTTTATAGCCCCTTGAATAAACAAAATCAGAGTTTTTGTAGGGTAAAAAGCGCCTCTCGAAAGCCATTTCAAGGCAGGAAAGGCTCGTTCGAGGGCCGTGGATTAGGGAAGGTCAGGGCGGCTTACTCCACTTGAGCCGTTTTGCAGAGCCGTGCCGCTCTACCTTTGTAAAGGGGCTCATTTCCAAAAAGGATTCCATGATTGGGCCAAGCCCGGCCCTATTCGATTATTGAAGAGCTTCTGGAGGGAAGATTTTCATCACGCAGCACTAGCTCTACTCCAAGAGAGTAGGGGGACAGGAGAAAAAGAAGTCGGGAGAGTGAAAAATCAGTGAATCGGGGGCAGAGGTGAGCAGGCAATCAGGGAAAGGGGAGAGTCAGAGACCAGCTGATCAGCAAATTAATAAGGTATTCCTTTGCATGGTCGTACCAAACGAAGAAATTTCATCGAATCATGAACCCCTGAGTTGGTTTTTTTGTCAGTGATTTTTTTTCTTTCAAATGTCATTCTTATTGGGCGAAGAGCCCTTCAGTCTTGGTATTTGAGGTTTGCATGAATGCGGGGTAAGGTTAGGAGTAAAGAAAGTGTTCGTAGAGCCTATGAAATCAACATTAGGATACATCAAAGACCGTAAGGTTGTTGATGTTTTAAAAGAAAAAAAGTTTACTCTCTCGGCTGAAATGATTCCGCCTCGTAATGGTGCGCAGATGGCAAAAACTCTCGACCGGTTGCAAAAAGTGGTCGCCAGTGGAGTCGACTTTTTGTCAGTCACGAAAGGCGCCGGTGGGTCTCTGCGTGGGGGAAGTCTGCCCATTGCACAGACAATCAAAGATCATTTCTCTAAGCCTTGTATTGCGCATTTCACATGTCGAGATTTAACTCCCCAAGATGTTGAGAACCAACTTGTCGATCATCACTATTTTGGGGTCCGCAATATTTTAGCCCTTCGCGGTGACCCTCCTATGGGAGAAACCAATTGGATCGCCCCTGAAGGGGGTTACGATTATGCCTATCAGTTGATCGAGCAGATAAAAAAATTAAATGAAGGGCACTACCTAGAACGTAAAGGATTTAAAGTTGAAGATCGCGAAGCCACCGATTTTTGCATTGGTGCTGCTATTTATCCCGAACATGAGAACAAAACCCAACGTTTAGACTTTGCTAAAATAAAGTTTGAAAAAGGTGCCGAGTACGGAATCACCCAAATGCTCTTTGATCCAGAGCCCTACGCCGAGTTAACGGACCAACTGGCCGATGCACAAATTAAAGCCCCAATACTTCCAGGGCTGCGAATTCTGCGTTCCAAAAAACAGGGTGAAATTATGAAAACCCGTTTTGGATGTTCGGTTCCCGATTGGTATTTGAATCAACTTCCCGATGACCATGAAAAAGGAGTGGTGAATCCAGAGGTGATCGGCCCGTTTGTGGAACTGGTCGAAAAGTTACAAAAACTGGGAGCCCCTGGGGTTCATATCTTTGTACTCACAGATGTAGAACTGTGCCAATTGGCGATGGATCAACTGAAGGATCGGTTTTCATGATTTCTCTTGTATTATCCGGAGGTGTGGGATCGCGGTTATGGCCGGTCTCAAGAGAAAAACTTCCAAAGCAATTTTCAAAAATTTTTGGTGAAAGTTTATTTTCACAAACGGTTCGTCGGCAGCAGAAACTGGGATCAGTTTTTGTTTGCACCGGAGAATCCATGCGGGGGCTAACCGAGACGGCGATCCGCAACGAAGGCCTGAATGTCGAAAAAACATTTTACGAACCCATGGGGCGCAACACCGCACCCGCCATCGGCTTGGTTTGTAAGTATTTGATGGATCACAACCGAGGCGATGAAGTTTTGGGTGTATTCCCCTCCGATCACTGGATAGAAAAGCAAGACATGTTTGCAAAAGCCCTAAGCTTGGGTGAAGCCTGTGCCAAAGACGGACAAATAGTTACCATTGGCCTTAATCCGACTTACGCCGCCACCGGTTTTGGCTATGTCGATTGTCAAACCGAAGCCTACAAAGAAAGTCAGGATCTGCAAGCCTTTGGTGTTAAAGCCTTCAAAGAAAAGCCTGATAAGAAAACCGCTGAAAGTTATATTTCAAAAGGTCATTATTTTTGGAACAGCGGAATGTTTATCTTTAAAGTTAAAACTATGGTGGATGCCTTTAAAGAGCACCTTCCAGAAATGTGGGCCACCTTGCAAGAGCTGGACAAAGACTTCAAAAATCTGCCCACCGTTTATAAAAAAATAGTTCCGGAAAGTATCGATTTTGGGATCATGGAAAAAGCAAAAAACCAGGTCAATATCCCTTGTGATCTTGGCTGGAGTGACCTGGGTTCTTGGGACGACGTGGCTCAGGCCACAAAGTCTGGCAAGCTAGAAAAGCAAGAGATCCTGAGCGAAGAATCCAGCGACTGCTATGTCTACACAGACAATGAGAAAGTGGTCTGCCTTTCCCATGTGGAAGATCTTATAGTGATCGACACCCAGGATGCACTGTTGATCACACCGAAGGGTCAGTCCCAGTCGGTCAAAAAAATCGTTGAACAACTAAAAACAAAAGCCCCAAATCTGGTTAAAGATCATGTTTACGAGTACCGGCCGTGGGGAAATTATCGCAATTTGCACGAAGAAGAAGACTTTAAAACCAAAGTGATTCAAGTTGATCCTGGTCAGCAGCTATCTTACCAGTCCCATGAAAAGCGCACAGAAATCTGGGTGACCACGGTCGGCAAGGGCGAGGTGGTCCTTAACGATCAGGTCATCGAAGTTTCCAAGGGTAAGATTGTAGAGATCCCCCAAGGGGCCAAGCACAGAATGCGTAACACGGGGGCACAGCCTTTAAAGTTTGTAGAAATTCAATTGGGCGAGTATTTTGGTGAGGACGATATAACCCGTTATCAAGACGATTACGAAAGAGTTTAATTTGAAAGTTCTGTTTGATGTGACATCTTTATTAACAAAAAACCTCACCACGGACGGAGTGTACACCAAGAATTTGTATCGCTTGTTGCGGGGAGTGGGTGTTGAGGTTGATCCGGTTTATAAGTCTCCGAAGGGTATCAAAGATAACTTTATCGAATACCATTTGGGCACAAGTGCCAAAAAACTGATCGGTCTGTTACAAAAAAAAGGAACCATCTTGCACGGGCCCAGTGGCCACTTGCTCTCTGAGAGTGACAAGTTCAAGAAAGTTCTAAGCATCAATGATCTTTCAATGTTCCGCGATGGTTTGCTGCCTCCAAACGTGGCCTCTGATCTGCAGGCTCACATGAAGCAGCAGATGCAGGGTGATGTATCGGCCGTCCTAGTGCCCAGCTACGAAGTGCACAATGAGTTCTTAGTTCGGTTTCCAAAGATGGTGAACCGAGTGCATGTCGTCACTCCGGGAAGTGATCACCTTTTGGATAATTCGGTCGCTTCCACTGAAAAGTCTTCCAGCAACCCCTATTTCCTATTTGTTGGAACCATTGATAAAAAAAGCAATGTCGCAGGTCTTCTAAAAGCTTTTAACGCCTTTTGTGCGATTCAAAAAAACATCAATCTTTCGATTGTCGGCGACAATGGTTACGGATCGGAAGCGATTCACAAAATGCTCGACAAATCAAAAATTCGTGATCGAGTCAGCATTCTTGGTTATTGCACTGGCGCCCAACTTAAAAAACTTTATTCCGATGCCATCGCCACTGTTATACCTTCTTATTACGAAGGCTTTAGCTTTCCACAAGTAGAGGCCATGAAGATGGGCTGCCCGGTTATAACCTCAGGCCTTGGCACTATGAAAGAAATCGGAGGCGAGGGCGTGCATCTGGTGAACCCCAAAGATCCAGAACAAATTATGGCGGCGATGGAAAGGCTCTATGTCGATAAAGTTTATCGCGAGAAACTAATCGCCAAGGCCAAAGAAAATGTAGAAACCATGACTTGGCTGAACACCGCCAAAGCCGTAACCAAAATTTATAGTACGATCTAATCAGAGACCGTCCTGAGTTCAGTCAATCGCACTTTAGTGGGCAAGGGGACTGAAAAATCTTTCTCATCTTTTTACTGAACAGGTTGGAAGATTCTGAGAGGCCGCTTGAGGGCTTTTAGTTAGTTTTCTAAAATTGTTAAAAACTTTTCTGCCAATTTCGAATAATCAAAATACTGATTCACGGCTTGCTGACCCTTGCGTCCCATATCGACGCGCTCTTCGGGCTTAAGGCTTTTAATATTCTCAATCGCCTGTGCCAATTTTTTGGGGTTGCCCGGGGGTGTTTCAAGGCCACAGCCATACTCGATCACAGGATGGTTTCCCGATTCAATGGCGTAGACGATGGGTTTTCCCGCCATCATATAATCCATTAACTTATTGGGGCTCACCCCAAAGCGAAACAAAGGTTGCGGAGCTAAGCCGATATAAAGGGCATTCATTTGTTCCAGAAATGTGGGGATCTGATGTTTTTGGATGGCCGGTAGAAATGTCACATTTTTTAAATTTAATTTTTTTGCGTGATCAATCAGGCGGCGCTTCTCAGGGCCTTGGCCCACTAAAACAATATGGGTGCCTTCTTTCAATAACTCAGCCGCATTTAAAAGTGATTCTAAGTCATTAGCCTCTCCATGGGCTCCGGCATAGGCGACCAAAAAGGAATTTTTGGCCTTCAGATCATTGATGGCTTTTTGATGCAGCTCCGGCAGGTTTTCTCTGTTCTCCCAATCCTCTTTCACAACTCCATTGGGGACATGGTGGAACTTATCCTTCTTAAGGCCATGATCGAGCATGTGCTCAAGGGTGCAGGGCAGCATTGAGACCAGGGAGTCGCAATGTTCGTATCCATAGTCTTCGGCGTGCTGAAATAATTTCATCAGAGGATGCTTCGGTGAAATACCACCCAGTTCAATGGGGGACAGTGGCCACAGGTCATGAACTTCAAAAACAAACTTCGCATTCCAACGCCGCGCCAGGTTGTGGCAAGGGTAGACATCCAATGGGTAAGTGGACGAGGCAATCACCACATCAAAGGGCTTTTTTACAAAAAAGCGGCCATAAATCCACAGGCGCAGCACGAAGAGACCCATATTAAAAAGCCGGCCCACGCCGTTGCCGTTGTAGCGGAAGGACTTCAGCCAGGTGTACGAAACATCATCAATGGTTTGGTGCGTCTTCCAACCTTTTAAGGTCGGTTTTTTCTGTCTGACATGGGATTCCGAGCAAGCCACAATCTCCACTTCGTGGCCTTGGTTTTGCCACTCGCGAGCCAAATAGAAGGGGCGATACTCCATTCCGAGTCGGGGGTGTCCGGCATAGTGATTCACTAGCAAAATACGCATAGAGTTGATATATACCTAAGGCTCTGCAGAATACCTATAGTCGACTTTTGACACACCACAAAACCGGTGAGAAAGTCGAGCGTTAAAAAGGGGTTGAAATGAAGATTATGACGGTGGTTGGTGCTCGACCTCAATTTGTAAAAGCCGCAGTTTTGTCGCGAATCATCGCTGAAAGAGACGGCGTGAATGAAGTCCTGGTCCATACCGGTCAACACTACGACCAAAAAATGTCAGATGTGTTTTTCACTCAAATGGCAATCCCTAAGCCCGACTACACTTTAGAGACTGGCGGTAAATCCCACGGAGAAATGACCGGACGAATGCTCTGTGAGATCGAACCGATTTTAATAAAAGAGAAGCCCGATGTTCTTTTGGTGTACGGTGATACCAACTCCACTTTGGCCGGAGCTTTGGTCGCTGCTAAATTGCATGTGCCTGTGGCCCATGTCGAGGCGGGGCTGCGCTCCTTTAACATGAACATGCCGGAGGAGATCAACCGTGTGCTAACCGACCGCATCTCCAACTGGCTTTTTTGCCCGACAGGCGTATCAAAAAGTCACTTGCTAAAAGAAGGCACGCAAGAAGAGCGCATTCACGTGGTGGGTGACATCATGTATGACGCCGCTTTGTTTTACAGCGAAACCTTACAGGCCGATCAAGACATCAAGGCCCTGGCCGACGAGTTAAAAGATTTTTATCTTTGTACAGTCCATCGTGCCGAGAACACTGATAGTAAGGAGCGTTTATCGGAAATTTTCAGTGGCCTGCGAAGCGTTTCTGAAACGACGCCCGTCGTCCTGCCGCTGCACCCGCGAACAAAAAAGAAACTTCAAGAATTTGAAATCTCAAGCGAGGGACTTAAAATCGTCGAACCTTTACCCTATGGTGATACCCTTTATCTTTTACGAAATTCCAAAGGCCTCATCACCGACAGCGGTGGAATGCAAAAAGAGGCCTACTTCTTTAAAAAACCGTGTGTGACCTTAAGGGATGAAACCGAGTGGGTGGAAACTGTGGACGCCAAGGTGAATGAGCTTGTTGGCAGTTCGGGCCAAAAGTTGGAGGCGTCTTTAAAGACCTTCCAGGCGAATCCTCCCGAATTCCCGGATAAGCTTTATGGCGATGGTGATACCGGAAGTAAAATCCTTGATATTCTTATGCAAGGTCAGAACTAAACCCCTATGGCAAAGTTGGTTCATGGTTTATTAGTTTTATATTCAGTGGCACTGTTAAGCTCGATTGCGGTTTTAGAAATCGCATCGGTTTTACTATCCTTAGTGGCCATCACGCTTTACATCAAAAAAGTGATGGACGAGGAAATCAAGTTCTCTTGGCCACAAGAGACTTTCAGTTGGTTTTTAATTCTTTTTAATTTAGCTGTTTTCCTTAGTTTCTTTTTCTCTCCCTTAGAAGTTATCGACTATTCCAAAGGCTTTGGAGTTTTTAAGATCACTGTTTGGTACTTTTCCTTAAGGTTTCTGCTAGACCAATATTTTTCTCCGACTCATTTTGAAAGATATTTCCCGTTTTGGGCGGGCCTTTGTTTTATTCTATCGGTATACACGGTCTTTCAATTTTTCACCGGAATGGATCTTGTTCGCGGCCCCGGCCACATCTTAGAGTTTGGCCCCTTTTACCGACCCACAGGCTTTTTTTCTATGTCCCTCACCTTGGCTTATGCCCTGGGCATGGCGGGAATTCTTATTTTACCGTGGATTATTCAAAGAGGGGAGCGCGATCGATTGAACCCCTTTTACGGTTTTATATTTTTTGTCGTGACCGTGGCGATGGTGTTGTCGTTGTCGCGAGGTCTTTGGTTGGGGCTTATTTGTGCTGTGACCGTATTTTTGTTTTTCACACGCTCAAAAAAACTGACTTGGACATTTGTACTTTTAGCAATTCCATTGATCGGAGTGATGGGCGCAAATCCCACCATCCAAGAAAAAGTCATGCTTCTTTTTGATCCTAAGGCCGCAAATTACTATCGCCTTGTCCTATGGGAAGCCTACTGGGAAATGTTTAAGGATCACTGGATTATAGGCGTGGGGTGGCAACAGAATGAAGCTCTGCTTGATCAGTATTTAAATCTGATCGGGCAAGGGGATTTTGAGTTTCGTAGTCATGCCCATTCGAATTACTTCCAAATTTTGGCCGGTACCGGGATTGTTGGATTTTTGGCCTTTATCGGAATGCTATTTTCAGGGTTTGCAAAAGCCTTTAGCTTAAAACGAACCAATGGTTATTTAAAACTTTTTGGTGTTGGGTTCATTCTTAGCCAATTGATCTTTCATGTGGGTGGACTGACCGAATGCAATTTCACAGACGCCGAATTAACCCACATGATCATTAGCCAATGGGCTGTTCTTGGATTTTTGTCTTCAAAGGGGTTTTATGTCTGAAGTCGATCAGATCAAGGCTCGCTACCAAAAACGAAAAGACACTGGCGTTGCCGAGTATCAGTCCCGGTTTTTACCCTTTGTGCATTTTAGCCGTGCGGAACGGGAATATGTTGGGACTAAGTGGTTGCGTGAGATCTTTGGCTCACAGATTCAAGAAAAACAGGTTTTAGAGATCGGCGCCGGTATGGGCGACAACGTTCACTTCTTAATGCGAGCCGGGCTGAGTTGGCAGAATATTTATCTTAACGAACTTCTGGATGACAGAACCGCAAGCTTAAGAACTTGGTTTCCAGAAAACAGAATTTTTGCCGGCGATATTTTAAAATGTGAGTTTCCCGTGCAGTTTGATCTGATTTTTCAATCCACAGTGTTTTCATCAATACTTGATCCAAAAATTCAGACAGAGATCGTTAAAAGCTTGGCCAGGCAGTTGAAGCCAGGCGGATATTTTCTTTGGTATGATTTCTGCTTTGATAATCCGAAAAACAAAGACGTAAAAGGAATCTCAAAAACAGAGGTCCAAGAGCTCTTGCAAGACTCTTTTGACCTCATAAAAAGCCAAAAAGTCACCTTAGCGCCACCGCTCGGTCGCAGAGTTGGGCGAGCTTATTGGTTTTTCAATAGCCTTTTGCCTTTTTTAAGAACCCATCAAATCATGCTTTTCAAAAAGAAGGGTGATTGATGAGCCAAATTCCTACGCCCAATCAGTCCAATACCGGGCATATGCCACCACCCAGCGCCCGTTACCGTAGGCCCCTAAGGGATAACACACAAGTTCCTAGCGACTCTCTTCGCAAGCGCTACCTTTATAAGGTCCTGGCCAGCGTTTTTGGTCTACTATCAAACCTCGTGATTTATTCTATTGTTCCCCGAGTCTTAGGCCCGGCGGCCTACGGAAACTTTAACTTCCTTTCCCACTTTTTCAGTCAGTTGGTGGAAATTCTTGATGGAAGATCGTCGGTGGGTGCTCTTGTAAAGGCTTCGCAGCGCCCGGATGAAAAGGGCCTGGTGGTCTCTTACCTCTATTATACGGCTGTGGTATCAGCCTTATTGTTCGGAGCCATTCAATTGTCCCATTGGACGGGGGTTGAGGATTGGCTGTGGCCCGATCAGAATTCAGAGAATATCTATCTAGCCGCCGCCTGGGGCCTACTGGTTTGGTACCACGGGATCCTCCATAAGCTTTGTGATGCCTATGGGTACACGGTGGTGGCCGAGAAAGTGCGTATCTTTCAAAAGCTATTAGCCATCGTATTACTTTTGGCGTTTTACTATTTCGACTACATCACCTTAAGATCTTTTTTCATATACTACATTTCAACGCTTTTAATGTTGGTCGTTGGCTTTGCCTTTGTTTTGATCCGAAAACAAAAGTTCCCCTTTTATAAAGACTTTAAGGCCTTAAAATTTCCAGCTATCCGCTCTTATTTTAAAGAGTACTACATTTATACGTTTCCACTTTTGCTTTACATTTCTCTTGAGGCCTTCACCTCCATTATCGATCGCTGGCTCCTGCAATACAGCTCAGGAGCCCAGGAGCAGGGGTATTTTAGCCTGGGTTTTCAAATCAGTGCGATCAGTGCTCTTTTTGTCTCAAGTGTTGCATCACTGATCGAACGTGAGTTTTCCATCGCTCACGGGCGCAAAGACTTCGCGCAACTGCGCTATCTTTTCGACCGCTACATTCCGTTGCTGTTTAGTTTCGCAGCCTTTTTCTCATGCTTCACCTTCTTCCATGCTGGAAACGTGATCGATGTGTTCGCTGGCGACAGCTTTGATAGCTCCCTTCTAGTGATTGTGATCATGTCCGCCTTTCCCATCTTTTTTACATTTGGTCGAATTCTGGGGTCGATCTACTTTGCCACCGGTCAGAACATTCTCTACCGAAACCTGGGCTTTGTGTTCTTTCTTGGTGGGATGGTGCTTTCTTACATTCTTATCTCTCCAAAGACCTTGGGGGGCTTAGAGATGGGAGCCGTCGGATTATCCATTAAGATCGTATTGGTCTACGGCGCATTGGTTGTCACACAGTTCTATTTTATTTGTAAAATTTTAAAGGTGAGACCATGGCCGTATTGGCTGAGCCAAATATCAGTGATTGGTCTTTTCCTATTGCTATCTTATCTTTCGTCTCTTTCTTTAGCTTATCTTCCTTTCAAGAGTACCTTCGTCCAACTCTTAATAGGTGGATTGATTTACAACCTTTTAGTGGTCGGAATCGTTTTTGCCTTCCCACGCCTTTTTGGATTAACCCACAACGATATTACCGAAGCCTTGGAAAGAGTGGGATTGGTGTCTTCGCAAAACTGGAAGACCCTAGATTTGAAACTTCCTGATTTATCCGAAGTCACTCCGAAAGAAAAAAAGAAAGTTATGCTTCTATCGGCCCGCTCGTCAATTCATACGGTCAAATGGGTTAATGGCCTGGCTGAACTTGGACATGAAGTCATATTAGTTTCCATGCATGACGGGGGAGACCCTCTGCATACCTCAGTTCAATATATTAAACTTCCTTGGAAAGCTCCCACTGGTTACTTTTTAAATATTTTTCAATTTAAAAAATTGTTAGCGCAGTATAAGCCTGATCTTCTACATGTTCATTTTGTAAGTGGCTATGGAACTTTAGGAACCCTTTCTGGGTTTCAGCCTCGGATGCTTTCAGTTTGGGGAACTGACATTTTTAATTTTCCTTATCTTTCGCAGATTAATAAGCTTCTAATTTATTACAACTTAAAAACCGCTAGCTGGATCTGCTCCACGAGCTGGATCATGGCAAAGAAGACAGCCAGCGTTTACAAGTCGGCGAAGGACAAGATGACAGTGACGCCGTTCGGGGTGGATATCGAATCTTTCAAAAACCTAAATTATGATCGAGAATTAGACACCATCAACATTGGTACTATCAAAACCCTAATGGCTAAATACGGTATCGACACATTAATCCAAGGTTTCGCCTTGGCCCGTGAAGAGCTCTTTGAAACGGATCCAGATCTAGCCCGAAAAATGCGTCTGACGATTTGTGGAAAAGGTCCTCAAAAAGAAATTCTGCAAGAGATGGCCGAAAGCTTTGAAATCGGGGACATCACAGAATTCAAAGGCTTTGTCTCTCACTCAGAAATTCCTAACGAATTAAATAAAATGGATGTTTACGTAGCCATGAGTCGGGAAGAGAGTGAAAGCTTCGGTGTGGCCATTATTGAGGCCAGCTCGGTGGAGCTACCTGTGATTGTCAGTAGCTATGGAGGCCTCCCTGAGGTTGTGGTGCACGGCGAAACCGGCTTTGTTGTTGACGAGAACACCCCTGAAGCTCTTAGCGAAAGAATTATTCAGTTGGTTCAAAGTAGAGATTTGCGCAGAAAGATGGGGCAGATGGGGCGTCATAGAGTTGTCACCCACTACCGTTGGGCGGATAATCTAAAACTAATGGAAAAAGTCTACGACCACATTTTAGGAAAACCCAATGAGCATTGAATTCATCCCATTCAATCGACCGAGTATCACTGACCAAGAATGCCAAGAGGTGGTGGAAACCTTAAAAAGTCTCTGGCTGACAACGGGGCCTAAAACGAAGAAGTTTGAAGAAGAATTTTGCAAAGTAACCGGCGCCAAGTCGGCCCTAGCCTTAAACTCTTGCACCGCGGGTCTTCACTTGGGGCTCAAAGCCTTAGGAGTGGGGCCGGGGGATGAGGTCATAACAACACCTCTAACATTTTGTGCCACGGCCAATGTGATTGAACATCTGGGCGCCACCACGGTCCTCGCTGATATCGATCCCAAGACATTTCTCCTCGATCCCAGTGCTGTTAAAGAGAAAATCACGTCGAAAACCAAAGTGATCCTACCTGTCCATTTTGCGGGGCAGATGGCCGATATGGATTCGATCAACCAAATTGCTAAAGCCAACAACCTCTCGGTCCTTGAGGACTGCGCCCACTGCCTGCCGAACACCTACCAAGATGGAACTTTTGTTGGCAGCGGCGACAACCTCTGTGCCTTTAGCTTTTACGCCAATAAGAACATCACCACCGGTGAGGGCGGTATGCTTACTGGGCCTGAAAGCCTGATCTCTCACTGCCGGTCCTTAAGCCTTCATGGCATGGACCGCGACGCCTGGAAGCGTTTTGAAAAAGGCGGTTCATGGCGCTATGACGTCGCCGAGCCAGGCTTTAAATACAACATGACCGATATGCAGGCCTCTTTAGGTCTGGTTCAACTCGGCCGCATGCAGGAGCTCTACGAAGCCCGAAAAGAGCGCGCCCAAAAATACCAGGAGGCCTTTAAAAACTTAAGTGGTCTGCAAATGCCATTGAGCGATGACCATTCGTCCTTCCACATCTTTCCGGTGGTTATCAACCCAGAAAAGACAGGCCTGAGTCGCGACGCTTTTATAGAGAAAATGAAAGAAGCCAATATAGGGACCTCGGTTCACTACCTCCCCCTGCATTTTTTCACCTATTACAAAAATAAATATGGCTGGACGCCTGAGGACTTTCCCCAGGCCACGCACATTGGAGAAAACTGTGTAACCTTACCGCTCTATCCAGCTTTGTCACAGGATCAACAGTCCTATATTATTCAATCAGTTTTGAAGACAGTCGACGAGAGTTAAATGGCAAAGCGATTGTTTGACTTGTTTTTCTCTTTTTTCGGACTCCTTTTTCTGTGGCCACTTTTTTTAATTGTTGCTGTTATAATTTTTTTTGATGATGGATTGCCAATTTTTTTTAGACAAGAGAGAGTTGGGCAATTTGGAAAGACTTTTAAAATATGGAAGTTTCGTACTATGGTCACACGAAACGAAGGCCCGAAAATTACGGTTGGTGGAGATCGGAGAATTCTCCCCGTGGGACATCATTTAAGAAAGTATAAAATCGATGAGCTTCCGCAGCTAATCAACGTGCTCATGGGGGAAATGAGTTTTGTGGGTCCTCGGCCGGAAGTTAGCCGATACGTTGATATTTATAATGAAGAACAGAGAAAAGTTTTAAATGTAAAACCAGGGATTACCGATCCGGCTTCTATTAAGTACTATAATGAAAGCGAAATCTTAGAGCAGTCCTCAGATCCTGAAAAAAAGTATGTAGAGGAAATCATGCCTGACAAGTTAAAAGTTAATTTAGAGTATCTTCGGGAGAGAAGTCTGTTTAGTGATATAAAAATAATTTTTAAAACTGTATTTTCATAGAGAAGTTGACTCGTGCCAGGTAAGAAGAAAATTGCGTCTATA
>CAXRIX010000042.1:0-4861 GCA_964230555.1 Bdellovibrionales bacterium
ATCCCAGGCTCAAGTGTTTCGGAGGATTGGACTGTCACAAAATCAAGTCCATTGCTGGTGGGATTAAAGTTTTGAGCGTCGACACCAACCACGTTGGCCTGCCCTTGGTTTTGAAAAAGAAAGATCATTGTGATGACAAGACCAAGATGTTTTCTCATGCTGTTTATCCTTTGTTAAAAGCGATACACTCCGCCAAGAGAGACCACCAGTTGTCGCCCTGGGCTGAATCCCATACGAAAATCGGTGCGAAACAAGATGTCGCCATAAATCGCCGTCTCAGTTCCAAATCCGACATGCCATCCACTACTGAATTGAAAATCATACTCAGTCAGGCGACCGGTGATCTCACCGTAGGTGTCTTTTCGTTTGTAGTAGTGAGCATCAGCCCCCAGCAGGAAATACAAGGGCAGAACGTTGCCGATCACGAAATCATGGCGCAGGCTAAAATAGGCCATGTAGTACTTCACACCTTTGGCGTTGGCGATATCGATATCATATTCAAAAGACAGCGAGCGACTGACGTCGTGACCCATTTTGATGCCCCACATAGGCAATAGCTCTCGGACGCCTTCGATATCGTAAGGCAGGAAGGATCCTGTCTTCAGTCCTAAATCAAAATAACCATTGCCGTTACTTTGCGGAGTTGAGTTTTGGTTTTGGGCCCATCCTGTCTGACAACAGAATAACAAAGGAAGAAAAAAAAGCAGTGTCCGACTCGGATGTCTTTTCATGAGAGCTTAAGTATATCAAAGGCTTGCACGAAGGGGACCTTATTCAAATGGGACTGGACTATAGTAGGTGTTCTGTTAGGAGGTCCTAATATAATGTGTCCATCTTTGTTTCTCTTGATTGGCACTGACCGCCATGGGCATACTGATTGAGCCAACTCAATAACGATGGTCTTTGTTGCTAGTTTTTAAAGGAAGTGTGAAAGCACTTCCTTTTTTTTACCTTGCATTCCATTGACTTGACGCGCCTCATAATAATATGATCAAGAAAGCTTGAACAATCGAGTCGACCATTGTTTTTAACTGTTTATCTGATAAAAGAGGAGGCGAAACAGCCTCGTTTTGAAAACAAAGGGCTGACGATAAATTAAATGGATATTGAGATGCTAAAAGACCCGAATCAAAAAAAAGAAATGCCCGATGTTGCCACCAGCGAAGCACCCGAGTTAATGAGCCCACTGGAATGGGTCGGTATGGAAAAAGTGGCTCTGCCTATCGTGCTTTCGCATGGAGCCCAAGTTCTTTGCGAAGCGGATATTTTTGTGAATCTTACTAAAGAAGATGCCAAAGGCATTCACATGTCTCGTCTTTATATGGACCTGCAAAAGGGGTTGGAGCATCAACGCTTAAATATTGCTGGGATCAAGAGGTTATTGAAAGACTTTGTCGATTCTCAAGTTGGACTTGCCGATGGGGCCAAAGTGGTGTTGCGCTGGCAAGAGCTTCATAAACGGAAAGCGCTTTTAAGTAATAACAAAGGTTGGAAAGAGTACCCGGTTTTTCTTGATGCTCAAATGGTCAATGGAAAGATGGATTTGACCTTGGGTTTCTCAGTCTATTACTCCAGTACTTGCCCTTGTTCAGCGGCTTTGGCGCGACAACTTTATCAACAAGCGTTTGCCAAAGAGTTTTGTGACGACAATCTTTCATTTGATAAAGTGTATGAGTGGTTGGGTAAAAGTAAAATTGCAGCTCCTCACTCCCAGAGAAGTCGGGCTGACATCCAATTACTAATGAAAGATTCGGATGCTGATGTTGAAGTTCTGTCTTTTATCGACCAGATTGAAGATCAATTGGCCACACCCGTACAAAGTGCCGTTAAGCGTGAAGACGAACAGGAGTTTGCCCGTCTCAACGGAGAGAACACGATGTTTGTTGAAGATGCCCTTCGTATCATGAAACATGCTTTGGAAAGTTTTGATTCGGTAAAAAGTTTTCGAGTTAAGACTCATCATTACGAAAGTCTGCACGCCCATGACGCTGTCGGAAGCATTCTGTCGACACCTAAAAAATAGAATTGTCTTAAATTGATACGTCTTAATTGTCGACAGTGTCATCCAGGGTGGACGCTTAAGGATTCAATAAGGCCGTGATTTTGTTCTAATAACCCAGTTGTTGGCACCATTATTGAAACATTTTAGGTTATGGGTCTGTATCGAATACTATTATCATTTTTCCTTTTGCCTTCAATTGTTTTCGCTGAGAGTGAAGCGGAAACGCAATGCCGTCAGCGTTATCAAGATATTCTGGAAAGCTGTGATCAATACTCATTTGATAATCAAGATGTTTTACGCCTCGATATGGATCGACTGAGTCTCGAAACGGATTCGGAAATCAACAGCCCTTTTGCAATGGAGCAGTTCTATTTTTCGGGAACCAGATGCCTGAATTCTGATAGCTATCGCTACCTCAGTTTTGTTTTTAAACAAAGAAATTCCGAAGGTCAGCCACAGTGTGCTGTTTGGCGCCATTATCGAGACACCATGGGGCAAGAATGGGTTGAAGAGATTGTTTATCAGGGTGAAAACCAAACCCATCTACAACGCTTGCCTGCCTCTGAACATCGCAACCAAGATCGCAATCCAGCTTTAGTTTTAGATCCTATTGGACACAACAGTTTGTTGAATCGATTGGGGCGATCCGTTAACACCGCACTTGATTTTATTGGGGGTGGTGAAGAGTCTTCAGAGCAAGGTGTTCAATCCGAATTCTAATTGCTTTCACTTTGTAGAAAAAAAGCACCGACACGATTTGTCGGTGCTAAGAGTGACGTATTAATACCAGTATTTAATTACCGCAGCTAAGTTTGCCGTGTCAGGCAAGCTTCGCGTCGATACTAGGTAATTGTAATTGAGGCCTGCCGATATTGGGGCATCAACAAGCGATCGTAAGGGAATATCAAACCCGATCTGTGGGTAGTATACAAACGCCAAGCCCTCATCAGTGGTTGAGTCTTCCCAGGCTGAACCAGCGCCCAATCCAATATAAGAGTACTGAATGATTGGTAAGCTGCCGCCGAAATTGTATTTCCCTTCAAAAATCAAACTGGTTCGACTGAAGTTGGCCGCACCATCCGTATAATATCCGTATCCCGCTTTAAGAGAGTAGGAAAAAGGAATGACAGGCTGTAGGCCGAATTCCAAAGTGTACTGTCCTCCAGGGTTGTAAGAACCTTCTGGGTTACTGACCGCGGCTCCGAATCCGATGTGGGGCTGGTACATCTCTTCATCTTGAACCACTCGAACTTCGGGGGTGATAGGGCCAGCGATCGCCGTGTTCGCAATAAAGAAACTGATAGCTGCTAAAAATGTAAGACGCATCTTGATCATAAAATAAAAACTCCTGTTAGCGTTTGCGTGTTTTCAATGAGTATAGAGGCGAAACATCAAATCATGGGTCTTCCATTTTTCAATATTTCTTATACTTTCTAACACAATCGAAAATCAGAGTTATTTCGACCCTTTATTAAATGTATTTGATTCCTTTTCGAGTTTTAAAGTTTCGGCAGCAGGATAAAACTTATTTTCCTGTCTGGTTTTCTGAAGTTTATCAAAGTTAAGTTTAAAATTTTGTGAAAAACTCTGATTCTCAGGGCCAGCGACGATACTTTCTGGATAGCTTGGGTATTGCGGGGGTGTGACCAATGTTCGGCCATACATGATCCAGTCTTTTGAGACTTCACCCACCGCCGGTACGACTACGGTGTAAGCATGATGTTCGACAGCACGGGCTTGGGCTGTGTATCGAACGCGACGAGTGGCTTCAGGGCTTTCTGTCATCGAAGGGATGATTATTAGTTCTGGTTTCAGTTCAACAAGGGCATGGCTTACCTGTGGAGACTCTATGTCATAACAGACTAAAATAACCATTTTCCCGAATCGGGTGGGGATTGTCTGAATCTTGGTTCCCTGGGCGACGTTGACCTTCTTCTCCCAAGGTGTTTGGGTCAGTTTATTTTGAAAATGGACCTCGCCTTGGTCGTTAACAAAGATAGCCGTATTAAAAATCTCTTCCTTGATTTGTCTTGGAGTTGAACCGCCGACGATATTGATGTTGTATTGCCGAGAAAATTCTTTTAAAGCTTCGACATAAGCATCAAAGTGCCGGCTGATTTCGCTGATAATCTGCCGTTCTGATCGTGAATCACCAACCGGCCACATATCCAAGGTCACCAGTTCTGGAAATAGCACCCACTGACTTTCAACTGCCGAGGCTTTTTTAATTTCCGCTTCGATTTTGTTAAGGAACTCTTGGAAAGTTTTTTGGCCTTCGATTTTATATTGAACACTGGTCATTGATGTCATTGGAACTCCAGATGGGTAGACAGAGGGGTGGGTTAATGGCGCCGTTGAACAGGCAAATAAGGAGAAGCCAACAAGGGACTCTAAAAGAATAATCAAAAGTCTTGAAGATGGAAGCATAACCAATACTAGGTTGCCTGCAAATGAATTGTCAAAGTCTTGACCGTTGGCTTGATGTCCTCAGAGGTATAAGTGCAAGAATTTCTTAGTTTGTGAAAAAAGATTCACATTTAACAAGACAAAATCAAATGACCCCGAGCCAGAGCTTCGGTACAACCAAAGCATGGAATCCAAAGGCAATCCGAGTGAAAACGAAATAAGCCGTTCAGAGTTTCTGGCAAGGCTGCTTGATACTCAATTCAAGGGCCCCGGTGGTTTTCGTTTCGGATTGGATGGCCTTTTGGGTTTAATTCCAGGAATTGGCGATTTGATCACGAATTCTATGGCTTTTGTTATTGTCGGCGAGGCCACTCTTAAAGGCTATCCAGTGAGTGTTTTACTGCGAATGATCGTTAATATCCTAATCGAGAACATAGTCGACGTTGTACCTCT
>CAXRIX010000043.1:0-8262 GCA_964230555.1 Bdellovibrionales bacterium
CCGAGATTTCTATTATTACCAACATCGACAATGATCATCTGGATCATTATGGAGACTTCGAGACGTTGCAGCAGGCTTTTCTTAATTTTGCTTTGGATATTCCTTATTTTGGTTGCTCGGTGGTTTTTGGTGATGATCCCAAAACGCGAGAGCTATTTAAAGGCTTTCCAAAAAAGGTCTTCTTTTATGGTGAGTCGGATTTTAACGACTACGTTTTGGGCGAATCCGATAATGGCTTTACAGTCAATTTTGACAACAAAAGGATCGGCGAATTGCAACTGTCGGTGCCCGGCAAACACAATGCTCTCAATGCGTTGGCGGCTTGTATCGCCACTCATCAAGCCGGCGTACCCTGGGAGAAGTGTATTCAAGGTGCCAATGCCTATTCCGGGGTGGATCGACGCTTTCAACATATTGCCGATGTAAAAAACATTAATATCTACGACGATTACGCTCATCATCCCACTGAAATCGCAGCGACTGTTGGCGCGGCTAAGGCCTTGGCTGGCGAAGGTCGATTTCATTTGATTTATCAACCTCATCGGTACACTCGCACGCGCGACTGTTGGGACGCTTATAAAACTTGTTTTGCTGGAGCCGATGAACTTTATCTTGTTGATATCTATCCCGCGGGGGAAAAACCCATCGATGGTGTGCACAGCGCTGAGCTTTGCCAGCAACTGGATAGAGAGTGTCACTATTGTCCCGACGAGGACGAACTCCTGGATCTTGTAAAAAATCGGGTGCAACCCGGGGACGTGGTCATGACTATGGGAGCTGGAAAGATTTGGAAAGTCGCCCACTTAATCGTCGAAAGACTGAGTGAGGATTGATCGGTGGAAATCGAAGACAACAAACTCTTAGCGGAATTCACCTCATGGCGAGTTGGCGGCGCTGCCGAAAAGTATGTTGCTCCGACGTCACTTGCGGAGCTGAAAGAGGCCATGATTTTCGCTCGGTCCAACGAGCTTCCAATCACCCTGCTAGGCGGCGGCAGTAACGTGCTGATTAGTGACGAAGGCGTGGCCGGCCTTCTGATTCACACAATTAAATTAAACCAAATTGACGTCTTGGAAGATCAAGACGAACTTTTAATTGAAGCTCAGGCCGGAGCACCAAAGTCTGAAGTGTTAAAAATCTTTTTAAAATACCGATTGCCACCCGCCGTGTTTCTGGCCGGTTTGCCAGGAGATATGGGAGGGGGTGTGGTGATGAACGCCGGTGTCGGGCATAGCGTCGCGCCTCGTGAGTTTTGTGAAATTGTTAAAAGCTTTGACGTTTACACTTTCAATCCTGATGGCGACGTTGAGGAACGAACTTTTGATTCAGAAACAGTCCATTGGAGTTATCGGAAAAGTACAAACTGGCAGCCAGGTATCATAACCAAAGTTCGAGTCGGTTGGCCCAATCAGCCCGATGACGAGGTTTTAAAATCGGTCAGAGAAGGAAACAAAAGGCGCAAGACAACCCAACCTCTGGCGCAACCCAGTTGTGGCTCTGTATTTAAAAACCCAGCGAATGATCATGCCGGACGTTTGATTGAAGCCAGTGGGTTAAAAGGTATGACCGTTGGCGGTGCTCAGGTTTCAGAAAAGCACGCCAACTTTATTGTGAATACCGGCGATGCCACCGCCAAAGATATTCACGAGGTCATTGAGAAAGTTCAGGCAAAAGTTTCGGAGACTCATTCCATTTTTTTAACCAATGAAGTCGTTTACCTTGGAAAATGGTAGGGCAAAAATCGGATTCCTCTTTTTGAGTCAGAAAATATAACGGCCTTTCATTAATAAGCCCTCAACATCGATTTGATTCAAGCCATTGTTTCCGGTTAGGTTAATCCAACGATAGGCAATATCGGCTCCAAAGGACGGTGTGACTGCTAAAGTGAATCCGACTTGATAGCCTATAGTGCCATCCAATTGGACTTCGCCAAAATTGGATTCAGACGGCAGTGCAAAATTAAGACCCGCGAAGACACTGGCCTGTTTTGTAAATTGATAATCCAAACTACCTGTTAGAAGAAAGAGGCTAAACGCCGGCTTACCTTGACCGTCAATTTTAAATTGAGTTCCATTGACGTTGAGGGCCTCAATCTGACGCTCGGTTTCGTAGACAAATCCGCCAATAACCGACAAAGGCATTTTGTTGTTTAGGTGAGGAGTTAAACTGTACTTGTACTGGAAGCCAAAGCCAAAAGTTTCATTGTTTTTTGCATTCAAGGTTTCTTGGCCGATTTTCAAGGGACTGTTGTTGGCAAAGTTGTAGTAAGCCAGAACACTGAAGCCTTTTAATTTTTGCCGAGCCTGCTCAAAGGTCATTTTTGACTGGTAGCTATTTGTTGTCGCAGTCTGAGCCCAAAGAGAGGGATGCAACAGAAATAAAAATGCAAAAGAGGTTAAAAATCTCATGGTATTCCTTTGTTAGCGCTGATTAGACCGTGTGTTTTAACTTCCAAAAAATAAGAGAACAAGGACTGACTTCAGTTGTTACTAAATTCACGGGGGCCAGAGGGCGGAGCTGGTGCCGTGCCTCCCTGAGACTCCTTCTGATTTAAGCTATGCAGCGTTAGGCCTGTGGCAATGACGGAAACACCGACCCAAAACCATTTGTTTTTTAAAATTGAGGGACCTTGCTCTGGTTTCACTGTCGCTGCTTGCCATTTTGATAAAGTTTGGGTTCCGGTGACAGCCGCCTTGCCGCTGAGACAATCTTCGTTCAGAAGTCGAAACTTTTGTGAAGCTTTAAAGTGAAAATTTGGAGCCTGGCAGGTACCGGTGGCCAACGGATGCAAAGTGACTTTTGTTGATTCCAGGTCTTTAAGGTCGGTCACCAAGGTCACGGGCTGATAGATGTTGGATAATAAATCCATTCGAACTCTTCCAGGGCGGTATCGAAAAAAGGTGACACCCTTGGGGAGTGGTCTTCCATTAATAAAAACCTGGTCAAAATTTTCAACCCGTTTTGGAAGGGTCCAGACGTTTACGGGTGTCGATTTTTGCAGACTCTTGTAATGATCAACAAGTGGAGGCGGAAATAGATTCTCATCGACCTTCACTTTAGGGTTAAACAGAAAGGCTTTTCTCAGCCAACTCTTGGTATCGGTGGGCCTCAGTTGAGCCAGCCTTAAAAAAGCATAATGAATTATTTTTTGTTCGGTTAGACTCCAGCGGGCCTGGTGTTGCATTTCTGTCAGTTGCTTAAAGAGATCCGCCGCTTTTTCTAGGGAGCCTTGTAAAAATTCAAACTGAGCCCGTTTAAAAGTGTTTTCAAGTGTTAGTTTATTCTTATTAGTTTGGTTTTGCAGATACTGGATATAGGATTGCAGCTTGGGATCACTAACCAGGCGTTTTTCATAGGCGATATTGGGTGTTGAAGGGCTTTGAATCACCACATCCTGAGCCATCAATTGACTGAATAAAATTAGAAATATCATAAGCTCTCCGTTTCGTAGACAATCCGTCTTTTTTGAGATTTGGCCTTTTCTTTAACAAATTTGGTGCCAATTGATTTTGGATTCCGGACAACCACTGTAAATTCTCCATCATATCCGGCCAATCGGTGGGCTTCGTCCGCAGGAATTAAAACACTGAAATGACGGGGACTTCGCGGGGAGCGGATCAGTTTTACGGCATAGGCGACTCTTTTCGCTTTTTCGTGAGGCGTAAGCGGTGTCGAGAGCAAATCAACCACGCCATATTGTCCAATGACTTGGTCCAAAGACTCATAATTTGCAACTTGAATGGGAACCAAGCTTTCGCCCTTTGGTATGAAAGTGTCCAAGCTTTGCGGTGCGCTGAGCTTGGTGGGGGGTGGCGAACTTGAACGAAACTGCAAGATGGCAGCAAAAACCCCAATGGCCGCAATGACGATAACAACCGTGGGAGTCGGCCAAAATTGCCCCTCTTTGGTTTCAAAAAGGTCGACTTTTAACTTTGTGATGGTTGAACTGTCGATAAGTCTTTTCATGAGTGCCCTCCAAAAAAATAAAGAAACTGGCGACAATTAAAACCAGAATCAGAGTTTCAATTAATGATTGCCCTTGCCGATAGCGGCTCTCCACTGAAGACCTCCTAGGTGGGGATGACTGTAACAGGCTCCCGTCCAATGCCGATGCACGGGAACTTTCTCTTTCAACCAAGATGGAAGCATGTCCGCCAATGGAATGCGCCAAGTCGCTTTAATACTCTGCTGCCGTGAGTGTTGGTTGCGTCGTTTGAAGACGGGGGCGATGTCGTGAATCCTAACGGCCAATTGGGACTGCTTCGGAAACACTTGTAGAGACGACCGAATACGACGATTGGAGCCCCAAAAATCCTGCCACTTTTTTGTTTGTCGACGAAACTGACTGCGCAGTTGGTAAAGAGCCCGTCGCGATTGAAAGTTAGCGCTGTTAAAAAAACCTTTTTGAATACCACGCAAAGATTTTTGTTCAGCAACGACCATCTTTCGACGGATTTTTGCTGCCGCTTTAACAGGAGGAGGGCCTGTTAAAATGGCGATATCCAAGGCTTTTTTTTCACCCCAAAGCCACCAGGCCCGGGAGTTCAGGTTCATGATCTTATTGTTTCTATCAACAAGAATCTCTTGAGATTTTAAAGTGTATTGCTGGCAAAGGTTGGCCATGACCATCTTTTGTTGCAGAAACCAAATCAGCCAAAATGCGGAAAACAAAAGAACAGCAATAAATGGAAACCAAGCGATCAGACTAATGTTAACAAATCCACGGTTGCTCATCGGGCGGCTCCGAAGTCCGAGCTTGTAAGGTTTGTAGCAAAAGAATCGCTAAACTCTTTATCGTGAAAAACCACAGTCGTAAGCCGAGTTTCAACCCGAGCTCCAAAGGTTCCAGCCCGAAAGGATTGAATTTGCACTGAGGCGTAGGGCAAGGACTGCAGCCGACGTTCAAGGGTTTGTCGACACCTGGAAGCGAGTCTTTCTTCGGCGAGACAACGGCTCGCTGAATATGTCCAATAATCGACAAGGTAAAATACAGACAAGCTGTGGAGACCCACCATGACCAGTGTTACCCCCGCAACCAGTAATGGAAGAGAGAAGAGGGTCTCCACAAGAGCTTGTCCGCGATTGCCAATCATTGATTTCATCGGTCTTTACGACTGCGTGATCCCTGAAAGAAATCACTCATATCTTTTTTGCGAAGATCGTCTTTTTCAACATTTTCAAACTCGACATTAACGCTGGCTTTGCCACCCTGCAGAGATTGAGTGATTTGTGCTAATTTTCCAGATGTTGTTTTTGAAAGAATTCGCATGACTCCCATGCTGGCCACCGCCATCAAAGCAACGATCACCATATACTCGACAAGACCTTGTCCTCGCTGATTCTTTAAAAGCTTTTTCATAGCATCCTCCTCGATGCCAATGAAGTGAAGCAAAACAGAGGACCGCCTCAGCGACAAAGAGTCAGCTAATGGAGAAGTTTTATTCGAATGTCGTTCCGGATTTTACTTTTTCTTTTTCTTTTTATTGGCTTTTGCGGCCGCGCGTTTTTGACTGATGTTGTCAATAATTTCGAAGGCCTCGGTACGGAGATCGTTCTCGTAAATGAAACGGTAGAAGCCCTCAATTTCTGGGCTTTGGCGGAACTTCTTTAGTGAAGCGGGAATCGCTGGGGCATCACTATCAGCACTGGATTTACTTTTTTTACGGGCCACCGTGTCTCCTTGGAAATGAGCCCCCAATTTAGCATAAACCGAAAGGGGGTCAAGTCTATGCTTCAGGGGTGACATTGTGTCTTTTTGGCCCTAGAAAGGGGCCTCAAGGAGGCGGCATGGAACGTTTGGATGGGCGCGCCCTTTCAAAGGAGCTACAAGGGCAATTAAAGACCCGCGTTGAGACTTGGGTGCAAGACACAAAAGTGACCCCTTGCCTAGCAGTGGTACTGGTTGGAGAGGATCCGGCGAGTCAGGTGTATGTGGCACATAAGATCAAGGCCTGTGCTGAGGCTGGAATCAAAAGTATCGAAAAACGAGTGCCAGCTGATATTTCCGAACAGGAGCTGCTGTCTTTAGTCTCCGACTTGAATAATGACCCCGAGGTCAATGGAATACTGGTTCAACTTCCTCTTCCAAGTCATATCTCGGAGCAGCGGGTGGTGGATGAGATTGACCCCTTAAAAGACGCCGATGGCCTCAGCTTGGAGAATCTCGGGCGTCTCGTGGCAGGGCGAACTCGGGTGGCCGCGTGCACGCCTTCAGGTGTGATTCAGCTTTTAAAAAAACATAAAATCGAAATGCAGGGAGCTCACGCTGTTGTGGTCGGCCGAAGCCAAATAGTCGGAAAGCCTATGGCGCTGCTGCTATTGCAGGAAAATGCCACAGTCACCATTTGCCACTCGAAAACTAAAGATTTACGAAGTCATTTGGGAGTCGCCGACATCGTTGTCGTGGCCGCCGGGCGCCCCGAATTTTTAGGGAAAGAGGACTTCAAGCCTGGAACCGTTATTGTGGATGTTGGAATTCACCGCAAAGACAATGGTAAGTTGTGTGGTGATGTTCGCTTTGAGGAACTTAAGGAAACGGCTAAGGCCCTTTCTCCGGTTCCCGGAGGGGTCGGTCCGATGACCATTGCCATGCTCCTCGAAAATACTTTTCATCTGACTCAGCTGCAAAACAAAGGAGCGACTGATGAGTGAAGAACTCAAGAAAACCCCCATTTATGATTCTCACGTCAAGCAAGGGGGTAAGATCGTACCGTTTGCAGGCTGGGAAATGCCCGTGCAGTACGGCAACTTGCGGGACGAACACAACCACGTTCGTCAATCTCTAGGACTTTTCGATGTCTCTCACATGGGTGAAATTCGGGTGCGCGGTCGGGATGCTCTCAATACCTTGCAGTGGCTGACCACGAACGATGTCAGTCGACTTAAAAAAGGCCAGGCCCAGTACACCCTTTTTCCCAATGAAAAAGGCGGTATCGTCGATGACCTCATTATCTACTGTCTGGAGCCCGACTCGGATTACCTCCTTTGCGTCAATGCTTCAAACAAAGATAAAGACCTCAAATTTCTAATGGAAAACAACCGTGGCGCCATTATCGAAGATGAAAGTTCAACCTGGGGCCAAATCGCCATCCAAGGACCTAAAGCGATGGCGGCTCTTCAACTTGTGACCGGAGAGGATTTTACAAGCTGTCCTGGGTTTGAGTTTAGAGAGTGGCAGTGGGGGGATCAGACCTGCTATGTGGCCCGCACCGGGTACACGGGCGAAGATGGTGTCGAAATCTTTGTTCCTTGGGATAAAGCTGAAGGTCTTTGGAACCTGTTCTTTGAAAAAAGTCCGGAGGCTCGTCCCATCGGACTTGGAGCGCGTGATACTCTTCGCACCGAAATGAAGTATCCGCTTTATGGACAAGAAATCACCGACAGCACATTTCCCCATGAGGCGGGATTGGGATGGGTTGTCAAACTCGATAAGGGTGAATTTTTAGGGAAAGCCGAAATCGTTAAGGCCAAGGAAAAGGGCTTAAAACGTAAATTGGTTGGATTAAAGGTGACCGGCAAAGGAATCGCCAGACCCGGTTATAAGGTGTTTTCCGTTGACAGTCAGGAAATCGGAGAGGTAACTAGTGGGACTCTCTCGCCGAGCTTGAATCAAGCAATTGCAGTGGCTTACGTCGCTGTTGGTTCACACGAGGTGGGCACCCATGTGCAGGTGCAGATGAGAAATAAAATGATTGATGCGGAAATTGTGAAAACCCCTTTCTATAAAAAGGGTTAGGAGATTACACATGGCCTACGTTCCAGAGGATTATTACTACACAAAAGATCACGAATGGGCTCAAGTTGATGAGAACGTGGTAACGGTAGGGATTACTCTGTACGCTCAAGAGCAGTTGGGTGAAGTGGTTTATGTCGATCTTCCTGAAGAGGGTCAAAAGGTCACCCAAAACGAAAGCTTTGGAGCCGTTGAAAGTGTAAAAGCCGCCAGCGATTTGATTGCCCCTGTTTCAGGCACAGTGATCGAAGTGAATACGTCCCATGGCGACGACACCGGAATCATCAATGACGATCCAATGAATGATGGTTGGTTGATTCGCATCGAAATGGATACAGAAAAAGAATTGGCAGCTTTATTAAAAGCACCAGAATATAAAAAACTAATTGAAGCCAAATAGTAATTTTTGGTTTATATTGTAATGCCTTAATGCGCTTGTGGTGGAATTGGCAGACACGCTAGACTTAGGATCTAGTGCCGAAAGGCGTGGGGGTTCGACTCCCTCCAGGCGCACCAAAAACTAAAGGCAA
>CAXRIX010000044.1:0-10985 GCA_964230555.1 Bdellovibrionales bacterium
GTAAGGCTCAACTCAACCGCCCGTCCTTTTGCTTTATCACGTCGACATTCTTTAAGAATGGCTCCAATAAAATAGGTTTTTAAAAACAAAGCCAGCGGTTTTTTAAGATTGCGTACTAATGGAATTCGTTCTGAAGTTAAAAACACATAGGGCACCCCGGGCTTCATTGAAAAGGTCAGCCATTTTAAAGCTGAGCCCTTTGCAAATTGCACTTGCAGGCATTTTTCGTTGTAACGGAACTGACGGAACTCACCACCAACAACCGACTGCATTTCGGCAACCCAATTGTCTAATTCTTCTTCCGTCATTGTTTTCATGGGGACAGCTTAACTCAGCTCCTGAGAGCTGGCAAAACCTATCAAACTACAAAAAAAGAGGCAGGCTTAAAAAGCCTGCCTCTGAGAGACTGTAAAATTGGATTTCTAATTCTGTTAAATACTATTCCTGCCAAAAGAAGTCGAAGTCGTCTTCTTCTCCATCACCCAAGAAGGGCATATCATCATCTTCGTTATTGGAACCGTCACCAAAAAGGTCATCATCGATTCCACCGTCGTTGCTACCAAAACCCACTTGTGCCTCAGCATCAGCTAGTAAACACTGCTCTAGGTACCAAGCGACTGTCGCTTCACGGTAAAAGTTTTCGTTAGAAGACTGACGCGTGCTGTACTCATAAACGCGTTCTTGGCCACGTGAAACAACCGACCCATCATTTTCCATGGCATAGTGAACCACAGCGTTGACACCCGTGGGATCAATGCTTCGTACTGTCACAACCGCCTGGCTGCACTCAGAATCGGTACAGGCAAGAAGGAATTCATGGGTGTTTCGCGAGTTTCTTCCTAACGAAATATTAGCTCCACTTCTGAGCTCATCTTCAGTCACCCGTGTATTAGGCGATAAAATCTCTTCGTTCGCATCACAACCAAAAAGCATTCGAACTCGATAAGCGATTGTGGTACCGCCGCGCGAATAAGTTTCTGTTCGCAACATACTTAGGGCTTCGATTTGTCCAGCCAGTGACGCGTTTGCTGCGTTTCCGGTCTGATTGCGCTCATCAACAAACTGATTAACAGCCTGATCAAGAACAGAAGGAGCTGTTTCTGCGGGAGGCGCCTCCTCTTCCGAGCGATTGATTTGTTCATGATTTTCCTGGGCTATTAAAGCACTGCCTTCAAATCCTTTTCCGCATGCGGTCAGCAATCCGAAGGTCAAAGTGGCTAATGCCGCTATAACTATTTTTAATTTAAACATGGAAGTCTCTCCTTATCTTAGAATCCACCCTATGTGGTGCAAGGCGAGTACCAAAATGATACACTTTTTATTAAGTGATATTAATATCTTAGCAAGCTCACCTGGATCAATCTCCGGAGATTTTCACAGATTGTCACCGCACTGGTTAAACTTTTGTCAACCGAAAGGCGCTTCATTCACGCTTCCTATCGACACTCTACGTATTCTTAACTCCCAGCTTCCAAGCCTGCGGCTCTTTACTTGAAGCTGAAGGCTTATTCCAGCAACCTGATGATTTCTTGTTGTTTGAAAATAGGTTTGTGGATAGGTTTCGGCTTCAAATCTTTTAAGGGGGACCCTATGCGCCTATTATTAATGGCAGCCGTTTTGTTTTCATCTTTTCAAGCTTCAGCCTTTGTCACTTTCTACTTTTGTGGATTAGGAGACATCCAAGAAATCACCTGGTTTTCTTCAACAGGAATTGAGTCAGGCGAGCGCGAACTAACCAGTAGCGAGGTTGCAACGTTGGAATCAACTTTTGACAGTCTTTATAATTGTGATGAGGGTGTCGACCTTTTAGGTGCCGTGCATCTTTCAAACGGAGCGGAATACAAAGCCATTTGCAACGCCGACAGCTTGGGATCAAAAGAGGTTCGCTTAAAGCTTTCCTGCGAAAAAATGTACGTTAATTAAAACTTTTTTGACCAGCAAAGAAACCCAAGCCAACCCAACCGGAAAGGGGAAGTACAGTTTTTTAAGACTGATTCCCCATTCAGGTGCTTGGGTTCTTTATAAATTATAATGTCTTTTCACAATACCCGGACAGATCAAAAACTCCGTAACCGTCGCCACAACCATAGGAAAGCTCTACCTCAGCTCCCACTGGAGAGTTCTCTTGCGGTCCTTGGATTAATCTAAGACTCATCGACGGATATTCAGTCGTAGCAGAGTTGGGACAGTACTCGCCCTTCTGAAGATTAATAGTGTCTGTTTCAACACCTTTGCCATTGAAGATCTGAGCGTTCTTCAAAACCACTACCTGATTCGAATAACCATCTTTTTTAGTCCAACCCGAATTGATTATTTTGAAAGAGAAAAAAGTTTCACCTTCACTGATACTAACACCACGGCAACTCCACTCTTGCACAGGCTTGGCAAAAGTAATTGGGCTGTTTAAAATTAACATTAACGATACTAACAATTTCATTTTCTGTCTCCTTGGTTTTAAAATTGGCCTCAATTTACCATGGGACATTTTTACCTGGAGCTAACTTGTAAGTTTTGCTCTAGGATTCTGTTTCAAAATCGACAAAAGTGTTTCATCGTTTTAAAGGATGGATAACGAATGTGGTTTCTCACCGAAAACACAATGCTTTGCCGCTCCGGTTACAATATTCACCATTGGTTAAGAGAAAGTGGACTCCGCCCCAAAAGTATTGACTAACTTTTTATAAAGAACTGCCAATTTACAGAATTAGACAACAAAGAGGATGTCGTTTTTACAGACAATATTTAGGACCTTTTGCCCCAACTCTTTACCAAATTAATTCCCCTGGTCTGAGGACACTTTTTTCGCGGGGAGGGAGGCTAAATATACCTTGAATCTCTGATCTTGAAATTCAAAGGCTCTCGTCTTAAACATTCGATGATGTCGACGAAGCCGAATCTTCTTATTTCCTCTAATTAATTTTTACAATTCGGAAGCTTGAGGTCTGCCGCGAGTCCCACCTGAATTCGTCTCAGCAAAACCTTCACAGGGATTTGATTGAGCGGGTTCTAGCTCGTACCAACTTTGGCTTCCGGAACCAAGTATTAGGTAATTATCATTTGAAAAACCAATTGATGGATCACCATTATCATCCCATGTGATACCCATGTGTCGTGTGCCATCGCCTGATCCTGGAAACACACCTGCCGTGGCTTGAATCCAAACACCTTTGTTGGCTCTGTGAACAATGGTTGGACGAGGTATATCCTGCCAACCACTACTAGCGGTTCTTGGAGATTCAGGATCATCCGAGTGAACCATGCAGGCATGAAATTGAATACTTCGCTCGCTAGTTTCAATAGTAAGATAATAGGTCCTACCTGTGATATCGTAAAAAGAATAGTTTCCACTCGGGGGGCGATCAACCCAATCAGGGCGTCCAAAAAATTGCCCGTGGCTGACAACAGTCAAAAGGGTTATCGCTACAAAAACAAAAATTTTACTTAAATTTTTCATATTAACTTCAAGTGCAAAGCGAGTGCCAGGCCTTGAAATTCTAGCAAGGCAGACCTGGCCTTTCACTTTGGAATGGAAGTAAACCACTATAACGATTCTATAGTTCTAAATATTGTGGTTTTCATCCCTCAATCGGAAACATTCTAAACCAATAGTTAATTTCAAGGATTAGTTCCCCAGTCCGACTACGTTGACTACCGAACAAAGTCGATCGGTGGCGTGTCCAGGATAAATGGACATCTCACAAATAACATTGACGTTATCTTTCGCAAAATCTGCTGCCATTGCAGACGCGTCAGCATACGACATATTACCCGCGATCAGAATTGTAGCCTCGGATGTCGCATTGATGACCACTTGATAAGACCCATCGTTTTTTTGCATGATTCCGATATTGTCGATATTCTCTTGTGCATCACTTGTACCAATTTGCCCAGCCAAAGAAGTGGTCGAAACTAGCAGGACTGCTAAAGCAGTAAAAAGAGTTTTCATCAATTACCTCCGTTAAAATTATTGTCATTCTGACGATTAGGGCTGAAATCTCCAGCTGAAATCAACGGAGAGTCTCACTGCCTGTTATTTGTTTTTTCGAAACAGTCTTTGTGCAAAACAAAGGCCGGACGAAAAGAGACTCTTTTTTAGCTGTCACCAGCACGGGTGGACTAATAAATAGACGTACAAAAACTTTACTTTCGGGAAATTTTTTCAAAGAGTTCAAAAATTTCACATTTTTTCAGAACAACCGTTTAAAATGCAAAGTATTGAATATGGATATATTGATTCGGCCTACGGGATATGGGTTGAGGCTGAATCGGAACTTTAAAACCAGAAGCCTTTGTGTCAGTGGTAAGAGTTAGGGCGCTTCTGTTGAATCGAGTTTTCTGGAAAATTTTTCGAGCTTCTGGTTTTGAACCCACACCTCAAGGTGTGGGTTTTTTTTTGATTTCAGGCAATGAGCGCAAAGCCCCTGCTTCAAACCATTAAGCCCAGCACCAATGGGATGAAAAGACCGTGATTCGGGCTTGGACATTTAAGTCCCCCACGTGCAAAGAGCTTTTCGCTTTTATAGGCAGAGGTAAGCAATCCCTCGCACCGAAGTGCCCATGGCTCCGCTTTGGCGGATTTGCACATAGTTAGCCCCTTTACCAGCGGCGTCTTGTTTTAAATCCTCAAGAGCTTGATCAAAGGTGCCTTTGGCAGAGCTATTTCGACCTTCTACAGGCCCCAACTCTTTACAGTCTTCATCGGCGGGGTCGCGACTGACTTTAACATTGTCGGCTTCTGGCTTTACGGGTGGTGCACTTGAACAGGCCGTCATCACTAATAAAAATACAACCAATAGGGATCTTTTCATAGGAGCCTCCTCCTGTTTAATTGTGTGGTTCCTTTATTAACTCATGACTTCTTTAAACCGTCAATTCGGTGAAAACTAGGCCGCAATACCGACGAGCTGAAAACCCAGTAGCGTGATTCCATCTCCCAGATGCCGTCTCATTAATGCCATACTTGCAGTTTATTTATTGATTTTGTAATGGATCCAGCGGCAGTCAACGCCACCGTTATCAATAGGGTAACGCTTTTCCGCTTTCATTTTTAAAAAACGTGTCCACTGGGGATCACCCGAAAGCATCCAAACGCTCCAGCCTGTATAATTCTTTTTAAGGTTGTACGCCCAATCACGATAAAGCTCCTCTAAAAAGAACTCATCGCCCATGCGCACACCATAAGGTGGGTTCACCACCATCATGCCATTTTCGACCGGTGGTTCTAACGTGACGGCATTGGCTTTTTTAAATTCAATGATGTCATCAACACCCGCCTCTTCAGCATTCCGCTGAGCCGCCTGCACGTTGCGACCACTTTTATCAAACCCGTAAAGCTTAACGGGCACTTCGGTTTTTTCTTCAGCCAAGACTCTTTCGATTTCGTTGTCAAAAAGCTCGCTAGATATGTGTTCAAAATGCTGAAAGGAAAACTTCTTTTGAAACGTTCCAGGGCAAATGGCTTTTAACTTTAAAGCCGCCTCAATGAGCAACGTCCCCGACCCGCACATGGGATCAACCAAGGGTGTTTTTTGATCCCAGTTGGTTAGACTTAAAAGTCCTGCGGCCACATGCTCGCGCATCGGCGCTTCCACGGACTCTTCACGGTAACCCCGTTGACTGAGGGAGTGCCCGGAGGTGTCCACAGACAATCGGTATTCATTCTTTGATCCAAAAATAAAGAAACGAACACTGGGTGCTTTTTTATCAACACTGGGGCGCTGGCCAAACTTTTCATTGAACTGATCGGCAATGACATCCTTAACCTTCATGGCCAAAATCCGCTGGTCTGTGATCGCACACTCACGCAGCTTGGCTTTAATGGAAAAAGTCATGTTCGGTTTTAAATACTTGGTGAAGTCGTGCTTACTGACATTGGCATAAAGCTCTTCAGACTTGTAAGCCGGAAAGTCCAAAATCGGTAAAGAAATACGGGTGGCAATGCGCGATCGCAAATTGGCCTTAGCACAATCCGTCCACGGGCCATCAAAGGAACACCCTTGATTGTCGACTTTGCCGACTTTTAATCCAAATCCTCTTAATTCTTCAGCTAAGGGCTCAGACAACCCGCGCGAGGTTGAGGCATAAAACAAGGGCATAAGGTCTCCTTCGATCCAGAGCCTGGCTTCGCCGTCCAGGCTCCCTAGGACTGTGTTACATCATCTGGTAGTTTGGTCCTCCGCCAGCTTCGGGAAGAGTCCAGTCGATGTTATTGAATGGACACTTGATATCACAGCTCTGACAGTGGATGCAGTTGGTATAATTTATCTGTAACTTTTTCTCACCTTTCTTCGTATCGTCATCGATCATTTCGTAGACCTTGGCGGGACAGAAGTGGTTACAGGGTGATTTGTACTTAGGATAGCAGGTATCCTGACAGATACTGTGGTTCTGCAGCTTTAAGTGATTGGGTGAGTCCTCGTCATGCATGGTTCCGGTCATGTAAACCGAGCTGAGTTTGTCGAAAAATAATTTATTATCAGGCTCTGGAAGTTTATTGGCCTCATGATCCAGTCCCTCGACACCCCAGACATCCAAAACAGGTTTTGTGGTTTCGTAGTCCTTGTGCTCGATTTTCATGTCACCAAACATCGCCGCCCCACCAAAGGCCTCTTGAAACGCAATCTCTGGAGCCGAAAGGAAGACCCCTTTTGAGATCGTTTGGTGAAAGTTACGAGTTTTCCAAAGGTCTTCTTTTACGACAGAGCCCTTAATTTTTTCTTCATAGGCCGAAAGCTTTTCAGCCGAGTAGTCCCCAGCTAACAGCGCATCAAAGGCTGTTTCTCCAGCCAGAGTTCCAGCGCGCATGGCAAGGTGCACACCTTTAAGTTTTTTCACATCCACCATACTGGCGGCGTCGCCGGCCACCATCATACCGTCGTGGTAAAGCTTCGGCATCGAGAACCAGCCTCCGGCCGGTAAGGTTTTACCACCATAGGCGATGACTTCACCCCCAGCCAATTTCTCTTGAAAGAAGGGATGGGTTTTCAATTTCTGTAATTCACGATGGGGATCAAGCAAAGGATCGTCAGTATCAAGGTAAGCACAAAGACCAATGATGATTTGATCATCCGGCAACCCATAAACAAAAGTTCCACCCACACTTTTTGAAAGAGGAAAACCAAGGGTGTGGATCACTTCGCCTTCAACACCACGGCCCTTCGGCAGTTGAATCACTTCTTTGACTCCCAATTCAAAAACTTCAGGATTTCGGCCTTCACGAAGTTTCAGACGATCGGCAACTCTTTTAAATAAAGGCGAGCGCGTGCCATCACAAAAAATGGTGACACCCGCTTTGATCAACATTCCAGGTTCAAAGTTTTCTTTTGGGTTACCATCTTTATCAAGGCCGCGGTCTCCGGTTTGCACTCCCACCACTTTGTCGCCTTCATAAAGGGCATCCACGGCTGTGAACCCGGCAAAAACATTCACCCCTAAGGCTTCAGCTTGTTCGCCGAGCCAACGGTTGAATTTTGAAATAGAAACAACCTTGTTGCCGTGGTTTTTAAAGGGCGGTGGTAAAATGGGTGCTTTGATCGCTGATGAATCGCCTAGGTAGTAAACCGCCTCTTTCGTGACATCACTTAGGATGGGACAGCCTTTCTCGCGATACTCAGGAATTAACTTTTGCAGGGCCATCGGATTCATAACAGCACCAGAAAGCGAATGGGCTCCGACCTCAGCGGCTTTTTCAAGAACAACCACCATAGGCTCGATTGTGTTGTCTGGGTTTTTCTCGTTGTGCTCGTTCACCATCTGCTGAACGCGAATGCCTGCCGACAAACCGGCTGAGCCTCCGCCAACGATAAGAATATCCACTTCCATTTCTTCTCTTTGAATCTCTGATGACATCGTTCACCCCTCCACGGAAAGAATGGTGAAAACATATTGAAATAAGTAGGAAAATTCAAGGCTCGCCAGGCTACAAGCCAGGTCTCAGACGGAATATTGCACAGCCTTATAAAGATCTTTTGCACACGCTTACCAACTTTTCCCATTCTGCAAAAAATGGCATCGCAAAGGCATAACCTCTATGGGGCAAAAAGGGACTCAATATATGGGTATTTTAAAAAACTTATTTTTTCTTGGCTTCTTCAGCTTCGATTTCAGCTAAGACACGCAAGCGCATGGTGTGATGGCTGACCCATGCATAAGAGTAAGGAATCTCTTTAACAACTCGCAACCGTCCCTGAAACTCAACGCTGGGAGTGGTCGACTCAACATCAGCTGCCGCAATGTTACGCTCGGATTTACGGCTCGAAAATATGGGCTCTTCTAAGGTCACGTTATCAACAATTTCTGATTCAATTACAGCCTCGTTCTCATCGCTCATCAATTCAGTACCAACAAACTCGGCCACAGCACTTTGAGAAAAAACAACGGCAACGATCAAACATAGAAAACGCATCATACGGGCTTTAACTCCATTTTAAATTGTCGATGCTCTCGAACCGGAATCGACCGGCGATAATCAAAGAGCTTCTGTTTATCCAACACTAAGGTTATCGGATCATGCTCGTTAATATTCGAGTCCAAAAAGTCTCTGTAGTTAGGAGATTCGCTCTCAATACGCCCCCAGGGGCTTATAGCCAGACTTTGGCCCCAGGTTTTGCGAAGTTTTTCAAGTTTTAAGTCGCGGTGATACCCCACCTGAGCCGGCGCCAGAACATAGCTTTGGCACTCAATAGCGCGGGCCTGCAGCAAAGGCTTCCAGTGGATTTCGCCGGTTTTTGTAGTAAACGCTGCCGGCACCAGAAAAGCGTCGATATTTTCTGTTTCCATATAGTGAATAAACAATTCAGGAAAGCGAAGATCATAGCAAATGCAGGTCGCAAACTTCCAACCATCCACTTCAAAAACATTGGTGCGATTGCCGGCACAAAAAGATTTCGATTCCTGCACCACAACCCCAGGGCCTAAATTCACATTAAACAAATGAATTTTCTCGTAGGTCTCTACGATGTCGCCCTGATCGGTGATCAATAAAGCTTCGTTATAGACTTTTCCCTCTTTCAACCAAGGAATTCCTCCAAGATGAATAAAAAGACTGTTCTCTTTAGCCAACTGACTAAGAGTTTGAATTTCTTTGGATTCAGCCGTTAAAGCCGCTTTTTGAGGAATGGGATCTTGACCAAGATTTAAATACAGACTGTTTTCCGGAAGGCAAAACAGTCGAACATCTTTATCTAATTTTTTAATCGCTTTTTTAATGAATTGAAGATTGGTAACGGGGTCATCAATTGATGTCATTGGCAGAATTGCCACTTTCAGAAGATCCATTGACCAACCCCTTCTGATTAAGCTTTAGCTGTGGATTTTTTGGTCTTCTTTTTAGCTTTCTTTTTCTTCGCTCCAGCCAACTTGATATTGGAATAATCCATCCAACCTTCTTCTTTGTAGAAGGTGCGCTCGCGCTTATTCAACTTGGTGTTGATACGACAACCAGAAACTTGAACTTTCATGGCAAAGGGATCGATATTTAAAACCGTACCTGATTTCCCTTTGTCATCTCCGGTGATCACTTCAACATTGTCGCCATTTTTGATTTTCAGTTTTTTCATGATCAATCCGCCTCTTAGTTTGCTTTTTTCGCTTTGCTAATTTTCTTTCGAATTCGGGTTTGAACAGCCAAAGCACGCTTAGAAAGCATTTTTTGGGGCTGGTTCAGGATGAACTTATCAAATCCCCCGGTATGCTCCATTGTTTTTAAAGCTGTGGTCGCCACTTTCAGGGTCACAGATTGGTCTAAAACAGAGCTATATATCCGTTTTTTCTGGATATTTGGCATAGCAATTGACTTGGTCTTGATGTTTGAGTGACTGACCAAATTCTTCACAACAGGCGATTTTCCGGTTAACTCACAGCGAGCCATAATTCCTCCAAAACAGTTCTTTTTCCCTCAACTCGAATGAGACAAGTCTACACTGAGAGGGCCTCCAACGAGAAAGAAAGGTTGTTTATATTGAAAAAGACACTTGATGGCAACCCCAATTTGTCGTAAAAAGCCAGTCTTAACAGTTACCGAGGTAGACATGGCATTATTTAAAAAAGGTCGACGCTCTAAATACCGTCCAGAGTTCAGTGGTGATCACTTCTTCGATTATAAAGATCCAGTGACTCTTTCACGATTCATCTCTGAGGGTGGAAAAATCACTCCTGCACGAATCAGCAAATTGAGCCTCAACCAACAAAAGAAACTGGCTAAAGCGATTAAAAAAGCACGTAATTTAAGCCTTTTACCCGTTGGTTCTTACGCTTACGACAGCTACGGTTACCCTGAATTAATTTCACCGCAGCCGTTCAGCATGGACTAAGTCCGAAACCAAAAGCGAATTTAAAGAAATCCGGATCTAATCCGGATTTTTTTTGCCCAAAATCCGGCTCATTCCTCAAAAATCCGGCACCCAATCTGCTTTTCTCCTTTTTATCCCCTGCACCAGCTCCATTTATCCGAGCATCGAACCCAGGGGATCAAAAACAGGAGGAGAGAAATGAAGCATTCCAACAAACCATCAAAAATTCGCCAGATCACGGATTCCCTAAAGCAATTCGGATTAAATCCCAGCCAATGGGCTTTGGCCCCTAACACGTCCACCGAACGTCCGTGGGTGATTTTGCAAAACAGAGAAGACAAAGGTTTTCAACTTAAAGGCCTGAAATCCGGATTTGTTTTAAAAGAGATCCAACTGCATTCGATTAAGTAAAGCCCTTTGCAATTGTAAGAGTACAAACACAAGTCCCAGATTTCGCTTCGTTGCATTTTATCGGCTTCGGGAAGTGTGGGTAAAAATTGACCGATAAAAGCCCGCCAGGCTTCGCGGCGGTAAAGGCGTTGGTACTGTCGCTTCAGTCGGCAGTACAACCCCAAGTCGGCTGTATCCAGCCACGATGTTTTATTGTATTTGTTGATTGGCTTTTCTTCGCCCCAGGCAATTTTGGCAAAAAGACGAAGACCTTTTTCTAAATAACCTTTAAGTTTGGCCGTTGAA
>CAXRIX010000045.1:0-17758 GCA_964230555.1 Bdellovibrionales bacterium
TCTCAAATCATTTTATTCTTGCAGCAAGAGAATCCAGCCACCCTCTTCACGGCTCAGGATCTTGTCGCTCGAGTGCGTGAGTCATACGAACTGTACGACAGTCTTCGTGAAAAAACCGCTAACCAGTCAATATCTGCCGAAGCTGTTCAACAACTGCTGTGTTCAACGGACTCCTTAAAGCGAGACAGTATTGGCCTTTGCCTGGAACCGGCCGATTTAGAAAACTCAGCTCGCATCAGTCAATACCTAAACCAAATCAGCTCTGAAGACTTAATAAACTTACGCACTTTATGGGGACAAGACCCTGTTGATTTTAATGGTCAAGCCACTCAACAAGATTTCGATATCGAATGGATGATCTTTGCTTCATCCCTACCGATTCAAGAATTGCAAGAGGCCTGGAATCAGGTTCTTTACAGTCGATGGATCTTTTTTAAAGCCCGAGAATTAAGCTTCGAAAATGTCGACAGCCAGGCTTTATTAACATTGGCCAATGATATTGAAGATAAAATTGTTGAGAATCGGCAGTTCATACAAAGCTTGCAAAGAGAGAAAGAAATTTTTGAGTCCCAGTATGAGATTGCCTATGCCGTTTTTGATGTTCAAGAAGACACCTTCCGACAAACTAGCCACCGAATTAAAACTCGCATTCAAACTATTTTAGAATTGGACCACGAAGTGATTCCAGCGACAGAAAATATTGACTGCTTGTTTCGTGAGGCCAGCCCTCTGCTTTGCGCAGCTTTAATCGACGACCAAAAAGCTTTTATCGATTCGACTATGGCGGACTTAAATGAAACTCTCACTCAGATGGTTCATCAACTGGAGGCCTCCATCCCACCCACTGTCGCCGATTTGACAACCCAAAGTGACAGCCTCGCTCGGCAGATCCGTGATCTGGAAAATGAGCGGCAGGCCTTTCTTCGCCGCCACCGCCTGGAACAACGGACTCAGTTGGTACAGGATTTGGAAGAGGCACGCGATGCCAAAGCTTCAGAGTTGCAACAGACTGAAGAGGATTTGCAACAAACACGAGATCAATTGCAAAGGACTGAACAGCAAATTGAGCAATCGAAAAAACGCTTAGCGATTCTAGCCATCAAATTTCACAGCCTGCAACAGCGTTTGGCCCCCTACGAAGATCAAAGGTCTCAGTTCTGCGATGACATCACCGCGACCATCGAAGAGTTCACAGCCACTCAAGATCAGCTTTTAAAAGATTTTTCAGTGGGTATAGGAACTCCCCTTTGGGTTCAAGAAGGGCAAAGCCGATGCTTTGCCATCAGCACTCCTCAGTTTCAGCTTTAAGAGGATTTAAATTCAGGGCAATTTGCAAAAATGCTATACAAACTGCCCTAAAATCCAGTTTGAGGTCGCCCAAAGGCCTAATTCGTGACAGAATTCTTATCAATGTCTCATATCCACCCGATAGAGGTTTGAACCCAACTTTTTTGGAGGCCCCATGAAAGCAGCATTGAATATTCTTCTTATGATTTTCCTTGGCCTTAGCGTAAGCTTTTGCAGTAGTACCCCCAAGGATTCAGAAGAGGTGTCCGCAAGCGACGATTCCTCTTATGACGATTACAACTCAAGTAGCACTTATGATGATATCCAAGGTGCCGCTGGTAGCGATGATCTTAGCACCGGTACCGATGATTACGGAACCGACGACTACGGATCAACGGGTGACTCAGCCGCCAGTGCCACCGACCTCTACCTTGGTGGAACGGAAGACAGCGCCGCTGCTGATCCCGGTGACTCGGCTCTACCCATTGAACAGATTCAAGAGTATAAGGACGTTCCAGACAGCGATCCCATCGAACCCGCCAGCAATTCTGGATTTAAAGATGGATTCTACAATATCGCGACCAACTGTAATATGCGATCCGAGCCTAGCGCAACGGCCGCTCACGAAGGCAAAATCAAAGCTGGTAAGCGCCTTTGGGTTGAAGGTTATAACGATGGCTGGGTTAAGGTTTTTAAACGCAGCGGACCTGTTTTTATTAGCAAAGTTTGTTTATAAAACTTTTCATTCCATACATTAAATAAAAAAGGCTCTTTCAAAAGAGCCTTTTTTTGTTCTGTTGTTATAAATAGAATCTTGGAACTTTAATTCCCTAGCGACCCACCACTACAAATTTAAATTCAGACGAGCCTGACGAATGTTTTCTAACAGGGTTTGAGCGAATTGAAGGTCTCCGCCATTTACAGCTTCGGTCTTTGTGACTGGCGCCGGAGTCGCTTGTGGCTTGTCGCGCACCTGCTGGCGAAGTTTCTTTAACGCCGACTGAGCCCCCTCAATGGAAAAGCGATCATCGTATAAAAGTTTTTTGATCATCAACGCCATCTCCACATCTTTTTTCTGATACATGCGCTGACCATTCTTCGATTTTTTTGGTTTCAACTGATCAAACTCAGTTTCCCAGTAACGAAGAACATACTGTTTCACGCCCACATAGTCGGCGGCCTCACCAATTTTGAAGCCAAACTTGTCGGGAATGTTTTCTATTTTACTTTGCAATTTATGGGTCGGTGAAATCCATTCGATTTCAGTGGCGACTGCTGAGTCGCTTTGTTTTTTTTCGCTGGCCGCCTCGACGTCTTCGGCCACGGCCTTATCGGCCTGACTTTCGCTATCAAGGGCTTGCTCGACGGTCATCAAACTTTGAAAACCGGGATGAGTCTGTGCCAGCAAAGTCTTCCATTCATTCATCGCTGTCACCTGTTGGCGCTTCTTGACCATTGAGCATCGCCTTCAGAACCTGGCTGGGGCTAAAGTTTAAAACCCTTCGAGCACTGATGGTGATACGATCCCCGGTCTGCGGGTTGCGACCGATGCGAGATTTTTTTTCACGGACTTCAAATTTTCCGAAGCCTGAAATCTTAACTTTCTCGCCAGCGACTAACTTGTCTTTGAGGGCGCCAAACACCATCTCGACAAGCTCAGATGCTTCCTTTTTTGAAAAGCCAATCTTCTCGTAAACCTTTTCGACGATGTCGGCTTTTGTCATTGTTGATTTGGAAATGTTCTTTCCTGCCATAAGGAAGCCTCCTTGCTGATCTAACTCTGCCTATAGGCTACCAAGTTGTTGAAAACTTTCAAGTTTTATCGAATTTCCAGACCCAGCTTTTGACAGAGAGAGTTAACCACTTTGTCTCGGATCCCGTTGATTTCTTCGTCCTTCAGTGTCTCTTTGTCGCTCTGGAAGCGCAAACGAAAGGCAATGGACTTTCGCCCAGCCGCCTTCAATTCCTTATCTTGGTAAATATCGAAAACTTCAAAATAATTTAATAGAGGTCCTGCCGCCTTTTTAATTTCACTGCCCATTTTATCAGCAGAAAGTGTTTCGTCAGCCAAAAAGGCAATGTCACGCTCAACACTCGGAAATTTCGGAAGTGGTTTAAATTTGGGGTCGCGCGGCTGGCGCATCATCAAAGCCTCGAAATTGAATTCGGCCCAGGCCACTTCGGTGCGAATTTTATTGTCGTCTTTCAAAGAGGGATGCATGGTTCCCAATACGCCAATATTTTTACCTTCATAAAAAAGTGTCACCGTCTGGCTGGGGTGAAAACCATCCGGGCATTGATCCATTTTTATTGAGTCCCAACGCCAATTGCGGCCTCCGATTCTTCGAAGTAAAGCTTCCACTGTGCTTTTCAGTTCAAAAACCACTTGGTTTTGCTGAGTCTTTTGCCACAACCCTTCGTTCTGTCCCCAAAACAAAAACGCCAATCGATTCTCTTCTTTGAATTGGTCTCCCACTTTATGGTGCGAAGGTGCGATCTCAAAAAAGCGACCGAAAGAATTCCCGTGATTGTAGTTGTGAACCAAGTTTTTAAAAAGAGACGGCAGTAAACTCTCTCGCATCACGGCCAGTTCTTCACTGATGGGGTTGATCAGCGCAATGGGTGACGGCCCCCGCATCAAGCCCCACTGTTTATTGGGCTGTCCCCAAATTTTTTGATTTTGGTTTTTACCAATAAAGGCATAATTGAGAGTCTGATCCAATCCCAATCCGGTTAAGACAGAGGACACTTTGTTGGCAAACTGAAAAGAAAAGGTATGGGTGCTGGGCTCACTATCTAAAAGAGGCAGCTTCTCTTCGATTTGGTCATAGCCGTTCAAGCGGGCAAATTCTTCAACCAAGTCTTCTTTGATCGAAAGATCCCAGCGATAAGACGGTGGCGACACCGAAAACCCCTGATCTTTTTTAGCCACCTGACAATTCAACCGGGCCATCCAATTTTCAAAAGACGATTGGCTGACTTCATAACCCAGGCGCTCACCGATGTAATCGGTTGTGACAAAAATATCATCGCGCACCACGGGCGCCGGATATATATCAATATGGCCCTTTTGAATTTCGCCACCCGCCACTTCTTGAATCAGTGCCGCAGCACGGTTCATGGCGTTTAAAGTTTGCTCTGGGTCCACCCCACGCGAAAAGCGATAACAGGCATCGGTTTCAATACCATGAGCACGCGAAGTTCGGCGCACACCTTCGGCCACAAAAAAAGCGGCCTCTAAAAAAATATCCTGTGTTGATTGAGAAACACCCGTGTTCTTACCACCAACCACGCCGGCGATTCCGACCGACTTGTTGCCGTCCTTAATCATCAAATCGTCGGAACTCATTTTTATTTCGGTGCCATCAAGGCTAGTGAAAACTTCGTTTTCTTGGGCCTTTTCCACACGAATAGAAGCTTTTTCTAAATTATCAAAGTCATAAGCATGCAAAGGTTGTCCATACTCAAATAAAACAAAGTTGGTGATATCAACAACATTGTTGACCGAGTTCACTCCGATGGCGGTTAACGCTTTTTGCAACCAATCCGGGCTTGGCCCCACCTTGACTCCGCTGATCATACGTCCACAAAACCTTGGGCAGGCTTCGGTGTCTTTGACTTCAACCCGGATCCACTCATCCACCGATTTGCCTTTTTCTTCAATACTGGTTTCGGGAAATTGGGTGGGTCGATCCAACAAGGTCGAAAGTTCACGGGCCAGTCCAATATGGCTTAAGCAGTCGGCGCGATTGGGTGTTACGTTAAGCTCGAAAATAATATCAGCCTCATCGTAAGCATCGGCAAAGGCTTGCCCCAATTTGTAGTCACCAGCAAAGGTCATAATGCCGTCGCTCTCTTCACTCAGTCCTAACTCGGATTCCGAGCAAAGCATTCCAAACGATTCGACGCCGCGAATTTTTGATTTTTTAATTTTAAAGTCACCAGGCAACACAGTTCCCACTGTCGCCACCGCCACATGATCGCCGGTTTTATGGTTCTTCGCTCCGCAGACAATTTGCAGAGGTTCACTGGCGCCCACATCCACTTTGCAAAGCGTAAGTTTATCGGCATCGGGATGTTTACCCACATCCAAAAGTTTACCGACAACCACCCCTTCCCAATTTTCAGCGGGGTTTATGAGATCTTCCACTTCAAGCCCTGCTTTTGTCAGCAGGTTTGAAAGCTCGGGAAGTTTTGATTTGTAATCACTAAGATCGATGTATCTGTTCAACCAGTTGAATGAAATTTTCATAGCTCAAACTGCCTTAAGAAGCGGGTGTCATTTTCAGTAAAAAGGCGAATATCATTGATTCCGTATTTGATAATCGCCATACGCTCAATCCCAAACCCAAAAGCAAAACCTTGCCATTGCTCGGGATCAATCCCAGCCTGACGAAGAACATTGGGGTGAACCAGACCCGAACCGCCGATCTCAATCCAGCCGGTTTGGCTGCACATCCGACAGCCCTCGCCTTTGCACAAAGGACAAGAACAATCGACCTCAGCCGATGGCTCTGTAAAGGGAAAAAAACTGGGACGAAAACGAGTTTTAATTTCAGCTCCAAAAAACTCTTTAACAAAAAACGAAATCGTTCCTTTTAAATCAGCCATCGAAACTTTTTTATCAACAAGCAAGGCTTCGATTTGATGAAAATTAGGAGAGTGAGACGCGTCACTGTCACAGCGGAAAACACCGCCGGGAGCGAGCACACGGATTGGCGGTTTCTCGTTTTCCATGGTGTGAATCTGTACTGGACTGGTGTGGGTTCGCAGCACAAAACCGCCCTCGACGTAAAACGTGTCTTGCATGTCGCGCGCCGGATGATTTTCGGGGATATTGAGGGCTGTAAAATTGTAATGGTCATTTTCGATCATCGGTCCCGAACGAACCGAAAATCCGATGCGACTAAGGATATCGACAATTTCATTGATCACCCGAGGCACCGGGTGGCTAGCCCCATTCTCCACGTCCGGTCCCGGAAGGGAAAGGTCCAAAACCTCGTTTTTAAGCTTTTCGTTAAGCTCTTTCTTTTTAAGCTGGGTTTCGATCTGAGAATATTGATCTTGCAGAGCCGAGCGAACCTCGTTGACCTTCTGTCCAAATTGCGGGCGCTCGTCCTTAGGTAAAGTCCCCACTTCTCGCATAAGGAGAGACAGGCTGCCTTGTTTGCCAAAAAATTGCACCTTCACCTGATAGAGCGCATCGCTGGTTTGAGCCCCACCGATAGCTTTTTCAGCATCTTCTTTGATCTTTTCCAACTTTTCTATTAGCATGCGCCCATATTTCGCTATTTGATGAATATTTTCAACTGATTGGTTAGTGGCGTGGCGCATAAAAATGCAAGCAATTGGAGCCCTTACAAGGGCGATAAAACGGGCCCCAAAAAGGGTCGTCATAAAAAGCCGGTTCGAATTTTTAAATTCAACGAGGCCGACGACCGTCTTCAAGATCTTTTCTTTAACCACGGTTATGGCGACAAGATTGATCACGAAACCCGTAAATTTTTTACAAAGTTTTACATCCTTCTTATGGAAAACCAGAAAAAGGACAACTTCACCCGCCTCACCTCCATCAAAGACGTGGCGATTCGTCATTTTATCGACTCAATTATTGTTAACAAACTCACCCCTTTAAAGTTTCCCCTCCTCGATATGGGTACCGGCCCTGGCTTTCCAGGAATTCCGTTAAAGATCATTCTTGGCTCGGAAAAGAAAATCATTTTGGCCGAAGGCGTACAAAAGCGAGTCAGCTTTTTAAAAAAAGTGCGAGATGAATTAGGCTTAGAGAACTTGGACATTATCGGTCGCAACGTCAACGAGGAGTTTCACTACCCAGTGGAAGGCGTCATCACACGCGCTGTTGAAGACACTAGCAACACCATGAGCAATGTTATGAATTGCCTACAAACCGGTGGTTGCATTTATCTAATGAAAGGTCCGAACGTCGACCCTGAAATTGAAGCAGCCTTGAAAACTTGGGGTGACTACTTCAAGCTTGAAAAAGACAAATCTTACAGCCTTCCGAACACACCTCATGAACGACGACTTTTGGTTTTTCGAAAAACAAAACATCTTGAGGCCGACCGTGCAAACGATTGAAAGCGCACAAAACCCACTTTTTAAAAAACTTTTATCCTTAACAAAAAACAAAGGTATCAAACAAGAAGGCTTGGCTTTAGTCAGCGGCGACAAGATCACCAACGAAATTGCGCCCCTCACTCTGCCGTCTTATTGGGTTGTGACGGAAGCGTTGAAAACCGACCGTCACGACGGCCCCCGCACGGTGATCCTAAGCGAAAAACTTTTTTCTGAATTGGATGTTTGTGGGACTCACACCCCCCTTCTTTGTGTAGAAACTCCAAAGGTGAAAAACGCCCGGGATGTGGACAACTCAAAAGCCGTGCTCTACGTCGCTCTTAGTGATCCCACAAATCTAGGGGCCCTGATTCGAACCTGTGCGGCTTTTGACTGGCCACAAATTGTCCTTCTTAAAGAGTCGGCCAATCCTTATTTGCCAAAAGCCATCCGCGCCGCCAGCGGCACTTGTTTTGCCACCGCTCTTTTCAATGGCCCCAGTATCGAGGATCTCAATGACCCTGAAATCGTCGCACTGGACATGGGCGGCCACAAACTGAAAAGTGGGATGATCAAAAACAATTTAAAATTGCTGGTCGGAGAAGAAGGGCGAGGGGTGCCGAAGAGCTTTCCTGGAACACGGGTCACCATTCCAATCTCCAACAAAGTGGAATCTCTGAATGCCACGATTGCCACCAGCCTGTTGGTCTATGAGTGGAGCAAAACCTGATGCTGCAAATTCAAAGCTTGCTGGGGATCTTTGTCTTCCTTGGTATCGCCTGGCTTCTTTCCAACAATAAAAAGAAAGTCTCGTGGAAAACCGTCGGCTCCGGAATTCTGTTCCAGTTTTTATTGGCACTGGCGGTCTTGGGAGTGCCAGCACTGGGTTTTGACGGTCCCTTGCAGGGCTTTTTTCAAGGTGCCAATGATGTCATCTTGAAACTTTTAAGCTTTACCAAGGAAGGCAGTGGATTTTTATTAGGTGATCTTATCAGTCAGGAAAAAAGTGGCTTTATCATTGTCTTTCAAATTTTACCCATCATTATTTTTCTATCATCTTTGATGACGGTTCTTTACCACCTTGGTGTTATGCAATTGATCGTCAACGCTTTTGCCTGGATTATGCAGAAAGTTCTGAACCTCAGTGGAGCCGAATCCCTGGCAGCGGCCGCTAACGTTTTTGTCGGTCAAACTGAAGCCCCGTTGATTGTAAAACCCTACCTAAAAAAAATGACCTCCAGTGAACTGTTCTCCTTAATGACCGGTGGAATGGCTACCATTGCCGGATCTGTCATGGCGGCTTATGTCGGACTGCTTAAAGATTTGATCCCCAACATCGGTGGTCACCTTTTAACAGCCAGCATTCTTTCGGCGCCGGCCGCCCTGGTGATTGCCAAAATCATGGTTCCCGAAACGGAGGTTCCTGAAACTCTCGGTAGCATCCCTAAAGAGAAAACTAAAGAGCACGTGAATATCATCGAAGCCGCCGCCAGTGGAGCCAGTGATGGCTTGAAGTTGGCGGCGAATGTGGCTGCCATGCTACTGGCTTTCGTCGCACTGATTGCCATGCTGGATGCTTTGATCACAACCCTCACCATGAACCATCTGACTTTGCCCATGATTCTCAGTTGGCTGTTTACACCTTTCGCGTTTTTCCTTGGTCTTCCCTTAGAAGACCTATCGGTGGCGGGCCTGTTGATTGGGAAAAAGATTGTTTTCAATGAATTCATCGCTTACCTGGATTTAGCACAGATGACCGATTTATCGCCGCGTACCGGTATTGTTTTATCCTATGCTTTGTGTGGTTTCGCCAATTTCTCATCCATTGCCATTCAGATCGGAGGTATTGGGCCTATGATCCCTGAGCGCAAACGAGAACTGGCTCAGTTCGGCATTCGGTCGGTTATTGGCGGTAGTCTTGCCGCGTTTATCACCGCCTCGATGGCCAGTCTCTTGATTTGATTCCGACTCCCTTCTAAGATTACTGTCATGATTCAAAACCGGATGTGGCTGTTGCCATTTTTATTTTTACTTTCAGGACTCACAAGTCTTGTCTATGAAAGTCTTTGGATCCGCAGTCTGTCTATTGCGTTTGGAAGTACAACACTTTCCATAAGTTTAGTGATCGGCTTGTTTTTTTTCGGCCTAGCCATGGGAGGGTTCGTCGGTGCAAAAGTGGTACCCCGACTCTCACGACCTCTGGTTTTTTATGGTGTTATCGAAGCCTTTATCGGTATCTACAGTTTCTTTCTTTTAATCTTGTTATTTAAGATTCCTGACTTTCTGGGTGTTATTAACAATATCACCGCGAGTTCAGCCTTGGTGAATTTTGTTAAACCGGCGTCGGTCTTTATTCTTCTAACACCTCCCACCTTGGCGATGGGCCTGACCTTCCCTTTATTGGTCGGCCTTTGTACCGACGCGAAGCAAGCCGTGAGTCAGAACGTATCCTTTCTCTATGGACTGAACACCCTTGGTGCTTTGATAGGGGCCTTCGCGACGGGCTTTTTATTGATCCCTGCTTTCGGACTGGTTTGGAGTAATTTCCTCATGGTTCTAATCAACCTATCCATTGCCGCCCTTATCTTTTGGAAGTTGAAAAATTTTGAGTTTGAACGCTTTCGGTTTCTGGCCTTCCAAAGTGAGCAGGCCCTAAACAAGTCATTATCGTTCTTTAAAAAATTCTTGCTGTTCACATCAACTATTGTAGGGGTTGCGGCCGTCGGAGCTGAGATCATCTGGAATAAATATCTTACTCTGTTTTTGGGAACAAACATCTTTGGAGTCAGTTTAACATTAAGTATCTTTCTGTTTGGCATCGCCACCGGCTCCCTGATTTTGACAAAAATCAATATTCCACAGAAGCCTCTAAATCTTCTGATTAGTCTGTTGTCTTTTGCCATCGTCACGACCTTGCTGAGCACCAGTTTTTTAAATCAAGCCCCATTGTTTGCACAAACGCTGATTGCAGAGTTTGGTTGCAATCCTTTGCTAGCAAAAGGAGGTCTTGCCGCTTTGATCTTGCTCCCCCCGACCGCCTTGTTCGGCGCCCTGTTACCGTTGACGATTCATATTATGACTCATGATAATAAATCCGAAGCCGCCCGCATCAGTGGCTTGGTATATGGTTGGAACACCCTTGGCGGTATTGCCGGCGCAATGGCCGTCGGCCTTTATTTGATTCCTCAATTGGGCTCCTCAAGCAGCCTTGTGCTTTTGTGTAGCTTGATGGGCCTGGTCTTGGTGGGTCTATTTCTGATAGGTCTGCAACAGGATCAATTTATTGTCGTCGGCCCCTTGCAAATTGGAATTGTTTGCTTAGCCCTGCTATTTTCACCCTCGGTGAACTATCAAAATTTAGTGCGAACGGCGGAATACTCCTATCGCAATCCGAATGCATCAAAGGCGGAACTGGGTCGCTATCTTGAAAAAACCAAATATGACGTTCGCTACTGGGCTGAGGGAGAAAATGCTGTTGTCAGTCTGCACTACGACGTCGACGAGCAAGGCAAGATGGATCCGCAGCGCTTGATCTTAAAAAGCAATGGCTTGAGTGAAAGCTTTTTCGACCTCAGCAATCCAAGCTTGGTTCCAAAGTATGAAGCCCTGTTGGCCGTCATCCCTTACCTTTATCAACCGTCCCCGCAAAAGGCGTTTGTGGTGGGATATGGCGGAGGCTACACCACCGAACTTTTATCGAATTTTTCGATTGATAAAATCGTGGTGGCCGAAATTGAAGAGAAAGTTCTTGAGGCCTCAGAGTATGTCTACTTGGGTGAAAATCCACTTCTTCTTAGACCCAACATCGACATCCAAATTGAGGACGCGCGATTTCTTTTAAATATTTCTCCACGACGTCAATTTGACATCATTGCCTCGCAGCCCTCGCACTCTTGGATGAGTGGAGTCGCCCACCTATTCACCGAAGATTTTTTTAGTATTGTTAAATCACGACTGACCGAAGGCGGAGTGTTTGCTCAGTGGTTAAACCTTTACAATATGGACCAGACCACTCTTAAAAGTATCATTCACACTTTCTTCACGGTTTTTCCTCATGGGGCCATTTTTACACAAGAAGGCGACGACCAGTTGATCCTGCTGGGAAGTCAAAAGGACTTGCAGCTGCAATACTCTCGACTGAAAGAACTGACCTCCGACCCTTATTGGCAGGAACGCTTAGAGTATCTCCCTTTTAGTTCTGAGTTTGAATTTTTATCGAATTTCTCAATGGACCGAGCCAAAGCGATGCGCCTAAGTGCAGGCGTCCCCTTGAATTCGGATCGCAATGCTTTTGCGGAAGTTCGCCAGAGCCGACTCTACTATGGACAAAGTCCGACGGCTCTGGGCTCTTTTATTGAAAACAATTTTTTTAGCACCGAACAAGAAACAAAAATTTTACTGCAAAATGAAATTCAGCGCGCCCAGCGTTCGATTGTGCAGTAGTTCGCGGCAAAACTGTCAATAGGCTTGACGGCTTAACACCTCAGTTAGTTGCTGGGGCTGCCGGTTCTTTTTTCAGTTTCCTCCTGTGGATCCGTGGCATTTTCATCTTTTTCCACCTCTCTGTCAGCAATACTCGGATCCACCTCTTTGACGGATTTTGATTTTTCACTTATTTCTTGCTTCCATTTTTTGTCGCTTTGATTGGTTTCCATATTTCCTCCTACTAATGGGTTGGCATCAGCATCACTTCGCGAATGCTACTTCGTTGGGGGGCTTCTGTGGCAAAAATGACAGCGTCCGCCACATCCTGGGCGTCCAGTTTGTCAGGCTTGGCCTCATCGAAAAATGGAGTATTCACCATCCCCGGGCAAATCGTCGTGCAGCGCCCACCCCACTCTTTCATCTCTTCGGCCAAATTCAGACCAAAACCATAGGCAAACCACTTCGAAGCTCCGTAAATGGAGCCTTTCAATGGAATCCGACCAGCCACTGAGCTTGTGATTATAAAATGACCCTTACGGGGCTTAAGCTTTTCCAGGGTCAATTTGGCTGTCCACAGCAAGCCTTTGACATTGACATCAATCAGTTGGTCCCACTCCTCGGGCTCACCATTCTCAGTTCCAGGTTGACTCAAGCCCGTGCCCGCATTGGCAAAAACCACATCCAGCCCGCCAAAATGCTCAACGCCACTGTCGATGGCACTCTTCAACTGTTTGTAAACAGTGACGTCGGCAGGAGCCGCCAAAGCCTGGTCCCGGCCAACCTCTTCGACGAGCTTATTGAGCTTGTCTTCGCTTCGTGCCGTCAGAATCAATTTGTAGCCTTTGTCAGCGGCTGACAGAGCCGTCGCTCGCCCAATCCCGCTTGATGCACCAGTGATCAACATTACTTTTTTCGACATGCATACGCTCCTTATTAAGCTTTCATTGTAAAATAAAGGTCTGAAAGGGTCTTTTCCATGGTTTCTATAAGGTGTTTAAAAAACTACTCAAATTGACAGATCAACACGCAGATCTGGCTCTTGTTAACTATGGGACCAATGTTTTGACATCACATCCGGTAATTTTTTCTGCTTCTTTGGGGGCCCTTGCTTGGCCTGAAACGGAGTTGTACCTTAACCTCAAATTCAAGGAGATCACCCAATGAAAAATTTGCTTTTCACAATTTGTGTATTACTAGCCACTCCTGTTGCGATGGCTGAAGTCGTTGACAGTCAGTCCGCTGATTCAGTAAAAATCTGGCCGGGCGCTGTCACCCATCAGTCCGAACGCTACATCGAAGAGGTCTCAAATCCACAACGAGTCTCTGTGGTTGTCACCTTTGAGCCAAAAGGCTTAATCGATTCTAAAATTTACTTTATTATCGGAAATCCCGATCAGATGGGGCCCAAGACCTTCAGTGTTAAAGCCAATGGTGGCGCACCAAAGTCTGTCACCATCAAAAACTCTGGTGACTCATTGATTGCAGAGATCGTGATGCCTGGTTCATTGATCGATGGCGGCTACTCGTTCAGCGATGACACAGAGACTGTTCATACCTTAACAGTTGATTACGATGACTCAACTTTTGAATACGGCGATAGTGCTGAACATGTCATCGAGGTCCGAGACACTGAAAACTAAAACCGTTAACTGTTGACCAAGGCTGCTGCAAATGAAATTGGATGAAGTTGTTTACGACGAAAAAAAACACTTGGCTTTAGGACAACCAGAGAAATCCTGGAGCCTTAAAGACTTTGGTTACTCAGAAGAGCGCATTCAAGCCGCTCCTTTCGACATTGCGGTAACCTCACCCTTTCGCATTTTGTCTCCGGAAGGTGTCGCGGCTCTCAACCAATCCATATCGCAACTTATTCAGTATAAAAGAAGCAGCGATCGCATCGCCAACTTTATTCGTGGCGCCTATTTCCATTCTCAGTTTATTCGAGACCTTATGAGCTGCCCGAGTCTCAACCAACACATTTCAAACCTTGCAGGGGCCACAGCTCTTCCTCACCCGATGGCTTTATATCAGGCTCACATCAATCTAAAACCAGAACAGGCCTCCCAAGAGGTGGACAAGTGGCATACCGACACCGTCGCGCTCGATTTTGTTTTAATGTGTACCGAGCCGAAAAAATTTAGCGGCGGTAATTTTGAATACTTTAAATGCACAAAAGGCCAAGCGATCCGTTCTCTGATTCGCGAAAAAGAAGAAGAGATTATCAAAGTGGAGTTTCCAGAAGCGGGCTTCGCAGTCCTCCAGCAAGGCAATTTGGTGGTTCACCGGGCCAGTGCTGTCACCTCTGGCGATGAGCGCACAACCTTAGTGCAGAGCTTTATTGGCGATACCGCTGACTTCAAAGATGTCTCAAAACTCAGTGACTGCAAGCCGGTGGATCCACCTGAAATTCTTTACTCGGAGTGGGCTCGTTACAAAGCTTTCCTATCGCAAAGAAAACTGAGCCAGTTGATGAAAACGCTGCCCAACACGGAAAACACCAATGAGATCTGCTTGGAGTTACGCAAAGCCATTCGCGATGTCGAAGAGGCGATTCTTGAAATCTCAGACCCGACCGAGGCACGTTTGCATTTTCTTGATCAAGACGTCTTGACCGATCTTCTTTAGTTCTTAGTCGACAGCCTTTTTCACTTTCCACAATGAATCTATAAAGTAGCCTTTTGAATCGGTGTAATTCTCAACGATCTCAAACCCAGTGCCATCAGCCAAAGCCGCGATATCTTCTTTCAAGTACTTGTAGGAGTATTCCATGTGAATGGCTTCCCAAGGACGAAAGTTAAAACTCTTGCCAAGCTCTTTGATCGTCACTGTCTGCTGTTTTTGACTGATCAAATAACTTTCCATAGCTCCAGTCTGCACACTGTAAAGGCCCTGGTGTTGAAATTGGGTGCGATCAAAATCGCCACCTAAAAGTTCATTGATTCGGTCAAGGACATTCAAATTGAATTCTTTAGTCACGCCCTCAGAGTCATTGTAAGCATCGTAAAGAATATCCAGATCTTTTTTTAAATCAAAGCCAATAAGGACCAGATCTCCATCTTTTAAGGAGTACCAAAGCTGACGCAAAAATCGCATCGCTAATGAACGATTAAAGTTACCGATGTTGGAGCCTAAGAATAGAACCAGGTTCCTATTTTCAGCATTGGTGTTCAGCCAATTGAGACCTTGAAAATACTCTGAGACTAGCCCCAAGGTATCAAACGGAATACTTCCAAACTGCTTCTTCAAATTTTCCATTAAAAATTCGACAGCCGCTTTTGAAATATCCAAAGGTACAAAACGGAACTCTTCGACTGTTTCTAAGAGGTGTTTCAGTAAGATGATGGTTTTAGCCCCATCACCACACCCCAGTTCCACCAAATTGAACTTTTCACCTTTTAAGTGTTTAGCAATCTCAGCACCATGAGTCGTCAAAATATCAGCCTCACACTGAGTGGGATAATATTCTTTCAGGCCCATGATTCTTTTAAAAAGCTCACTGCCTTTATCGTCATAAAACAAAACCGACGGAAGGCCTTTGGGCTGCTTCGACAATCCCTCAAGAACCGACAGAGCCAATTCGTTCTGTGGATCACCCACATCTTTATGGGATAAAAACTTAAGATCGACACTTTTACTTTTTTGATTGTGAGTTTCCATAGAGAATCGGTTATCAGGTTGATTATGGACTGTCAAAGCCAGGTTCTGTTAAGGCGCCGTAGGCTCACTGGAGCGCCGTTCACGCCGTCGTTGTCGCCACAGGACAAATAAATGGTAACCAAGAGCTCCGACAAGCGCTCCAATCAGATTCCACATTATGTCACGCGCTGCTGGAATTCTTGAAGGCACAAAAGACTGATGAACCTCCTCAAAAGCGCCATCAGCGGTCACGATGGCCACCGCCCACAAGCAAACTTTAAGATGGGTGAGACCGGGAACCGTTTTCGCTAGTGCGACGGCGGTAGTCACCGTCGGCGGACCGTATTGCAGGATATGTCGCAATTTAAAATTTTGTTTCTGAGGAATCTCTTTCACCCACCCCACCTTGTTGCGAACACCCTGCCAAGACAACGAGGACAGATAAAAATTCGCGACAAAAAAACATAGAGTTGGAATCCACCAAACAAACTTTTTCATGAACCGCCATTCTAACCACAATTGGTGGGTGGTGCTATTAAAAATTTTGTCGTTACAATGATGGGGCGACGAATCTAAGCCCAGTCAATGCGGGCGTTTTGTTCTGCATATCTCTTGATTTTCATTGGCTTGTCTAAAACAAATAATTAAACTGTCACAGAAGTCATGGCGTTTCTTGTCTCGAGGTTAAAATTGTCAAAAACTGTCATCAATAATTTAAAACGATCACATTTAATCACAATGGCAAACCTCGAGCATCAATGTCTCATGTATTACAATCAACACTTATCTCGAGACAACAAAGACTCTATTTTTAACGGAACTCAAGACAATGGTGAGTTCCATTTCGACGACGGCTGTGGCAATTCAATGGCTATGAAATGGAACCCATCCAGCCTGGTATGGGTTGCATTTGACCATGAGAGCGAGCGTAGTCATTTCGACCCTCAATACCAAGGCTTTGATGATGGTGAAGGCCCTGTGGATAATCCGGACTTTTTCTTTGATGACTACCCCGAGGAGCACAAAACCTTACTAGTCGACTGTGCCAAACTTCTCGATCGCACCGGATGGAACAATGTGACGGCCACCCTGTGGAGTGATACCTCTGGCACCCTCTACGTGCCCGAAGAGTTTGACGTCGCTGAAGAGCATGGCCTATGGATGTTGGAAAGCTACTTTTTGACCCCAGAAGAAGCATTTTTCGATGCCGGCCCCTCCATGTCTTGGAGCGAAAAATACTCACTCAATCGAAGCGAATGTGAAAAACTATTGAAAGGCTAGTGAAGCGATTGATGGAAAGAGGCGACAGCCAACAAAAATTCAATGATTGGTTTGGTCGATAATTTTATTCACCACCTTCTGGGCCCCCAATGGTGACAAATGATGATCTCTACCAAACAGAGGACCTTCCTCAGTCACTAAAAGACATTTTTGTTTGGTCTCGCAAAAAAGAGAGGACATTTCGATAATCTCGAGATTTTTATGTTTCAAAAACCGGAGTTTTCGGCTTGCATTGTTGTTTTCCATTATACTTTTCTGTGACATGTAAATTTTCGGAAAAATGGGCTTGTTGATCAAAGCGTTTATTTGAACACCAGAAAACGCAGCCTGAACTGCGTCTTTTTTAGGTTTCGGGTAATTTTTAAGGACAACAACTCGGTGCCCCCAATCCAAAAGTTGCCGTACATTCTCTTGGTAACTTTGATAGGCATAGTCTCGTGCATTGGTTTTCAAAGTCTCTGGTTTCATTACAAAAACGGCTTGTGGAAAGATATCGGTGTTGGCGACGACAATAATTGTTCTAGGTTTTTTTAAATTCCGGAAAAACTGCTGCCTTTTCGCATTAACAATAGAACACCTCTGCGCTGAGGGAACTTCCAGAAACGAAGAAAAGTAAGGACAAGCTGAAAAGACCTGTGAAGTTAATCCTAGAGATTTCTCTTTAAGTTTTTTCAACAAAGGAATCTGCAATTGGCCTGCAAAACTATCCCCCAAAAGAATCCAATCCCCGTTTCCAAACAGGCATGGATCCAAAGGGTCTCTTTGCAAACAATGGTCAATAATTTCTCCATCTATGTTTCGCCCCTTGTTCTCGGCAGGGCCACCACCACTGTGATCCAGACTTTCCATTTCATGCATCATGGTGGTCAATGTTTCACCGACACGATATTTCCCACCCTCAGTTTCTAATAGATGACCTAGAAAAACGAACAGCAACCCCAGTTGGCAAACAAGAAATAGGGAAACAACTTTAAACCTTAGTCCTTTATATCGAAGAGGATTTTCATAGAACCTCCAAGAGATCGTCGCCAACAAAAGACTCAACAATGTAAGA
>CAXRIX010000046.1:0-18814 GCA_964230555.1 Bdellovibrionales bacterium
AGATCGGCAGCCAGCCCATTGGAACTTTGGCTGAGTTTTCAATTCGAACCAATGTTACGGAGAGGCCAGGGGTGACACCCGACACGTCGGCTATGATTGCAGATCTGTTACAAGATCATAATCTGATCTGTGACGAGATTCGAAAAATTTTATCGGCCGATTCGCAGGCCAAAGTCGATATCGGAACGGAAGACTTTTTATCCAGTCTGCTGAAAAAGCACGAAGAGATGGCCTGGATGCTGAAGTCGACGTTAAGCTAGGAATGATTGAATTTTTTAAACAATTGGACGACGAGGAGATACACAATGCAAACCATTAATGAGAGCACTTTCCAAAATCGAATGCACGAATTGGAAACTCGTATATCCAGGCTACGAGACCAAGCCAAATTGAGTCAGGGCGATCTGGATGAGGCCAAGGAGAAGCAGATCCAAGCCCTTGAAGATCAATACAAATTATTGAAGGCTGAACTTGAGAAGAAACAGATCTCAGCCAAGATGGCTTACTCAAACTTATCCAACAGTACGAAAAAAGCGTGGGATGAGTTATGGACTGGAGTTGATCGAGCTTTTCACAATCTGCACTAAAGCTGAGTTGAGTCTGAGGAAGGGGTGAAGTTCGCACCCCTTTTCTTAATTATTTACCTTTAAAGTAGTCTTTAATGACTTTTGTGACCAGACGTCGGTTCGTGCTGACTCGTGGAGTGATCGCCCATAAATCGGACTCGACACCTTGAACTTGTCCCAAAAGTTTTAAGCGTTTCTCACGAATTGCTTCTTTAACACTGCGTCGAGGCATCACCGTGAAGCAGGGAGATGTTTCAGTTATCACTCGCATAAGAGTGATATCATCGACTTTCCCCATGACTTCCGGATGCACATTGTGACGATCGAAGTAGTAGTCGATTTCAGCTTGCAACTGTCCCTCATTAGAAAATGCCAAATAGGGAACGTGATCCAGGTTCGCTGGAAACTGTTTGTTTTCCAGTTTTAATTTAGGATTGGCGACAGCCACAACATGGTCACGGCCTAGAGGAATGTTCTGGTGCTTTTTAGAAGAGGGCACGGGACCGTCGGAGAGTAATATATCAATGTCCGAGTGATTCAACATTTTAAGGAGGTCAGGCAAGCGACCTTGAAAGATTTCAATTTGAACCGATTCGTCTCGCCATAGACGAGTGGAGATATCGTTAATAAACGAATTCGAAAGAGACTGGATAGCTCCAATTCGTATTTTCGCTCGATCTTTCTTACTTTTTAAAGCGGTCGCATCAGCCAAACTGTCCGCAAGTCGAAAAATCTCGTCAGCCTTTTTAAGAACTTTCTTGCCATTGGCGTTCAGCTCAAGTTTACGGTGTTTTCGATTAAAGAGCTCAAAGCCTATATCTTCTTCGAGTTCTCGAACCTGGCCACTGATTGTTGGCTGTGTCAGGTTGAGAAGTTGGCTGGCGGCTTTAACAGAGCCTTCTTTGGCGACCACATAAAAATAATAGAGTTTGTTTAAGTTTATTCGTTGCATACTCGATGGTTAGTTTATTTCTTATCGAAATGCAAATAAATAACAATTTTTTTTAAGCGTAAGTCTTTGAGATAATTTCATTAAGGAGGAAAACTATGGATTTAACTATCAACTATAGTGGCGTATCAAAAAGTGCAGCGCTTGAGAACCACATCGAATACAATCTGAACAAACTGCAAGAAAAAGACGACTTGGATCGTAGTCGGGTCAAGGTATGGCTTGACAAGGAGTCGGCCTATTTAAGTCGAGGTTTGCCAGAATTTCAGACGCGAATCCAAGTTAAAAAACCTGGATTGAAAAAGCTCTTTGTTGAAGCTAAGTCCTCGCAACTCGCCGACAGTATCAATCAAGCAGCAGAAAGAATTCAAAAACGAATCATTAAAACCAAAGAGAAAGGAGGCCGAAATGAACAGAAAGTTAAGAGAGCCAGAAAACGCGCCATTTAAACCCCGAGCCACCGACGCCAACTTTTCAGCCAATGTTCTGAGTTTTCAGACATCGAAGCAGCAGGACGGTATGGGGCGCGTGCTAGCCTTGGGTGATCAACGTCTCATGGGGAAAATCAAATCGGACCTCGGTGAAACCGGCATCGAAGTGATGTGTTTCAAAACGGCAAAGGCCTTAAAAGAGAAGGCCACGGGTCGAGAGCATGCGGTTATTTACTGCGCGCCGTTAGTACGCTCTGAGATATTGAGTATTCACAAGGGGCTTCGTACGAAACCGAAGCTACAAGAGATGTCCTTTTTTGCCATTGTTCCGAACTGGGTGAATGCCGTGAAGGAACGGGAGATGTACAAGCGTGGGATTCGGATGGTTTTTGAGTGGCCACGAGAGCGTCGAACTTTTTCGTCAACCTTTGCCTCAGCACTGGAGACAGACACTCTTAAAGTTCGCTCGCAGGATTCAGATGCCTCGTTAAGGAAAGCAATTTTAAATCGTATGATGAGCCAGTTCGGAGAATTCAATCCAGAGCTCGACATCAATGTTTACAACGGCATTGCCATAGTCCGAGGAGCGGTTCAATCATTGGGAGAGAAAACCCGTTTATCAAAATTTATCAAGATTATACCTGGGGTGCGTGGTGTGGTTGACAGTTCCCTACATGTTGGACAGGACAGTTTGCCCGGTTTCATACGAACCCGCGCCAATCAACTGCTTGATGAAATTGAAGGCGTACCCGAAGAGACTTTAATGGTGCGCATGAATCCTGATGATCAGAACCTAACAATTGTTGGAACGGCTGCCAGTTTGCAGACCTTGAACCTCGCTAAGAAGAAACTGACGATGTTCAAAGGGGTTAAAGCTGTTGAAACCGATGTTGATATTTCGCCAAGGCTCCATGCTCGTGATTTGTCCCTTGCCAAGAAAGCTCAGAGAGTGGTTAACAAGCTGACCATTGGCAGTCCTGTGAATGCAAAAGTAAAAGTCCTTCGAGGAGAGGCCTTTTTAAAGGGAAACGTCATCAATGACATCACCGCCAGTCAAATTGAAAATACCATTCGGGAGATGTCGGGAATCAAAGCTGTGGTCAATCGTTTAGAAGTCGATCAGTCACAGTTAGCAACAGTGAATCAATCAGACAGTTCAATCAAATAACGAATTAGAAAGGAGAAATTTTGTTACAGTTTATTTATAGAATCTTTGTTTTTACCGCCATGTTAGGCGTCGTCATCGCCGCCGCCGTCGGCTTAACAGCTCTGGCACCTGGAGCGGCCACATTTCCGTTCTTCTTCATGTTGTTATTGATTCCAGCCTTTGTTTTTATGCTTTTTACCTATCAGGTGATCTATGACGATACCATCCGTCGTGTCGCTAATCGAGGTCGACGAGGTATTGCCGAAGTTATGCGTAAAAGAGGACGAAATCTTAATAACGTTATCGCTAAAAAGGCCAATTTGACTCGCTTAAACCTTGAAGGTTTTTCTATGCAGGGAGCCAACTTGGAGGGAGCCAAGCTCAACGGCTCCAGTGCCGCTTCGATCGATATGTCGAGAGCTCAAGCACGACGGTCTCGGATGAATCGCGGTATCTTTAAAAATGGCCGTTTTTTAAAGTCGAACTTGCGCAAAAGTCGCATGCGTTATTCAGACTTCTCTGGCGCGAACTTTACCGATGCCGATATGCGAGAGGCCAATTTGAAAGGGGCCAACCTGAGTCACGCCAACCTGGAAGGGGCGAATTTAAAAGGCGCCATTTTTAACGGACAAACCAAGTTGCCGTTTGATAGGAACAACGCCCTTGAACGTGGCATGGTCTATGTGTGATTTACTTTTTCCAGTTCACTGAGTAAAGGTCGTGTCGACGGTCTCGCAGGTTGCGGACCGCACCGTTAGCACGGGCCTCAAGTAAGGTGTCGACGCGTAAATCGGCAATCGCCACCATTTCAACGTTGGGAGTGGTGTCGGCCGCAATTCCATCTCTGGCAAACGGAAAATCACAGGGTGTCAGTATACAACTTTGCGCATACTGAATATCCAAGTTTTTCACCCGTGGTAAATCGCCAACGTTACCCGCCATGGCGACATAAATTTGATTTTCTACAGCGCGGGCTTGGCAACAGTATTTGACGCGACAGTAGCCTTGCCGGTTATCGGTAAGAAAGGGCACAAATAAAAAGTGGATACCTTGGTTAACCAAGTGACGGGTGAGTTCTGGAAACTCACTGTCGTAACAAATTAAAACTCCAATGGGCCCACAGTCGGTATCAATCACTTGAACTTTGTCGCCACCCTCGATTTTCCACCAGTATCTTTCATCCGGAGTCGGGTGGATCTTCTCTTGTTCATGCATAGAGCCGTCACGCAGACAGATGTAAGAGACGTTACGAACGCCTCCCTCTTTTTTAGTCGGATGAGAGCCTGCAATGATATTGACGTTGTAACGAACCGAAAGCTCATTGAATAATTTTTTTACACGTCCAGTGTATTGAGTCATTTGTTCAATCGCCACATCGGGCGGTACTTCTTTGTTTTCGATAGAAAGAAGTTGCATGGTGAAAAGCTCTGGGAACAGCAAAAAGTCGGCGCGATAATCGCCAGCGACATCCACATAATACTCAACAATCTGGGCGAACTCTTCAAAGCTCTTCACCGGTCGCATCTGATACTGGACCGAAACCACACGCACGGAGTTCTGTCTTGGTGGACGATTTTTCGGTGAACTGACCGATTCGTACTCTGGATTCGACCAACGCAGATGGACGGCGTAGCCCAAGCTTTCTCGGTCGGTGGGCAAGTAGCCTTCCAGCACTCCGAGCACTTGAAATCCATAGCGCAATTGGAAACCGAGGGTGGTGTCCCGTATTTTTTTATCCATTACTTTTTGGACATAGTCTTCAACACCATCGACTTTTTTATGTCGCTTGTGAAAATTGGGAATTCGCCCACCAAAGACAATGCCTTTTAGGTTCTCAAATTTTACCAAACGTTCGCGAGCATTGTAGATTCGTTGACCAATACGTCGCCCACGAATTGAGGGATCGACACAGGTCTCGTAGCCGTACAGAATGTCGCCATCTTCATTGTGAGTTGAAGCGTAGCCATTGGCCGTGATTTCAGACCAAGTATGGGGCGCTAAGGCTTTTTTCTCTTCGATGATGAGGCTTGCCGAGTAGGCGACCACCTTGCCATTCAATACGGCCACAAAGCAGCCGTCTTGAAAATTGGTGATCTGACCACGAATCATTTCTTTCTTATAAGCCGGCATGTCGACATAAACCCGCTCGGCGAGATTGACGATTTCATCGATGTCTTCGAATTTTGCGTTACGAACTTCTAAAGGAGCTTTTGATTTTGCCATGCTCCGATAATAGTCGAGAAATCCCTTAAAACAACTCTTGGGGGTGAATGTCATGGGTTGTTAGGGGAGGCATGTTATCAAGTTGACACTTTATTGAGCATGAAACTAGGCTGTAGACACTAGCATTAGCAAAAAAGGCCTTATGCGACTGTTTTTACTTATATCTATCCTATTTTTCAGTGGCGTTTTGCAAGCCCACCCCGTAACAGGTCATCTTAAGGATCAGTTGGTGGCGAATTCAAAAGTCGATGTGATGGTTTATTTCAAAGGGCAACCCGATTTGTCAGAGGCTCCTTCTATATTAAATCGCAGCGACCGTGTCACTTTTGTGTTTGAAAAGTTGCTGCAAACTTCAAAAGGCAATCAACAACAAGTCATTCAATATTTAGAGTCCATAGATAAAAGTTTTGAAGCCTTTGTGGCCAGTAATTCCATTTTTATTGCCGGTGCTTCCCATGGGCTAGTCGAAAAACTGGCGAGTTTTCCGATGGTTCGGCAAATCGGTGCGGATATCAAAAGTTCGTTAACCCTACCTTTTCCCGAAATTCCCCCGCCCAGTGAGCCAGAACCCCAGAAGATTGGAGTGCCACCGCATCTGAAAACAATTCAAGTCGACAAAGTTTGGGAGGAATTACAAGTTTTTGGCGACGGTATCATTATTGCCGGTCAAGACACCGGGTATTTTTGGCGTCACAATGCTTTAAAAAGTAAGTACCGTGGAACCCACGCCCAGGGTGTTGAGCATGACTACAATTGGTTGGATGCCGTGGTCGAAGCGCCTTGTTCAAGCGGTGGCCGCGAGCCTTGTGATGACAAAGATCATGGCACTCATACTATGGGAACCATGGTCGGCGATGATCAGTTGGGAAATCAAGTCGGCGTCGCTCCTAATGCGCAGTGGATCGGCTGTCGTAATATGAAAAAAGGCGTTGGAAAAGTTTCGACTTATTTGCGTTGTTTTGATTTCTTTTTGGCTCCTTACCCGGTTGGCGGTGATGTGGAAAAAGATGGGCGGCCCGAATTGGCTCCGCATATTGTTAACAACTCTTGGAGCTGTCCTGTTGATGAAGGGTGCTCCGGAGAAGAGTTCTATGGTTTGGTAAAGGCTTTTAAGGCGGCCGGAATCATGTTGGTGGCTGCGGCCGGAAATAATGGTCCTAATTGTGGAAGTATCAGTGATCAGCCCGGTCGGTTTGCTGGCGATCTTATTGCCGTGGGCGCCTGGAATTCCTTTCTTAATGAAATTGCATTCTTTTCGGGGCTGGGACCCTCGTCCCTCGAAGGTCGGTTGGCTCCCAATTTGGTGGCACCAGGAGCTTTTGTGAAATCAAGTTTAGCGTCGGCAGTGGATGCTTACGATGACAAAGCCGGCACTTCGATGGCTTCGCCCCAGGTGGCCGGAGTGGTTGCGTTGTTGTGGTCGCATCGCCCTGAACTCATCGGTCAAATTGATCTTACAATTGATAGACTGCAGCGCTCGGCCACCCCGATGAAGGCCAAAACTTCATGCCCCGGTTTTCCTGGCAGTGCCACTCCCAATGCCGTTTACGGTCATGGGATGTTGAATGCGTATAAGGCTCTTACAATTAATTAAACGATTAATTCTTGTTCCTTCTGATGGCTGAGTTAAGATTTTTGTAATCATCCCTTTCAAGGAGGAAGTCATGGGTCTTTTCATAATATCTTTTATAGCTTATGTACAAACCGCTTTGGCTTCAGTCCCTTCCCCCACGGATACGGCGCATCCTGGTAATGAAACCGCCGTTCTGAGTTTTGAGCGCAAAACAATCAATGCCCTGGGACGCCAGTCTTTTTTGTATTTGCCGGACAGACCGCAAGGTGACGCCTCTCCTTTGATTGTGTTTGGCCATGGACAAGCTCTGAACGAAAGTCACTACGATAAAACATTAGAGCATTTGGCAAAAAAAGGTGTTGCCGCTCTTTTTGTACAGTATGACGATAGTTTTTTTGATCAAGACTGGCGTCGAATGGCTGATGATTGGAACCAAATCACTGAAGTCACTCTCGATAAATATCAAAACCAACTGGCCCGAGAGCATATTATTTATTCTGGTCATTCAAAAGGCGGCTATGTGGGTTTGATGGCCGCGGGAGCACCCGGGCGCCCCGATCTTGCCGCTGCAGTCTTTTTTGCGCCAGCGGGTTTCGACCAAGACTATTTAAAAAACATCGACACCAAAACTGCGATCACTTTGGTGTGGGGAGAGAAAGATTCGATTATTAAAAAAAATGATGTGATGGAAATTTTTAACAAGCTTTCAATCGATCACAAACAGTTTATCGAAGTTTTAAGCTACCAAGATCAACAAGCCGACCATTACTTTCCGCAGAACAAAGCCACATTTTTTGGTGGTCAAGACGGAGTTTCGGCTTACCATCACCATGGTGTTTGGCAGTGGTTGGTGGCGGCAGCCTGGGACGCTGAAAAAGGCGAACCGTTGACTCAAGCCTATCTGTATGGAGAAAAAGCAGGGGACAGTGGGAAGGCAGGCTTGACCCATAAAGTGACAAGGAATTGGCAAACTCGATTTGAGTATGTCTTCAAATTTAAGTCGGCGGAACGGCGAGACAAAGTCTTTGCGCTGATTCCTAGGACCGAACGGATTGGTCACGGATGGTACAAAGCAGTCCTTGATGAGTCGCAAAGGCAGGTGGTTAAACGCACCGGTGAGGTGCAGTATATAGGACGCAACATAGAACTTAAATTGTTGGCCGAGCCCAACGATTTGCATCCTAACCAATGGGCTTTTTTCAACGACAAGGGGTTTGATATTTCGGCTCCGGCGGCGTGGGATATTTCAGTGGGCCACGAGGATATTGTTGTCGGAGTCATTGATTCGGGCATCCAGTGGAGCCATGGTGATTTGCAAGACAACATTTGGAACAATCCTGTTGAACTCAATGGCACTCCTGGAGTCGACGATGATCAAAATGGTTATGTCGACGATGTTAAAGGTTATCATTTTTTGTTGAACAGTCCGGAATCAAACGACACTCGCGGCCATGGAACTATGGTCAGTGGCATGATTGGTGCCAAAGGTAACAATGGGTTCGGTATCACAGGAATGGCTTGGAACGTGAAACTGATGCCGTTGAATATGTTTCCCAATTTATGGGGAAATGCCACGTTAGATGCCGCCGTCAAAGCCATGAACTACGCTGTTGACAATAAAGTCGATATTATTAACGCATCTTTTGGTCAAGCTGATGATGATCTTGTTCCGGATGAAGGCTTTAATATTTTTATTGAAGCGGTGGAGCGCGCCGATCAGCAAGGAATTCCGATTGTGGCCGCTGCGGGAAATAGCTCGGGTGACAATGATAAAACCGGAATGATCCCTGCCACACTTCCCCATTCCAACATTATTTCCGTCGGAGCAATGAATCGTTACGGTGAAAAATGGGCGAAAACAAATTATGGACTAAACAGTGTACACGTGATGGCGCCCGGTGAAGAGATTCTAACCACCCACACCAGTGGCACGCGCAGTCCATCGGGAACGTCTTTAAGTGCACCGATTGTTACCGGAATTGTCGTGCTCATGCTAGAGCAGAATCCCGACCTCACTCCTACTGAAATCAAAGAGATTTTAATTGAGTCTTGTGATTCCCATCCGCCTCTTGCCTCGATGAGTCAATGTGGTGGTTATATCAATGCCCATAGGGCCGTATTGCGAGCCTCTGAAATCATTGAAAGTCCTTAAAAAAATCCATTCTCGACCATTCAGTTCAGAGTGGTCGCGAAGATGATTTGATTTTGTTCTTTCCCAGCATCGCGAATTTTACTAGGTTGGGAATAAGCTAGCAATCGTCGCCTAGAAAACGGGAGGATATCGATGTCTCAAATCAATCGTTTAGTTTTAATTTTGTTTATGATTCCAGCCTTACTGATTGGCTGTGAGCGTTTAAACAGTTTGGATGACACGAATAAGGATGGAGACATCTTTAGTGATGATGCGAAAAATTCTTCGGCCAGCATTGACGAGTATTTAAAGTCAAATCGCCGCTTCGGAATCTTTACTGATTTTTTGATGATGGCTGACCTTGATGACACTTTGGATATTCAAGGGCCCTTCACTGTTTTTGCTCCGACCGATGCCGCCTTTGATCGCCTTCCCATTCGAGCTCAGCGGATTTTACGTCGTGATCGCGACATCCGTCGTGAAGTTCTTTTGCATCATGTGGTGGAGTCGGAATTCTCTTTGTTAGAGCTACAGGACCAAGTTCGCTTACGTCCCCTCAATGGCCGACGTCTGCGGGTTTTTGTTTCCAATGGTGAAACTTTTGTGGGGCCGGCGAAAATTATGCAAAATAATGGGTTCGTTCGCAATGGGGTGATTCATGTGATTGATGAGGTTTTAATTCCTCGTCGTCTTCAGCCGACTTTAGGCCTTTAATCACTCATCATATACGCGAGGGTAACGCCATCGCCACCATCGTTGGGACTGGCCAGTTGCCAACGCGAGATATAGACACTGCGAGACAGGTGGCTGCGTACGGCTTTCTTTAAAGCTTCGGAGCCATGCCCATGGATGATCTTAACTCGTTCCAAATCATTGGCTTGAGCGCGATCCAAGGTGACTTCCAACTTTTCAATGGCTTCATTGGTAGTCATTCCCCGCAAATCAATCTCATCTTTTTTGGAGTCATAGACGACTTCGACATTTTTGTGGGAGTTTTTCTTCTTCAGGGGATTTTGAGTTTTCTTGGGCGGTCGCAACTGCTCCCAGTCCACAAACAGGCGCATGGATCCGGATAAGATTGGGATCTCGCCTTTATTGTTGGCCTCACCTTGAATAATACCATCCTGATTCAGCGAGGTCACAAAAACCACACTTCCTGGTGGAAAGGCTTTGCTGAAACTTTCGATTGTGTCATAGGTTTTGTCTTCACTGGCATTGCCAGAAAACTTTACCACCTCGGGAAAATCCACCGAGATTTTTTCTTTTCGCTCATGGGTTTCAAAAAGATTTTTTACCTGACCTTTTTTAAAGTCATCAGTTATTTTCGCTAGCTGTTGCTTAACTTCTTTTCGCAGTCGTTCTTCTTTTTCAAAATTAAACTCTCTTTGCAGTTTATCTAATTCTTTTTGGCGTTTTTCGGCCTCTGCGATTTCGGCGCGTAATTTAATTTTTAAAGAGGTGATCTCTTCTTTCATACGCTCCACTTCTTCCATGGATTGCAAACGTTTTTGTCCAGCCGGGCTCAGATACATTTTGGCATTGTTATAAACGCTATCAAGAATGCCGATTTTCTTGGCTGTGGCAAAGGCCAATGATTTTCCGGGAACACCCCGAATGAATTCATAGGTGGCTTTACCCGATTCGGTATCATAATTCATGGAGCCATTGACGATGCCCGAGTCTTCTTCCCATCCCATTTTCAAAGGGCCCAAGTGAGACGTGATCAAACCAAAAGCCCCTTGGTAAGCATAGTGATGAATAAACCCACGTGCCAAAGCGGCGCCCTCATCGGGGTCGGTGGAACCACAGATCTCGTCGATAAGAACAAGAGACTTGGCGCCCTTGGCGTGGCAGGCTTGGTCTAAAACTTTTAAGTGACCGGCAAAGGTACTTAATGACTGATCGACACTTTGAGAGTCACCAACAGCCACAAAGATCTCTTCAAAAAATGGGATTTCTGAATCAGCTCCGGCACAAATCGGCAAACCACAGCGGGCCATATGGGCGGCCAATCCAAAGGACTTAAGGAGGACAGTTTTACCACCGGCATTGGGGCCGGAAAGAATCAGTATTTTTTCATTTTGATTGAGGTTCAGGCTGTTGGGGATGACCACCTCACCATTGATAACCATCAACGGATGTTTCAAGTGATCCAGGCGAATGCGGTCTTCGCAAAATCGCACTGGATGCGCTGAGGTGACATTGGCAAACTGCGCTTTTGCCAAATAACAGTCCACTTCCAACAAAACCTCTTTGGTTCGGGAAAAATCAGTGATCAAGTTAAACAGATAATCAGAGATCTGTTTTAAAAGTTTGGCGATTTCCTTTTCAATATCAATTTCAATCTGTTTGATTCGATTGTTTAAAGGCACAATCTCTTGCGGCTCCATAAACACGGTTTGTTTCGAGGAACTGGTGGCATGAATAATTCCTTCCAGCTCATGGCGCATGCCACTTTTTACTGGGATCACCCAACGGCCTTCACGGTTGGTAACATACTTGTCTTGCAAGTGAGGTTCGTGATCATGACCCTTCACCAAACCATCCAGAGTGTTTTGGACTTTGTTAGCAAGCTGCTTTTTTTCCTGATTGAGCTTGAAAAGCTCTTCAGAGGCATCCGTGCGAATGTCACCCTGAGGCGTCATCAAGTGGTCGATGCTTGAAAGAGGTTCTTTGGCTCCCATCAGTTCCGGTTTGATGGATTGGATCCAGTCGCCCTTTAAGGGCTTAAGAATTTGCACCAGGTTTTCTGTCTCCAATAAAAACAGGCGGATGTCTTTCAGCTCAATGGTTTTAAGAACAGCGTTTTTTCCTAAGCGGCGAAACCAGGTATGGAAAAAGTCTAAACTTTCCATATAGGGACGCTGTCCGGTTTTTAAAATATTTTGAGCTTCGCTAAGGATTGAAAAGCTTTTTTCAGCTTCCTCTTTGTCAAGAAGGGGCTGGGTTTGTCGAAGGCGCTCTTGTCCTTCTGATGATGTCGCAAATTCGACAAGGTGAGAGAGAGTTTTGTCCCAATCAATGTTTCCCAGTTCTCGCAATCCTATCTCCTGCAATGATGAGGCCTATAAGTAAAAGCAAGATCCAAGGCCAATTCCCTGAAAGCTTAACATAAAAGGTCGACGGGGGAGTAGAGTGAAAGGGAACGTCATAAACTTTATACCATTTTTCGTTACGCGGTGAAAAATCCAGCACCTTGCCGTCGTGGCGGATCACTGTCGATATTCCGGTATTGGTGACTCGAACCAACGATCGTCGGTTCTCTACGGCGCGAGCCAAGGTCATGTACATGTGCTGGTAAGGCTCAAACGGGTAGCCGAACCAGGAGTCATTAGTCACATTGATAAAAATTTGGGCACCTTTTGTTTGCAAGGATGTGGAAAACTCATCAAACAAGCCCTCATAGCAAATTTGGGCCCCAATCATGGCTTTGTCGGAGGGGAACACAGTGGGGCCGGGGCCTCGACCAAAGTCGGAAACCATTGGGAACCAATCCTTGAGCTTTGGATAGTATTGAGCAAACGGAAAATACTCGCCAAAGGCTAAGAGAACGGTTTTTTGATAGGATTGCACGTCCGCATCGCCTTTCATTAAAACCAATCCGTTGTAGACTTGTCCGCGGTACTCCGGGCGTTGATAAGCGCCAGTGAGCAGCTCGACGTTGTAGGTTTTCGTTAAATCAGCCAGGCGTTTGCGTTGGCGGCCTTGGTAGGGACCTTGGATGATTTCAGGGAAAGCGGTTTCAGGCCAAATCACCAAATCGACGCCCGGTTCTTCCTGTAATCCTTTTTTTGTGAGTTCGATGTAGTCATCAACGATTTTATTTATAAAACCAATGCCCTCTTGGGCCTGGATTTTCTCTAGGTTGCCGACATTGCCCTGCACCGCTAAGACCTTTAGGTTTTGATCCGCTTCTTTAATAAAGTTCCTTTGCACGATTCCTAGAATATTGATGAGCAAGAACAGTCCCAAGGCCGCCATGGTTCCCAAGTGGCGCCACTGTTTGGGTTTGCGATTCAACCAAAAGTGGACCAAAAAGGCATTGATAATTAAAGTGATTAGGTTAAGACCAAAGAATCCGATCCATTCAGCCAAGTGTAGGCCTGGTAACCTAGCCCAAAGCCAAGGGTATCCAAAGTGCCAATAAAAAATAAACGGATAAACTCGTTCGCAAAGAATGAAAACAATCGGAAGTAAACACAGAGAAGCGGTGGCACCAAGGTTAAACTTTTTACTTAGCCATTTCCACAAAACCCCTGCCACTGGGTAGTAAAGGTGGGCTAATGTACAGAAAAGCAAAAGCACGGAAAAGCCCACCGGCCAAGGCATTCGTCCAAATTCAACAGTCGTATGTGCAATCCAGTGAAAGCCGATAGCGTTTAAAATAAATTGGCTTAACCACCCGGCAAAAAATATCTTTTTATAGGAAGATTGTTTCCACCAGAATGTCCATAGGGGAACCAAGCAAAAGAACAAAGCCCAAGGAGGGAAAGGTATATAGCTTGTGCCAATCAAAAATCCTGATAGAATAGGAGGAAGGTAGTAACGGACCCAATTTTGCATGACTTCATAATACTAAGAGAATCTGTTACGATCTATATAGAAAATGGATTTTTTACTCAACGGAGATATTTCATGGACGAATATCAAATGGAGTTTTCCACCGGATTTGGAGAATCTTTTAAAGATTGTCCCGCCTGCGGTAAAGAAATGGTGGCCGGTCATAGCGAGTGCTTCAGTTGTGGAGTGGTCGTTGATCGCTTTAAAACACGTGAACTTATGAGTCGAACCCACGAGTCAATCGGCGGAATCGACCATCTAAGTCCCATTGATTTGAAAAAATTAGATAAAAAGTGGAAACAAGTGGTTGTGAATTACCACGATCAAAAAGGACATCAAGAGTTTATTAAGCTTTGTCAAACCAATGGCGCTTTGCCTTTCGCTGTTTACCACTATACAAAAATGCTAGAAATTGACAAAGAAGACGATATCGCACAAATCATGCGACGGCAGTCTTTGTCACGTTTAACTGTGAACATGACAACAGCGGGTGACACCGCCATTCAGCAAAAACCTGTGTTCACGGCTGTGGATATTCTGATTAAATGGGCCAACTGGATTGGAATAATTTTGAGCACCAGTTGTATTATGGCCGGCCTATTGATTCCCAACTCGCGCAATTTGGTTGGATTGGGCGTGGCCGCTTTAACATTGTTTATTTCTTTACTGATTTATCGCCGATCTTGAACCTCATCATCAAGGGAGAAGAGCATGATGCGAACTCTTATGACTCTCGGGCTGCTTGTTTTAACAGCTTGTGCTTCATCACCAGAATTAGAAGAAACCCCCACCTCGTTTTTAGTCAGCGCGTCTGAAGATCAAGACGACAATTCCATCGACGACTCATTGGTGTGGGCGCAAAAGCGGGCGGTCGACCGCATTCGAAATCGTATTCTTGACGAGCGCGAAGGGCCTGTCATGCAGGCGGCTCCCACGAAAAGCAAACCGGTTATCGAAGTTGAGTATCTGATGGAGACCAAAGAGGATCATCCAAAAGTGAAAAAGTGGATTGAGTACTACTCGGTGAAAGATCGAAAAAGATTCCAACGCTTTTTGAATCGTGGAGCCAAATACAAGCAGGTGATTCAAGATCTTTTGGTCACCAATGGCTTGCCTCCGGATCTTTACTACCTAGGAATTCTTGAAAGTGGCTATGTGACAAAAGCTGTTTCCCATGCAGGAGCCGTTGGGCCTTGGCAATTTATGGGGCCCACCGGGCGTCAGTACGGGTTGAAGATCAACAACTACGTTGATGAAAGACAGGACCCTATTCGCTCAACCATGGCAGCGATCCGTTACCTTAAAGAACTTTATCGTTTGAAAAAAACCTGGTACCTAGCATTGGCCTCTTACAACGCCGGCCCCGGTCGCGTGCGCCGAGCTATGCGCCGCGGGGGTGTTCGCAACTACTGGACACTGACCCGTCGCCGCCTTCTTCCCTATGACACTCGTGAGTACATACCGCAATTCTTGGCGATTCTAACTATTGGGAAAAATCTCGAAAAATTTGGTTTCGTCGAAAAGCCTAAAGAGTATCTGCAGCCCATGGAGTTGGTGAAGGTTCCTAGCCCTGTGAAATTTAAAAGAATTGCTCAGCACACGCAATTTTCTGAAAACGACATTGCAGAGTTGAATCCGCATCTATTTAAGAAAATGACTCCTCCTGGGAAACGCAAGTATTACCACTTGTGGGTTCCGAAACACAAAATTGATCAAGTCAGCAATTCCTATGCGGCCATTGAAAAGCACAGAATCAATGGGTTGAAACTGCGTCGTCGTTATGTGGCAGGCTCCAGTCGTAGAGTCCATCGCGTGCGTCGTGGGCAGAACCTGTCGACGATCGCCCGCCGCTATGGAACATCGGTTGGTAAGATCAAAAGATTGAATGGTCTTCGCAGCAGTCGAATTTATGTCGGTCAACGTTTGAAGGTTAAAGGGCGGGCTCGTCGTTCGGTGGCCTCTTCGAAATATAAGCAGTACCACCGTGTGCGTCGAGGAGAAAACCTCACTCGCATCGCTCGTAAGTATGGAACCACCGTAGCCAAGTTGAAGAGGCTGAATGGCATGCGCAAAGGTCGTATTTATGTGGGGCAAAAGCTGAGTCTTATGCCCGGAGGCAAGAAAGTGGCTCGCAACAAAGTACGACGCTATCGCATTCGTCGAGGAGACAATCTTTCAACGATCGCCAGAAAGTTTGGTTTGACCATTCGCAAGCTTAAGCAATTGAATAATTTGCGAGGCAACCGAATTCTTCGCGGCCAGTATCTGAACGTGGCCGCGAACTAAATAGGTTTATTGATTGGTGTAAAGAAGCTTGCCGTTCAGAGTGCACATCACCTTCAAAGAACGGTGTCGGCTTAAACTTTTGCAGTGATTGTAGGCCCAGCCTTTTGAAAGTTTCGATGAAATCTTATAAGTGCGACCATTAATGTTTATGCGGTAGATGCCTTGTTTGGCCAGTCCGTAGATATGAAACCCATTGTATTTGCATAAGATACCTTTAGACGGATTGTTGTCAGCATTGATTTTGCAATTCTTGTAAGCGGCTTCAAGTGAGATGTTTTTAGTTGTGATGAACTTTTGCCACTTGCCACCACTGCTCATATACCCCTCGTACAAACCACCTTTTGAAGGACCTGGCTTGGGTGATCGAGCGTAAGCCTGTGAGCCGCTGAAAATAATTCCGATACTGACAATTAAAAAACTTAAACCTTTAAGCATATTTCCCCCTTCTTTGGATGCTTCTTATACATGTTAAGTCAAGAGCGTGACATAAATCGTGGTGTTATAAGACGGTATGCAAGCGACAGAGAAAACGCTTGGCAAGCCCGTCTGTGGCGGATTTTTTAATCATTAAAAAAATTAACTGTTAGTTAGGAAGAAAAGACTTTTGGCCCAGGAGCCGAATCCGGCTCTGAAGAAGTCGCTACGGAATTCTTATTACTGCTTTTTCTTTTCCATGGCTCGGATCAAAGAATTACCGAAACCTTTGAGGGTTTCTTTTTTGCCTTCGTCGCTGGGAGAGGCGAAAACATTAGCATCCGAATTTCCGGTGTTACCGGCGACAACTCCAGTGGCGCCAACGCCTTGATCTAACATAGTCAAAGCACGGTAGACGTTGAGTTTGCGGGAGGTGCGAGTTTTGGACTTCAGCCACTCCAGGTTATCCCCGGTGCGCAAAATGTATTTTCGTACCGCCTTGGCGTCGAAGTCGCGGTTGTGGGACATCAGTAAGGCGGCAACGCCACTGACAAAGGCTGTGGCCTGAGAGGTTCCTGTCATCGGACCAAAGCGACTGTCGGGAAGTGTTGAGTAAATATTCTCACCCGGAGCAGCGATATCGACAGTGTTCACACCATAATTGGACGAACTGAGAACACGCAGGGTGGGGTTTAAGGCTGTGACCGAGATGATGTTATCCAAATCATAATCGGCCGGATAGTATTTGTTAAAGTCAGAGTTCGTGCGTTCATTACCAGCAGCGGCGACAAAAAGTATTCCCTTCTGTTCGGCACGTTTTACTGACGCATACTCAGGCTTTGAAAATTCCAGTCCGCCACCAGAGTAGTTGATGATGTGGGCGTTCATTTTTACAGCGTAGTCGAATGCCTTGATCGTATTGACCAAATTGTTACTGGCCGACTGGGGATCGAAATACTTTAAAATCATTAAGCTGACTTTTGGCGCGACCCCGGTCACACCGTAATTATTACCACCCTCAGCGCCAACAATTCCGGCGATATGGGTGCCATGTCCGTGATTGTCTTTAAGATTGTGATTGCCGCTGACGAAGTTCCAGCCATGAACGTCGTCGACATAGCCATTGTTGTCATCATCAACACCATTGGTGGCTTTGTCTTTACCGTTTTTATCCTTGCCAGTTTCACCGGGGTTTTTCCAAAGATTGTTTTTTATATCAGGGTGGTTGACGTCGATACCCGTATCAACAATAGCAACAATAATATCGCGACTGCCGGTGGTCAGTTGCCAAGCATCCAAGGCGTTGGACTTTTCTAAACCCCATTTTTTGTGGATCGCGGGGTCATTCATTATCACGGAATTCTTTTTAGGAACGTTGACGTTCATTTTAAAAACACCCAAGTTCTGTTCACGGACCGCACCTTCGGATCGGCTGCCATCAGTGGCGCTGTTGCGAGAAAAGGGGAGTGGTCGATCAAAAAAGACCGCGGCTACCAAACCCAGGCTTACAACTGCTAGAATAAATCGTAGGATCATGTCGCCCCCTCACTACTGTAATAATACAGCAAATACGGGGCCATTCTCAATTTTTTTAACTTATTGAAATAACCGAGGTCTCACTATGAGACACTGTCGAATCAGCGCCCATGAGTGTCAGTTCTAGGAGCCGAATGTCGAATTGAGAAAAGGAAACACAGCCTTTATACCAGTGGTGAGCATCTCAACACCGACCACAGCCAGGATCAAACCCATCAGTCGAACAACAACGTTGATTCCCACTTGACCCAGATACTTTTTAATCTCTCGACTGAAAATAAAGCAGACGTAAGTGATAAAGCAAAGAATCGCAAACATTACGACTGTAATCAGTGTTTTGGCGGGGCTGCCATCAGAAACAAAATTCACCGCTGTTGTAATGGTGCCTGGTCCCGCCAACAGAGGAATACCAAGGGGGCTAACAGCCACATTCAGATCACTGCTTTCAGAGTCTTCAGCAGCGGCCAGGTTTGGGACGCTCACCTTTGATTGCTGACCTTTTAGGGCTTCAAAGCCAATCATCATAATTAAAATTCCACCAGTGATTTTAAATGCGGGCAAAGTGATTCCGAAGACTAGAAAAATTTTCTGCCCAGCCAGGCAAAACAAAGCTGTGATCAAAAAAGCAACGATACAAGAGTTGCGAGCAATCCGCTTACGGGAAATGGTGTTGCTATTCGAAGTGAGTGCTAAAAATAAAGGGGTGTTGGCAATTGGGTTCATCACAGCAAAAAACGCCATAAAGACTCCCAATGCATAGCTTGTCCACTCGCTCAACGGTCACCTCCAGAAAGGGCCAAACATACTGGAATAGGATCGCATGTCAACTAGTTGAAGCGGTCCAATCCCTGTAAGCAAACTTCTGGAAAATGGAAGGGACCCTCTTTTTCTTCGAAGCGGTTGTAAGTGATATAGTTACGCATCACAAGTTTCACATATCCCTTGGTTTCCTCGTAGGGAATGTCCTCGATAAAAGTGATCGGGTAGATCGGAAGAGC
>CAXRIX010000047.1:0-48911 GCA_964230555.1 Bdellovibrionales bacterium
TTAGACTCAACATATATGAGATATTCACCTTTAGCCCGAATCTCATCAAGCGCAATTGTTTTAGATTCACTTTCTTTGCTACTGAGAATTTTACCAGAGGAGGCGTCTCTCACTTGAATAGCATATTTCTTTTCTGAATTATCATTTGCAGCTTCAAGATCTAATTTAAGTGATCCCGATAATTCGTCTTGTTCCGCGAAAGCATGAGAGATTATTATTGATGACAACGAGACTTTAGAAATTGTTTCTTGAGAGAAGGGGGCTGCCAAAGTTGCGACAATTGAGACAACTCCCAGACCTATTTCTGCCGCTGATACCCTCCCCTTTGGTTGTCGAACATGACAAAGAAAAACAGCGAAACCAGTTAAAATAAATATTCCCGCCCATGCACTTGTCTCCCAGTTCGGAAATAAAAAAGCCCTAAAAACTTCTCCAATCTTTAGCGAAAGAGAATCTCTGGCGTTAAATGCTAAGTCGAATATACATGTGAAAAGTGCGGCAACCCCAGTAACAAAAAATAAATCTATTTGTTTAAACATAAAGCTTATCCCTTTTTTGTGGGTCTTTCCCACCGATCAAATTCTTGAGAGGAAGTCTGATCCGCTCCGACCTCTTGTGCTATCACCAGCAATCTTCATTGTCGGTTAACTCTTCCATTTGACCCTTCTTTATTGTTAATGCAATTTTTGTCATGAGGACTTATCGGAATAAATTAAAAGTATTTAATAAGACAATCGCTCTATTACACTAGTCCTAGGACAGTTTTCGGGCTAGAATCGTTTATTAAAAAGGAAACTAGTCCGATAATTCAATGAATAATTAGCTACACTGGAGAAATTATGTTTCGTAAACCTGGCTTGTTTTTACTTCTATTCATCGTAACTAGTTGCGCAGCTCCATGGAGAGATGTTTCTAAGGTGGAGCCTGGCATGACATATGAACAGGTCATCGACTTCGCAGGAGAACCAATTAAAAAAACAAAAACAGCTAGCTTTGAGGACTGGATGTACCACCTGGCATCTTCACCCCTGGATACTGATGGAAGTGACACTAGTTCCTATATTTTCAGATTCAGAAATGGAAAACTTAATTCTTTTGGACCACTACGAGGGCGTTATCCAATAAGTATTCAGAACTACGGAAATCTGTCAGAGAGCAACAAGTCGATTTATATTCTCCCAGGTAATGTGGGTGTCGAAGAGTCAGATCTTAAGTTTCGAACACTTTCAAAGCAGCTTCGTCGTTACCTACAAAAACGAGGTTATCAGATGGCGGAAAACGCCACACAGGCCGATGAACTTATATTTTTCAGCTATGCAGTTTCAGATCCCCGAAGAGAGTTTAAAATTGAGACACAACCTGTATTTAAATGGGTGGCACCTCAAGCAAAGACTTATCACGTTTCGAATAGTCTCGGTCAAAATGTGGGTACTATCAGCGAAGCGCCTAGAATCGGGTCTTACCAGCAAGTTGGACAAAGAACTACGTCTCATACAACGGTTAAATATAAAACAACTGTAGCCTTACAAACGTACAAAAATAAAAGAACAAACAAACCCATCCCAATATGGGAATCAAGGATCGTTGCAGAGAACGAATCTTCTGATCTTCGTAATAACGTATTCGAATTATTATCGTATTCAGCGGATTCAATAGGTATAGATAATTCAAGAGCACTGCGCAGAGTTGGATTTGACTTTAACCCTTATTTTTAAAAGTTTATTATTTATTTTTTGCGGGTTGATTTTACTTTTGTATCTGAAACTCCGCAAAAGCTCCTCGACCAAACGAGAAAATCATCCAAGTACATCACGGCGACTGGCCTAGTTCGATCGCCCTTTGTTATCAGCAGGGGTATTTTATCTGACCCGACAGGAATCTGAGGTTCTTCAATTTTGCCTATAGGCGCATAATTTCGACCTCTCTTGCATTGAATGGCCAAAGGCAGGGTGTTTTGAAGGTCTATACCTTTCGCATCCTCAGGATGATATTCTAGCTTTCTCCTTGCGTGAGGAAACAAAGGTTTCAAAATAGTTGCAACTTCTCTTTCAAAGCTGTGACCTTTCCTTCTAGACTTAGCGCCACTCACTCATGACCTCCAATCTTTAGTTGTTCAATTCTTTCTGCAATCTCCATCTCAGAGAGTTGAGGCTGGTTATTTATTTGGACATTCACGTTTGCTTTTTCATCTGCCCTGTCCCCCCATCCACATAGGTTCTTCAGACAAAAGATCAGGATAGTGTCACTCTTCTCAGCTTTCTTTAGAGCCATTCTGATTAAATCAAATCTCGAATGGACCATGAACATGTCTCTAAACTCCGAAAAGGTACATTTGTATTGATCTCGAATTCGACGTTCTATCGTATCCTCTGAGCACTTAAAAAAGGCGGCACAGTCTGCAAGAGTTGGTTTTAGTCTACAAAGCGCGCCCAGTTGTTCCAAGTCTATTACTTTCTGTTTTCCCATATACCATCTAATCCTTTAGTTGATTTGATTCTGTCATACGTCTCACGAATTAAATTCCGCCGCTCCTTTGAGATTGATTTGTCTCGCCCCAATTGCTTTAGGATGCGCAATTGCAGTTTGCTGGTACTATCGATGTTAGCTTTCTCAAGATCACCCAGAATCAACAGAAACATTGGATCACCACAGTTAATAAAAGAGACGCGGTAGAATTCTTTGTTCATCTGCCTACGCATTCAAGCCTCCTTTAAAAGGAACATGAGATTGAAGATAGGTTTCAAGGTACTGAGAAAACCTCCATACTGAAAGTGTGTCCCAGTTGCACTCCAGATATTCTTCAGCAACTGCTATTGATTTCTTTTGAGATTCATATTTCTCTTTTTCGGTATTCAGACTTAGATTTTTAACTTTATTGATACCCCGACACAACAGATCTGCCCAGAGACCTCTGTCTTGAGAAATTATAAAGTTGATTGATGCTTTTGGAATCTTAACTATCGGCTGTAGTTTCCAGACCTGGAGATATTTCGGGTGGACTGAGCCCTGACATTGATAGCCCACCAAACCGGTGTCAGGATAAACATCAATTACTTTACCTACGGAAAATTCATCAGCCACAAAAATTCCTTTCCGTATATCTTTCAATCCGTGGATCTGATTTAAGATTTCTATCTTATTCGATCTCAGAATTTGGATGGTCTCAGTGCTAACTTTTCCTTCGACTTCAATCCTTCCATCAACGGCCTTAAGTACGACTCCATTAACTGCTAATCGATTCAAAATCTCTCGAACGTTCATAGAATCACCTTTTGATACGACTCACCAAATAAACTGTCCGCATCTCTACTAGCGTTTATTTTGCTTTGAACGACTTCTTGTTCATCTTGTTCATCTTTTTCTGTACGAGAACTTTGAACAACTTGAACAACTTCTTGTTTTTTAGGCAGAAAATATCCTCTTCCCTTGATGCCATTAATCTTTCGAGCTTTAAGCCCAAGGGCCTCTCTTGCACGCCGGAGAGTCTGAGGTGAGATACCTTCCTCTTTCGCTCTTCTATTGATATCTTTCGCGGAAACTGGTCCATCCTCCAATTCGTCTTTGAGGAAATCCATTGCTTCATCCAGAGCTGTTTTATCGGTTTCTGCTACCTGATTTGCAATTTTAAGTATTTCTTCAGCTGTTAAATCTGATTCTTGCCCCCAAATAAGCTCGGAATCTGTAATTGAAAAAGCAAGCGACTTGGCTTGTGCTGCGTAGTTTGATTTCTCCAGCGCCAAGAAGGTCGTTTCTTCGGTTTTAATCACCTGGAGGACACTTCGGCTAGCATTTCTAAAATCAACACTTCCAGCCCCTCTCTGGGAAGCCTTGCCATGACTATTCTTGTTCCAGTGTCTAATCGCCAAAACAGCTACTCCTAGCTCCTTCGATAGCTCATGGAGTCCGCCCATAAAGTCTCGAACATCTTTGGATTTATTGGTATCACCGCTCGGAAAATAGGCTATGACAGGGTCGATGATGACCAAGCTAGCTGAGCGCCTCTTGATCTCGGTCCTAAGAAGCTCAAGGTTGGCTTGGTTTAGATGGAATGTTTTGTCGAAGAAAAAGATTCTGGAACAATCGGCGCCCTGTTTTTGGTAACGAGGTTTGAGAACTACTTCAGGATCATCTTCGAGCGCTAATAAGATAACATTTATGGGGGGCTTGGGCGTATCTCCGGGCAGGGCCGAGTCGGTTGTTGCTCTTGCGACAATATCTGCTGTCAAAAAGCTTTTACCGATACCTCCATCCCCCTCAAGAAGGGTTATTCCCGGTACAGGAATTCGATTCTTCCAAAACCACTTGGCCTTTTTAGCTTCCACATCAGACAAGCAACGAAACTCTGGCGTAGATTGGTCGTTCCTAGTCATTTTTTTCACCAACTGGACTAAGGATTTCTCGAATAGCAGTAAAGGCTTTATTCGAAAGTGAATCTCCGCTGTATTCCAGCTCTGCCAGAGCACCTTCCCATTCGAGTTTTGAGAAAGAGGGAACTCCTTCCAACTCTTCACGAATTTGCCTTAACCCTTGATTAAACTTCTCTTGTCCGTGTGTGATCTTGTAAAACGATATACAGGTTCTTTTTTTCAAGTCCAAGATTCACCTCAATTCGTTACTTGTTGAAGTGATTCTTGCCATTTTTCAGCCGATTCAATTGGGATCAATGTTGATTTCCCACACTTGATTATCTTCAGCCGACCATTTTTGATTTCTTCATAGGCTTTGGTTCTGCAGATATTATAGATCGTGCAGAATTCTTTCATCTTTAGATTTCGTTTAGTCATGTTTACCTCCGTCTTGAACAGTGATTGTTCGCTGGAGACAAAGCTACAAATTTAGTTGAACCTAAAAAGGGACAGCTATCTTGGGATTTTAAAGCAAGTGTCTGAGAAGACCCTGGATAAAACTAATCCTTCAATGATTTCGACAACCTAGGCCCCACCTTGTCACTCAGCAAAGATCTGCCGAAATATTTTATGATGTGCGGCGAATGAGAAATGGACTCTATTAATTCAGGCTTTATCTTGCCAAAGGATAGTTTCGATTGAAGAGCTACCATAGTTAATAGATGTTTTTTCTTTGGGCTCGACTGCCCTCTGCCTATGTACTGGGCGCGATCAGTCGGTGAGTCTATGTGATTAATTCTCTTTTGGAAATTTATTAATTTTAGAAGCTTGCTCTCAAGCTCAGCTTTAAAGTCCGGTTCTTGAGTGTCATTCATAAGTAGATCAAACGCGATAAGCGGCCTTGAAAAATCCTCATTTAAAAGATCTAGTAACACTTGGGCTTGGCTTGCTATTATCTTGCCAGCCTCTATTCTCCCCCAATAATCGCCGGAAAGTTCAAAAATTTGTGGACCAAGCACGGAAATAAAATCGATAGTTTTTTCCAAATCCTGCTTACTTGCCCGGTACAATTTTTCTATCAGCTCGTCACTTTCATTCAGAATAATACGGATTGGCCTTAATTTTAGCCCTTGCGGATTTTCTTTAACAAACTTATTGATTGATTTCTTATATTCTGAAAATTCCATTACACCCCCAGACAGGAGCGTACTGTTACATACCTGCATGAATCTCGACAACAAGTTTAACAAAACGGTATCTGCTTGATCTGACCTTTGTCAGTGATGAACAATCATAACCTCAATTAACTTCTTTGAATTGAAGCTCCACAATTTGGTGGGCATTCGAGTTATCGTCAATCGAGCAATATTCCGCCCAAGTGTCCATCAGCTTTTTGCGCTTCAGCATCAAATCCCCTCGTCGATATGCTGCCTCAACCTTGTTTTTAATAGTGTGCGCCAGCGCCATCTCAACGACTTCCCTAGTAATATTTGTTCTCTCTGCGGCCCAGTCGCTAAATGATGATCGGAAGCCATGAGTAGTAAATTTGAGGTCCATTCGACGAAGAATCATCAACAATGACATATTTGAAAGAGGATGGTTGTGCTTTGTACCTGGAAAGACAAATTCGCTACAGCGCAAATCGCGCATTTCTAAGAGTAACTGAATACATCTGTGCGAAAGGGGGATCTTATGTTCTCTTTTCGCTTTCATTCGTGTTGCAGGTATTGTCCACACCTTCTCATCCAAATTAATTTCATCCCATCTGGCTTCAAGAGTCTCGTTTGTGCGAGTCGCTGTTAAAATCAAAAACTCCATGGCTCTAGACGCGATCCCCTCCATTGCACGAAGATCCTTAATAAAAAACCCTACCTCATCAAAAGGCATAGCTTTGAAGTGATTGGTCTTCGAAATAGTTGACTTGTTTGGAAGCAGTTGGTCGAGATGCCCACGCCACTGCGCCGGATTCTCCCCATTCCGGTATCCTTGAACGGTAGCCCAACTTAGGATTCTTTCTACCCTTGCTCTGACCCTGCTAGCGGTTTCTGTTTTTTCATACCAAATGGGTTTTAGAATCTTCATAACTGTGGCAGTGTCTATTTCCCCCACAGGTAAATCACCACAGACAGGATAGGCATAGGTCGCCAATGAATTCTGCCACTGGATGAGATTTTTACGGCTCTTCCACTTCGGCTTATGAGCTTCAATGTAATTTTCAGCGCATTGTTTGAATGTTACCGATTTGGCCTGCTCCTCTTTTAGATCAAATGCTCTTTTTTTTAATGGATCTAGGCCTTTTTGTAGGATGCGCTTTTGATCGACAACCAAATCTCTAGCTTTAGCCAAAGAAACGACTGACGCCGACCCTAGACCCATCCATCGCCCTTTCCCATCAAGTGTATATCGAAAGATCCACGACCGAGTCCCTGATTTCGACACCTGCAGATAAAGGTTCTCACCCAGTGGGTGTTTTCCTGGCTCTTTGATTCTATTTACTTCTAAAGACGTTAATTTTCGCTTTCTGTTTCGCATGTGGTTTTCTCCCAACCTACAATCCTACCTACACTTTGAGGTAGGATTTAAGACAACAATCATGATCATGAATAAACTTTGAAGTAAAATTTATATTGAGATTTCGCTATGTTGCAAAACTATGATGAACCTACACGAACAGTATATAGGAGGTCTCCACCACCTCCAACTCAATCTACAGAATCCCGGATACCGTTAACAGTATACTGAATTCAGTATTGATACCCATATCCAATTTTGTTGAACAACGGTTTTACATAAAAAACTTTGAAAATATTCGGTGTTTCTCGAGCACTGAAACACTTTCCAGGCCCCCCTTGGGGCGATCGATTCCCAAGTTTACCAAGCTGTGCTTAGGTCATTTGCAGTCCCATGGTGAGACCTTGGCGCTTTGCAGGGACCTGTTCCTTCTGCGCCACCTAGAAATTAACAAGGAGTCTTGTTTTGAAGTTTAAACTGTTTCTTAAAATTATCATCCCGTTTTTTATGACCCAAAATATCATGGCCGAAGAAGCCCAACTGGTGGATCAACCCGTGGTTATCATTGAAGACGTCGAAGACGTTGACGATTCTGACGTGTCAGTGGATTGGCAAGAGCCTCAGTGGAAGGCCGCCGAGATTTCATGCGATCACGAAGTTTTCGAGGAAGTGACCTATGTTCTTCATGAAGATCAGACAGTCAGTCGACGTTTACCAGAAAACGCGGTCGTGATTGGGTGGCCCGTCTACACAAGGTGGTCCCGAAGTGTCAGCTTTGACGATCCGAATCTTATCATGATCGTCATCCGAGGCGGATACCCCAGTGAAGATTTTGAGTTTGGTCACGAGTTGGGCGAGTTTGTAAACATTGGAGCTGTCATTACAGCCAATCTCTACAAAGAACAATTCTTTACCGATGATTCGGTGAAAAGTGCCACCACTCGATTCTTTCCGCAGAATGGAGCCTTTCAAACTGAATCTGAAAGTCTGGGCTACTGCCGCTTTAAGGTCACCGCTCCGTAGACAGTTTTGTAAAGTTGGTGGCTAAACCTTATCGAGTTTGGAATCTTTAGAGCCCGTCATACTTGTGAGAATTCACGAACCCGTTGAATCTTCAATAGAAGTCACCACCCATGCGGCTATCCTATCCAAAATTTGCTTTTATTTGGCTGCCTGTATGACAAATCATTCGACGAATGGGCATTTTTTTCATTGAAAGACCCAGACTCTATTTTATTATCTCGGCAGCTTCTATAATCCTGAAATGTTGTGCACTTTGATCCGAATTAGTCTTGGTCTGCTTTTGATTGGCCTCCCGTGGCGATGGGCGGAGGCGTCCGCTCGCTGCAGCGAAGTTTATAAGATGGAATCGACCGAAATTGCTGAGATTGCGGAATTGGCAACAGCTCGGGCTCTTCGAAGTCGTAAAAAAGAGCAGAGTGAGGCTTTTACTCCATTGATTGAAGCCTTTGTCGAAATTGTGCGCTCGACCCGTGATGCGGAGATTGATCAGATTATTTCAGACATCAGTCAAAATATTCATATCGCTCGCTACCCAAGCCGCGTGCATCGCGAGACAGAAAATCAGATCACAGAACAGATTGCTTCATCGAGTGCCATTACAAAAGCCGGCATCCCAGAGCTTCTCTACAAGATTCTATATTTCAATGGCACCAACAACGGACCTTCGGCGCGTTTGGCTGAAGGTCATCGCTATGAGGCGGAGTTTTTTCTTTGGACTTCGCACTTTTTAGAAATATCTCGCAGCTCGCAGTTCGATTATCTCGTCACCCCGATTGGCAAAATGGAGCCTCAGGTTTATTATGATCTCCTGCTGACAACAGGTGTGCTCATGCACATTCTTCACAACAACTCAGCCCGCCTGCAGCCTTTGATTCGAGAGATTGATCAAAGTGAATTGGATTTTTTCCGACGTCATCAAACCATCAGCATACCTTCAACCGGTGGCACCAGTCGCTACCACCCCACTTTCTGGGCCTTACAAGAGGGAATCCTCAGTCTGCACCAATTGATGGTGATGATGCACGCCGAGGGCGTGGCGCCAATGAACCCATCAGGATTGGTGAACTCTCTGACCACCGCCAACGGTGGACGCACGCCCCTTAATCACATCACACGAGCCCTCCCCATGGCCGTAGTGGGTCCGTGTGCGATGCGGGGGCACTTTTTTGACCAACCTTTAAGAATGAGTGAGCGCGGCAACTTGGTTCCTTCAGACGCCTTTAAAGATTACGTCCTTAATTTAAGAGAGGATTTTAGACCAGATGTACTGGAAAATGGCATCAGCGGCCCGGTCTCTTGTTTGGGCTGCCCGGTCACCTCCACTCCTAACGGTCAAGCGACCGGTGTTGATCAATTGTCTTCAAGTTTTCAAAACATCTTTAATCGTATTCAGGAATGATTGGACAAAACATTTTCAAAAATTGAATAAAAAAACCGAAAAATTTCTCAAAAGCCTCTGTCCATTTAAGTTGATTGGTATTTATTTTTCATTTCATTTATAATTGATTCCTGAGGTTCGATAATTTCACAGGAGGTATTTTGGATGCGTTTGCTGTTGATTTTTTTATTAGGGTCAATGCTATCCTCCCCGGCCGTGGCTTGTCGGACGACTGAAGATTTGACGAATGAGTTGAAAGGACATGCCGATTTGGTTTTTGAAGGCGAAGCTGTCGCCTACACGCCTTCAAAAGTGCGTGCGCCAGGAAAAGGCATGCAGCCTGCTGTTATCGAGTTTAAGGTTGCAAAACAGATTAAAGGTGAAAAACGGAAAACAGTGAAAGCTCACTGGATTAACGGAACTTTTGGTGAAAGTCGATCTCTAGTAGACTTTAAAAAACGCTATGGCAACAGAGTTAAGGTGGGCCTCATCACCCCCAAAGGTTTTGAAAAAATTGTCGACTGCCGAATGCGTCGCTACACAAACGCTGGAACCGGCAAGGTTACCGAGAAAGAAAGTTGCACCAGTCCATTGATCGGCTACGGTCGAACATCAAAAGAGAAGCCCAAACACAACTGGGTTGTTCAGGGTCCATGCACCACTCCTTTTATAGAGCCCCTTCATCGGAATAAGAATCTGTAGATAAAACCTGACGTTTAATTTATTTTCTAAGTCCAATTTTCGTTAGTTTATGGATTTGAAATTTTTACCTATTCTTAAGGAACTCCGGCAGTGGTACCTTACTTGACGACACAAATTAAAGGAGCGAATAATGAAGCTTATGTCTATATTAGCCACTTTGGCGCTATCGGTTTCTGCCAATGCAAAACTGATTGAGTCCGACACTCAAACCATCAGCCTAGAAATTAAAAGTGCGGTTCTTGAAGTGACAGCAAAATGCATTGGACCGAAGTTTGAAGACGATGCCTTTCAAACCTATTTCTCTGAAGAATCGTACCAAGAAGTCGAAGAGTATTTACAGGGTGGTTACTCCATGAAGCTTTTGGATAAATCTTGTGGATACGAAGACACCGGCAAACCTCAGCTTTCCTACGATGACTACGAAACCGTTAAAGTTTATTTTGTTAACGGAAACACACCTCGACAAACTTTGAAAGATGCCATTCAAGAAGTTTGGGAAGCCAAGAACTAGATCCTATCGAGCATCGCCATTTTTAAGAACATCCCAAAATCGTGATTTTGAGGATAACAACAATCGACTGTTCTTAGGCAGAGCCTTTTCATAGGCCTCCAAAGTTCGAGCGAAACGATAAAAGCCTGGCTCTTTGCGAAGAGCTTTGGCGTATATATTAATAGCTTCGGCTTCGGCTCGCCCCTTGATCTCTTGAACTCTTCGATAGGCTTTGGACTGAATCGATTTTAAGTCTTTATCGGTTTCTCCACGAATTTTGGCCTGCTCCCCTTTTCCGTACGACAGAATTTTTTCAGCAATTCTTTCGCGTTCTGAAATCATTCGCCCATAGACTTTCTCTTGGACACTGTTTTCGTAGGAGATTCGTTTCAGCTGAACATCAATCAGGTCAATGCCTAAAGGCAGCAACTCTTTTTCGGCACTTTCAATGATCATACTACTGAGACGCTCACGACCTATTTCAATGGGCTCCACTTCTCCTGAAACCTCTTCTTGAATGGCGGGGACGGTACCCACTTTGACTGTTTTCGCGGCCTGACTCTCGGCTTCTTCAACTTCTTTTTTTCGCTTTTCAATCACTTCAAGAATAGTGTTTGAGTTGCGCACAGCCTCGACCAAATTGTTAGCGGAAATCACATCCCGAGTGACTCCATCAAGAATGGCATCCAGTCGCGAGCGAGCCCCCCTTTCGTTTTGCACCGTTTGAATAAACTTTAAAGGATCAACGATTTTCCAACGAGCGGTGGTGTCGACCTCGATATACTTTTTATCTTTTGTAGGAATTTGATTGGGGTAGCCGTCCCAACTGAGGATTCGCAAGTCAATCCGTCGCACCTCTTGAATAAACGGCAGTTTAAAGTGCAGTCCCGCATCGTTGATACTGCGTACCGGTTTTCCAAACTGGGTGATGACGACCTGACGTCCCTCTGGAACAACGTAGGTTGCTGATGTGATAAGAACAAGGAGAGCGATCAGCGCCACCGCGCCGGTGATAGCCAGTGATTGTTTATTTTGTCTCATTTTTTAGCCCTCCAAAAACTGGCAACAAGCCTTCCACTTCAGGGTCGACCACGGTAACGGTATCAAGACGATTCAGTACTTTCTCTAGAGTTTCAATGTACATACGATCCTTAGTGATGCGAGGCGCTTTTTGGTAAGAGGTCAGCATTTCTTCAAAACGATTGGCATCCCCTTTGGCGCGGTTCAAAATAGCCGCAGCAAACCCTTGCGCTTCAGCAATTTTTTGATCGGCTTTCCCCCGTGCCTCCGGAATGATTTGATTATAATATTTTTCCGCCTGATTGATCGCCTGCTCTTGCTCTTGCTTGGCTTCATTGACTTTATTAAAGGATGGTTTCACAGGCTCTGGAGGATTCACGTCCTGCAATTTTATGGAGACGATTCGCACACCCATCTCGTAACTATCAAGCGTCTCTTGAATCAGCTTCTTGGCTTCAGCAGCGATCTCGGTTCGGCCAACGGTCAAGACGTCGTTGACCAAACGATCCCCCACCACCCGCCTCATCATGGCTTCGGAAATGTCGCGAATGTTTTGTTCCGGGTCACGAATGTTGAATAAATACTTTTGCGGCTCAGAAATTTGAAACTGAGTGATCCACTCCACATCAGCGACGTTGAGGTCTCCGGTTAGCATCAGTGACTCTTCGGAAAAACCACCTTCTTTATAAGAGGTCCTTTTACCAGTCACACTGCGAGTTCGAAAGCCAAACTCTTCTTGCAAAATCAATTTGGTTTTGACTTTGGTGGTACGGTCGATACCAAAGGGCAGCTTAAAATGAAGGCCCGGCTGGGTGGTGGCATGATAACGTCCAAAGCGCAGGACCACACCCTCCTCGTCGGGTTGAATTGTATAAAACGAGGAATAAAGCCCTGTTACAACAATGATCACTGTCAAAAAATAGAGAAGCCCTTTGGGGTTGCTGAAAACTGCTTCCAGCCTCTTTTGAATTTCGGTTCCCAAATCGGGCTCCTGCCCATTGTTATAAGCCATGCTTACTGTCCCCTTGGTTTTAGGTAAGGGCTGAAACTAGGCGCCAAAAACCCCGATGGCAATGTCCTCCAGTGATTGACTCTACGCGCGGCACCTCATAATTTTATAAAATGCTCTTACTGGTCCGTCTGATCGTCTTTTTATTTGTTTTTTACCTCATCAATCGAGCGGTCCAGCGCTTATTGATACGGCTATCGCAACCCCAGTCTCGCCCCCGTCGAGCCTCCCCTCATGCCACACAGTCCTCCCAGGACCCCTATGAGGTTTTGGGTATCCATCGCGGCGCTTCTGAAAAAGAGATCAAAAAGGCCTATCACAAGGCGTTGGCCGAATACCATCCCGACAAAGTGGAACATCTGGGAGAGGCCCTTAAAAAATTGGCCGCCGAAAAAACCCGAGGCATCAATCAGGCCTACCGAGAAATCAAAGACAGCTCATCTTGATCCCCGGCTGACCCGGCATCGAATATTCATGGAGCAAAAGGGCTTTTGTAAACAACAATTTTTGTCATCTTTTGGCAAAAACTTCCATAAAATTCTCTGAACCCCAATCTTGTCTGATCTCAGGGTGGCTCTAGATTTGCTTTTGTAAAAACCATGAACAGATGCAGCCTTTTTATTTTCATAGTTTCATTTTTGATTTGCTTGTCCCTTCGGGTCCAGGCCGCGGAACCAAACTGTGAAACCGCTACCCAATTTGATGGTTCGGTTTGCTGGCTGGCGCTTCCGAGTGCCAATATGAATGGTGATACTGTGGCCGTTAAAGTTTTTGTTCCACGACAGTTCACCAACCAAGTCTTTCTTTTTCTACACGGCAAAGGATACACGCGCGGGCTCCAGTCGCCTGAACCGACCATGCTTGAACATATGGGAGGATTGGACTGGATCCTCCAACGGCAACAGCAAGGCTTGAAGGCTCCTATCATCGTAGCCCCGCAAGATAACTTTGTGCATGTGATCGATGGTGAAAACAGAGCGGGTCGTGACTATTGGATTGGAACCGGCGGGCGCAACTGGGGCGCGTTTTTTCGCAACGATTTGGTCCCCTATGTCAACAGCGCCTGGGGCTCGGCCCGAAAACCATTGATTTGGAAAACCAGTGGAATATCGATGGGAGCCCATGGGGCTTTGCGACTGGGTTGGCTGGACCCGCAGCTTTATACGGCGATCGCCAGCATCTCTCCGATACTAAGATCCACAGAATCCCAGATGCAGGCTGTGGCCTCGTTCCAAGATCGGCAGGAAAACAGTATTGGCTTTGAGCTGGTCCACGCCCAAGCTGATAATGATTGCTCTTTGGTTCCGGAAACCAGTCATTTCATCCGAATCCATGCCAATGACTTCGGATACAGAAGTTTTACTGAAAACCCAGTTTTGTTTGATTTTCTTGAACAGTGCAGTCGTTCACCGGATGCTCAAATCGCCATCGATCAGTTTCCAATAGAAAGTTCTGACGGCCACTCCGCTGAATATTGGCGACAGGTCTTACCAGAAACTTTTGATTGGCTGTTAGATCAAACTTTAGATCACGAAATTCGAATCTAATGCACAAAGTGGAGTCGAATTAGATTTCAACTTCCTGTTCAACGCAGGCCACTTTTAAAGAAGACTTTAAAAGACCGGTTAACACATACTGAGCCCAACTGCCTTTTCGAGCCGGCATCACCACCTCACTATTTTGTTTGCCGAACTGGGAGGGCTCTTGCGAGTCGCAAAGCAGACTATTAAAAACTACCTGTTTAAACCAAGTGGCTAGAGTTGAGCTGTCACCTTGGGATTCGAGGTCTACATCGAGGTCACGATAAACAAGACTCGAGCGAGTTGTTAAACGACTGTCTGAATAATTCGAATGGGCTCGAGCTTTAACAATGGTTCCCTGAAGAGACAGACCCTCGGTGGGTTGAGTGTAACTATTGGCCGATTTTAATGGAGCATTTTCAATTTCCGAAACGATTTCAAAATTTGAAGAGGACTTAGAGAGCTTGATGGTCATATCAAGAGATAAAAAACCTTCATCCAGCTGTCCTGTTATATTTATCTTTATGGGAGATGAATCATAGCCTCTATATTCTATATTCTGACTTTCCGCCGCGATTCGGCTAAAGGTCAGCTCACCGGCTTTCCTTTTGTTATTGGGGTTACGACTTTGATAAGTAAAGATTCCATCTTCAACCTTAAGAGTTTCTATAGTGACGGGAGTCTTTGGCAGCTCGGGCGTTTGACTTTCGGAGCTCACACCTGACACTTCGGCCAAAAGTATTCGAGGTCGCAAAATTTTTACTGAAGAGAAAGAATAGTCTGAAAGACCAGCCCCTGGGCTGAACTGCAATTCCACTTTTTGAATTGTTCCAGTCCATACACTTTCGCCAGCCGTACCTAGCTGAATAGTGGCATCCCGACAAACAACGATCGTCGGGTCAAAACGGATGTCAATTTTGCCGCAGCCATTCCCCTGACCTAAAGCTTTTTCTATATAATGATTACCTACGGGTTTTCTATTGAAATAAAGAGTCGCTAATGCGGCACTGAAAACTCCAATAACGACAAGCAATCCAACAAGGACAGTTTTTACAATCGACATAAAATGAATTTACCCGAATCGGAGACTAGAATCTCCTTCAAATTGTTTAATTAAATTCACATTTATTGACTTTTGAAAGAATTCTACAAGTTAGAAAACACCACGAACCAATTCAGCATCTAAAATCTTACGTATCACCTCTAGCATAGACTTTATAGAAAAAGGCTTTTGCAAAAGCACACAATCTTCATCAAGAATACCCTGGTGAGAGATCGAGTTTTCTGTATAACCGGAGATAAAAAGTATTTTGAGATCGGGTTTCTTTTCTTTTAACGATTTTGCCAAGTCATTGCCTTTAGACTTTTTTAAAATAAGATCGGTCACAAGAAGTGAGATTTCATTCCGATTTGCGGCAAATTTTTCCTCGGCTTCTTCAACCGTCGCGGCCACAAAAAGATTATACCCGGCACCTTCCAGGGCCTCGGTCACCGCTTCACGCAACATATCATCATCTTCTGTCAACAGTAGAGTTTCGCTACCGACTAAGTCTCCTATGGTTTTATCAGGATTGCTCTTCCGAGGCGCTAAAGGCTTTTGTTTGCTCTTCGGAAAGTAAACTTTGAATGTGGTGCCGATTCCTTCTTCGCTATAGACCCAAATCAAACCACGCGCTTGCCGAATGATGGCATGCACAGTTGCCAAACCCAGTCCCGTACCGCCATCCCAAACCTTACTTGAGAAAAAAGGTTCAAAAATTTGCTTTTGCATTTCCGCACTCATCCCCACTCCGTTATCGGTCAACGAGACAACCACGTATTCCCCAACCTCAGCTTCAGGATGTAATCTACAATACTCTTCATCTAAGAAAATGTTGGTCGATTCAATAATCAACGTTCCACCGTTGGGCATTGCTTCTTTAGCGTTAACAATAAGATTTAGAAAAATTTGGTCTATCTGAGAAGGATCCATATTAATTTCGTGGACGTTTGGATCTAAGTGGAACTTCAATTCAATACTTTCACCCATCATTTGACTTAAAGCCAGCTGTAATTTGCCAATGACGTCATTAACATTCATTGGTTTTAACTCTAAAATTTGTTTGCGACTCAAGGTCAAGAGCTGCTTTGTTAATGTCGTCGACTCTTCAATAGCTGAATAAATTTGGTTGATATACTTCTGCAAATTTTTCTCTTTAGGACCAACTAATTGCGAAGCCATGTCACAATAGATTTTCATAATTCCTAGTTTGTTATTGAAATCATGGGCGACACCACCTGCCAACTTGCCAAGCGCATTCATCTTTTCTGAGTGAGTGAGCTGAGCCTCTACACTCTTTCGTTCGGTAATGTCTAAGGAGCGAATTAAAACACCCTGATCATGGGATTCGAACAAAAGATCAAACCACACTTTACTACCGTCAGGAAATTTAAACTCGTTTTCCATTCTCCGAGTTTTGTTGTCACTCATGGTTTTTTTTAATAAGGAAAACATTTCTGTTTCTTGGATGCCTGGGTAACAGTCCATCATAGCGCGGCCGGTCAGTTCATCCGGGGACGTTTTTTTACCGTGTTGGGCGGCCGCCTTATTAATATAGACATAGCAGAAATTTTCATCAATGATCTGCAGCCCCTCGTGCATCTGTTCGACAACATCAAAAACAACATCTTTCGATTGTGCCTTATTCTTGTTTCCGATCATCCAAACCCCTGCCCCTAAGGTATCTATAGTTCAAAGATAAAGGAAAGCGTACATATAGACAAGTCGTAGACGAAGATATTAGAAAACAAATGTTCTAAAAAACTACACGAGAGAATTCCCTAGCTTAAAGCCTCCACAACCTATGGGGACCTAACTCAAAATCGAGTTGTATGCAATGAACTCAAATCTGGTTCATTGCAATGGACTGAAAGTCTTCTAGACTATGCGTGGCAAAGGGAATTTGGTCGACAATTTTTTTCTTTAACCTTTGGCTGGCTTCTTTGAGAGTGGTGTTCTGACTGTCTGCAAACAGTGGATCCCCCATACAGTAGAGCTTAACATCCATCCAATAAAGGTCATTTTTTCGATTGATGTAAAGACAGATAGGCTGATGAGAGTAGGCTAAAGAATTGAGATCCACAAGCAGTTGATCAATCAAACTGACATCATCTGGAGTAGGCTCAAAACCAGCACAAAAAATTTCATCATTGGTAAAAAGATTAACGGCATCAAAGCCGTAAATACCTAAGTTTGACTTATTTCTGTGGGCTAACATTTTTCCTCCTTAACTTAAATAAGTGCTTCGAAATAAAAGTTTGATTCACCTTGTTTGGTTCGAATGTAAAAAATATGGGTATCGATAGGAATTTCTCCTAAATCCACTTCCTTAGTTTGAATCAAAAGTCCTTTTTCACAGTCTCCCCTCTGGGTTTGACTCATGATGGGATACACTTCCCAAAAATTTGAACTTCGACGTTGAACCGATACCGACTGCAATCGTTGGCAGCTATTTTCAAGCGGTACGTCTAAATAAAGAGACGCGCGCCCCGTGGCCTTCAATGCGATACGAATTTCCACCATCTCTGGGTAATCAAAGCGGTCTCGGTCTTGAATGCGACTGGCCTGAACCTGCAAAGTGTCGACAACCGGTGAGTCACCTCTTGCCACAACTTTATATTCAGCAGCAGGAAGTGTCCCTAAATTGTATTCTTTGTAAAACGGTTCGAAATTCTCAGTACAATCTTGCTTAGCCTCGTGAACCACTTTTTTTGAATCCAAGTAGATCACATTGTTGGAGTCATCGATTTCATAACTGTGTGACACCATTTCTTCACACGACATGTCGTAGACTCCATAGACCATAACAACAACATCATCATTGTCGTCAAAGCCGGCCGGTAAGAAAATCTCCTCCACTGAATGATTGGTTGTTTTGCCTGTGTTCACTGAAGACTGGGTGGCACTTGGAGCGAAAAAGACTCCCACTGAAGCAAAAAAGCTCAGAAAAAAAGAACTCCACCAAACAGGCTTCGCTGCCGGCGTCCTTTTAAAGAAATTCACCGATGGCCTCCTTACATTCGGTTAGCGTGAAAGGCTTTGGTAAATATTGTGGACAAGAATATTCATTCTTCAAACAAGACACAAATTTTTCGATTGGCAGACTTGAGGTAACAAGTATGTTTACATCTGGGTATTTGCGATCACAAAGCTTCCAGATATCAAGTCCAGTGATATCACCTTCCAGAAAAATGTCGGCAATAATCAAATCATAGGGACTGCTACCAAACATTTCACCTTCACGCTCTAAATAGTGCTCAGCCTCCTCTCCACTGGTCGCCCAGTCGATGGAAACATTGGGTGCAATCTCTTCAAGAACACCTGTTAACAGGTTTGTTAAAGATACGTCATCTTCTACTATTAAAATACGATTGACTGAAGTTAACTCAAGTCTACGAGGGCTACGAACAATAGGCTCGTAGTTTCCTAAATCTGTTGCGACTGAATTCATCATTGAAACCCCCTTTCAGAGTTACCCTTATACAAAGCAACCTTGATGCCAGCTGAGAATGAATAAAATCACAAAAGAGCAAGGACCAAGGGAGGGTTCGGGGTAAAATGCCTCGATTCGGAGGCCCCATTCGCCCCGCTGAAAAAACCTCAGAATAACCAAAGAGTGTATTATTGTGATTTTTTGTTCAATTAAATTGGATATTTAGTACACAATTCCAAAAATGCCACATTTAAACACGTGGCAATATTGGACAAAAATAGACGAGAAGCAGCGATAGTGCTAGCCTGGAAAAATGGAGGTTCGATGGACATTCAGACCGAAAAAAACTCACCCCCAATCAATCATGAAAAAAAGCAGAAAAACAAATTTCGCGTTCTTGTTATTGATGATGATCGGGCCATACTCAATCTTTTGGGAGAATTTTATAAAGAGATTAACTTTGTTACCGAAACCTGTGAAACAGCGGAGCAGGGACTTCGCCTTATCCTTGAAGATAATCAAAGCTTTGATCTCATCGTCTGCGACCTCAACCTACCCGAAAAAAATGGCATCGATTTCATTCAAGAACTGGCTGTCACCCAAGTCGACACGCCGGTGATCCTGATTACCGCTTTTGGAACCGTCGATGATGCCGCAATGGCTTTAAAACAAGGGGCTTACGACTATATAACAAAGCCTCTGAACTTTACCGAACTTGAGGTACTTTCGCAGAGAGCGATTAAGATCCAAAACCTTGAGAAAAATTACGAAAAATTAAAACAAAGACTAGACCATAAAAACCAAAAGCCCGAAATGATCGGTAGTGGCCCCAAAATGCGAGAGCTTTTGGTTCTCATCAATAAAGTGGCGACCAGTTCTTCGAATATCCTTATCAATGGCGAGAGTGGCAGTGGAAAAGAAATGGTGGCGCAGGCGGTTCATGATAAAAGTAAGCGTCGAGACAAACCTTTTATCCCAATAAACTGTTCAGCAATACCGGGAGACCTTCTAGAAGCCGAACTGTTTGGTTATAAAAAAGGAGCGTTTACTGGCGCCAACGAGGATCGCAAAGGCCTTTTCGAGGAAGCCAATGGAGGCACTCTGTTTCTTGATGAAATCGGAGATATGCCACTGTCTCTGCAATCGAAAGTTCTTCGTGCCATCCAAGAACGTAAAATTAAACCCTTGGGAGAAACACAGCAGCGGAGTGTGGACGTGCGGATTTTGGCGGCCACTCATAAAGACCTTAAGGCCTCAATTAAGAAAAATGAATTCCGCGAAGACCTCTATTTTAGACTTTGTGTCATTCCGATTAACGTACCCCCTTTACGAAACCGCAGAGAGGATATTCCCATACTGGCCAACTACTTTTTAAAAAAGTACGCCGCAGCCAACGATAAAAACATTGATGGAATTTCCCATGAAGCTTTAGCCAAGTTGAAGCGGTTGCGTTGGACAGGCAATGTGCGCGAGCTGGAAAACACGATTGAACGTGCAGTGGTTCTCTCAACGGAATCTCAGATTGCAGAGAAAGATATAACGATTGAAGGAAGTGTTGAAGTCGATGAACAGACCAGCCTACTCTTTAAAGAGCTTCTGCCCCTAAAAGAACTAGAAAAACAATATATTCAGTTTGTTCTGGATAAAACCGAAGGCAAGAAAGAAGAAGCCGCCGAAATTTTAGGTATCAACAGAAAAACTCTTTACAGGAAAGAAAAGGACTATGGTTTCTAAACCAGGACTCTTTAGCATAGCCATTGACACCAATCAATTTCGGCTTTACTTCGAGCCCATTCTCATCGTTTTTACTAGAGACACCGATGCAGCAGAGAGATGTGGTTATGCGTAGATTTCTATTTTTTATTTCACTTAACTTATTTATTTTCTGTTTCCATGCTGAGGCTCAGCCGACGGCCAATATCACATACTTCGATAGTTCAGGTGCTGAAAAGAAGGCCACCTGGAAAACTAGAACTTTTATCATTGAAAAATCTCATGAAGGTTTTGTCTATAAAAAGGCCCAAACCTGGGTCGCACTCCCGCCGCTTCTCGAACTCAAGTCCAACAACTCCAAATTCAAAACATTGCCAAATAGTGACAAAGAAGGCAGCCCTTTTTCTGCTGATACGAACATTAAAACTGTTCTGCGTTTTGAACACTTTGATTCCAATATTGTATTTCCGATGCGTAAAAAAACAATCAATGGCGAATCAACTGTACGCATTAAAATTGACGGTTTATTGGAGACACCTATTGTTTCGATATCAGAGGCCTGCAAAAAACAGGGTCTTCAACTCAATTCTTCTAACAAGGCAAAGAGTTTTATTTCGGTGGATTGTAAAATCGTCGACTCAGGGCTTCAGGTTGGCCTGTGGAGCTCTGAAAACTTGGCTTCCTTGCCTCCGTCCCATCCGGACATTCAAGTGGAAGTCGCGCGACCTCGCTTTGTGATACTATCGATTGGACACCAAGACCTTACAAGCTCTGAACCATTGGAAGTCTTTCAGATAAAATCGGATAACAATCCCAGTCTCCATTCTGTGATTTACAATAAACCAAATCCCACTTATGTATCAGCTCCGACCAATCACAAAAAGAAACGTCTTGCGGGAGTTTTACAGACCGCGCCATCGCTCGAAACAGACGTCGATCACCCTTCGGTGACGCTAGCCAACGCGGCGATTTACGGCTCTAAACTTGGAGCCGAAGCGTTGCTTTCGGTGGATTACAAACCTCATCACACGTCTGGATTTCTCACTTTTTATGCGCTAGCTCCTTTCAGATATTTTCAGGAGTCCATCCCAGATACTTTTTTTGAGTTGGCAGCTAGTTTCAATCACCGACTTGGTCTTAGTACGCACCTTCCATTAACACTCGGCCTTGGATTCAAAGGTATTAAATTAAACGATCTAAATACCAAGCATGTCACCTTAACGGGTCCTGAACTTATATTGCGACTTATTGATCTTGATCTATTTCCTGGTGACATTCACTACTCAATGAGTGCACGCTACACCCCCACATTTCTTCGACCGGATTACAAGGGTCAACGACTGCTTTGGGAATTTGCTAGCTTCCGTCTCTATCAGAGTCCTGAGTTTGATATTTCGCTGAGTTCACAATACTCGTTTCTTCAAATTAAAACCGAAAATTTTCGTTACACAGATTCGAAATTTATGGGTGGAGCGTCTTTACAATGGTGATTAAAAAAATAATTGATAAAGTCTTTGATAAAAAACAGCGGGATTTGACGGCGGTGTATGTCTTTGCACTGTCTTCCATTGCCCTTATGGCGATTCTTTTCCAAATGGTCAAATTCGCAATACACGCTGATCAGCTGGAAACCATTGCCGCAATCCGTGCTGTCGAGAAACAGAAGATATTCTCTGAAAGAACCCGCTCACGTATCCTGGACGCACAAATCTCCATCAACACCAACCTGGAGCAATCCCTTAATAGCATCCAAAAATCAATTCAATTCTTAGTCGAAAAAAATGGCGTTTTAGTAAACACTTTACCGTCTACCATTTGTCAGAATGCTCCTTGCCGCAAGATCTACGAGCCGGATCTCTTTCAAAACAACCTATCCCTCGAGCGGTTGTCTCCCGAGGGCGTCGAAACACTGCTGACTTCTGTTAGCCAGTACCACAGCCTTCTTGAAAACCTAACCAATAAACTCGATAGTAAAATCAACAACACGACCCGTACGATTTTGAATCTCGATATATTGTTTTTGTTTCTTCTTTTAATCGTACTTGTGATGCAGGCGATGTGGGGCTTCAAGCCGGCTGTTAAAAGACTGAATGAAGCTTTAAGTGTGCGTTCAGACTTCATCAGCCGGATCAGCCATGAGATCCGCAACCCGATGAACTCAATTATGGGAATGGCCGATATTTTAAAATCAACCAGATTGACGTCTGAACAGAATCAGTACGTCAACAACCTACAACGCTCCAGTCATGTTTTACTTGATATGCTCAACAACCTTGTGGATTTTTCGGGGCTCGAAAGCAATTCTATTCAACTAAAAAATTCTAAATTTAGCATTTACAAAATGGTCGACAAGGTCACTGATATTGTATCCATTCAAGCCCATGAAAAGAATCTTGAATTGATTGTCGACATTGACCCTAAGATTCCAAAAATCATCTACGGCGATGTCGCCCGTATTGAACAAGTTCTGATCAACCTGCTTAACAATGCTTTAAAGTTTACCAACAAAGGTTTTATACGTTTAAAAGTCTGCAGCCTTTTCGAAGACCCGGTAGAAGAAAATATCACATTGAATTTCGAAGTCGAAGACTCAGGAATTGGAATCGAGAGCAGTAAACTTGAGGGGATCTTTCAGAGTTTTGTACAAGAAGATTCCTCGATCAAAAGAAGATTTGGCGGATCTGGCCTGGGACTGGCCATCTGTAAAGAAATAGTCGGTCTCATGGGCGCCCAAATCAATGTTGAAAGTCAGAAAAATATTGGCTCGAAATTCGAATTTGCCGTGAACTTTGACTATGAATCAAGAGATCAAAATTCCAGCGACTTCTTTTTGAATGAGAAAATTGTTTTTATAACAGAGCTGAAAAACATTGAAAAAATTGAAGCTTACATCAAACAGTTGACCCAAGATTACAAGATCGTGAGTGGCATCAAGGACCTTGAGGAAGCCATTGATTCTTCGAAACCCACGAAGTTTATTGTTGACGACTCTCTTGGCATTATCAACATGATCAACGCGGCGACCATATTAAGTAAAAACGTGGCAATGGAGACCGTTTATGCCCTGATGCGATCTAATTTTTCGAAAGAAAATATGGAACTTATTCGTAAAAACGGATTTAAAAACTTTTTAATCAAACCTTTTCGAGCCTGGCACATGTTTGAATCGATGGGAAGAAACAATTTCCGCTTTGATGAGATCAATGACAACACTCACCTTGAGTTCTTAAAAGTTGAAATTAAAGGAAGAAAACTTTCGATACTGGCTGTTGATGATTCCAACGACAACCTGTTTCTACTTAAGGAGATCCTATCCCCTGTCACTGATTGTATGGATTTCGCCAGCAATGGCTTAGAAGCCTGTGAACAGGTCAAGAAAAAGGACTATGATATCGTGTTTATGGATATTCAGATGCCAGTCATGGACGGCTACACAGCTATCAAGAAAATTCGAAAGGATTTTCACAACTTACCTATTTTTGCCGTTACAGCACACGCTGGCCTTGTCGATGAAAAAAAATGTATCGAGGCCGGTTTTACCGGACGAATGACCAAGCCCATCAACCGCGAAAAGGTTTATAAAACCATCCAAAGTGTTTTTAATATTCAATTTAAAATTCCTGAGGGTAAGAAAATGACGACGGAGGAAAAAATGTTGCAGAAATTAATGCCGCAATATTTTGCCACCCGAATCGAAGACTTACAGACTCTTAATGAAGCCATTGATGATGGTAACTTCTCGACCATTAAAAAAATTGGCCATCGGGTAAAAGGCAGTGCTAAAAGTTATGGGTTTCAAGAAATTGGAGATTTGAGTTATGAACTTGAGAAAGCCGCCGAAAATGCTGACAAAGAAACATGCGAAAGACTGATACAGCAGATTGAATCTGATATATTAACCGCGAAACAGAATTTTGAAGCCGGGCCTCGCCTTTCCTAACCTTGCGGGGCTTTATCGGTGAGGCAAATTACCCCATCACCAAGATATTATTGTTCAAAATAAAATTATCAGCAAAAGACCATTAAAATTACTGGCACACCCCTTGCTTTTATTAACCACAGGAAGGGAGTGATCATGGTTCAAACCGCACAACAGTTGACAACAACAGTTCCTGAAAAACTTAGAATTGCCATCATCGAAGATGATGCCTCAGTTCACGACCTTATATTGGGTTCAATCCAGTTAGAGTTTGAAAATGTGGAAGGTCTAAAATTTAGTAACTCACAGGATGCCATCCACGAATTGTGGCAGAACCATATGATCAGTCCTCCGCATTTGGATGCGCTTTTCTTAGATATTTTTCTCGACAACCAAACCTCTGGAATTGATGTTTTGGAATACTGCCAGTTCATTCCACAAAGTATTCCAGTCATCTTGATGTCGTCACAATTCACCAGCCAGCAGCTCGAGAAGGTTTCGAAAATGAGAACGCCACCCGTGCTGTTAAGAAAGCCGTTTAAGCCTGCAGAAGTTTTACAATTAATCAAATGGGTCTTTAACCTGAATACCAGGAGGTAGAAATGAGCACGAATAAACATTGGTTGATCACCAACTTTGACCAAACACAGCCAGACCAAGATGTTATCGAGCGTTACATGCGAGTGATTTTCCGCCCGGTTCGTGATTATGCACCTAGTGACGCCTCTTTTAAATTACGAATTGAAAATCGAGGGCTTTTACATCGAGGAACCTTCGAAGTGCGCTCCGAGCAAAGAATGTTTGTTAGCACCTGTTATGACAACGACATCTATTCTTTGGCTGAAAAACTCAAAAAAGATTTAATATGGCAATTTGAGTCGTGGAAGCAAACCCGATTCCTTGACGTCGCTATCTAACATGGAGGCTACAAAATGAGAAGATTTATGCGAAGTAATTTTAAAATGAAATTGAAAAAACCAACAGGCCTTTTAGTTCAGGCACCGGCGGCCCTACGGGGCAGAAATATCGACTTTTTGTTAATCGGTGAAGATGGTGTCGAGTACCAACTAAGCGGCAATCGCAAAACTTTTAAAATGTGGAATCTTATAGACACCAAAGTGCAAGTTACCGGGGTGGCTTCGAAGAGTCAGGATGATCCATGTCAACTTTACACTTTAACTTACAAGTGTATCGATGACTTTATAGACACCGACACTCTGCCAATCAATGAGTTGGATGATGCTACAATTGATATCCGACGCCTCGATTTCGCTATTTAGAAAGGAGTCTCTGATGCAAAAAGAAGTATCTTATAAAGGGATCAACTTCACATTCCCAGCCTCAAAGGTGGATAAAGTTCTTGATCAATGCGCTCAAGAATTGGAAGTCAAACTGCCCTATCTTGAGAAATTGCATTTTTCGGTCCGTAAAGAAACCGGAAAAAACAAAGGTTACGCCATTGACCTGCGAGCCGTCTCAAAAGACTCCGACGTGATTGCTACAGTTCAGACAAAAAATGTCTACCGGGGTCTGAAAGTTGTGAAAAATGCAACGCTACAAAGACTTCGAGAGGAGCATAGTAAGAAACGTGATAAAAAAAGGAGGAAAGCAAAGTTGGAACGACATCGATTTGCGAACAACGATTTAGAACTGCAGGAGGCTTTATGAAACTTATTCTGATTGGATGGATCCTCTTTTGGGGGCACAGTGGGTTGGCTGATGTTCATCCAATCAAAGATATATCAATAAAAACCCACACAGCGACTCCTTTTTTGGAAGCTGAAATCTTATTAGAAGATGGATGCACCGAAATGAAAGGAAACTCTCTGTTTGTTGATACTCGCCATGAGGTTATCACTCTAGTGCAATTTGTTAAGGACGCCCCTCAATCCCTATGCCATCAGATGATCTCCTCAGAGACCTCTGAATTTGCCCTAAGTGATTTGCCGACCGGTGTTTTTGATCTGGTGGATGCCTACGATGAGCATCCACTGGGGACCCTTTGGGTCAACGCCGATGGCGACATTAAATTGCTTGAATGACAAGCTCAAGCAGCCATTGCACCCTTTCTCTAGATTGGCTATCATCTGGTTCTTCAGTCCTTGGAGGACCAGATGATAGTTTCATTATTTGATTATTTTGCCAATGATCACTTTATGCCCCACGGCCACTGTTACCTTTGGAGACCCGGTATTCTCTGGTTGCATGTGGTGTCTGATGTTGTAATCGCTGTTAGTTACTTTTCCATTCCATTGATGCTCTTCTACTTTGTTTCAAAGAAGAAAAATCTCCCCTACCCTAAAATATTTAAACTTTTTGCCTTGTTTATCTTTTGGTGCGGACTGACTCATCTTATTGCCATCTGGACAGTATGGGATCCAGTTTATCAAATCGAAGGCTTGGCCAAAGGTGTAACAGCCGGAGTGTCGCTGATTACAGCATTGGCATTATTCCCGATCCTACCCCACCTTTTAGCCTTGCGGAGTCCAAAGGAACTTGACGAATTGAATGCGAAGTTGAAGGTGGCTTTAGTCGAAAAAAATGAGGCTGAGTCGAAACTTCTAGTGGCCAATCAAAACCTCGAAACGATTGTCGAACAAAGAACCAAGGAACTTATTCAATACGCTAAAAAACTTCAAACCATGAACGAAGAATTGGAATTCTTCGCCTATCAAGCGTCTCACGACTTAAAATCCCCTTTGAGCACTGTCATTTCTTATTTTTCTGAGATTGAGGATTGCAAAAAAAATAAAATCGAAAAATTGGATCAATACCTTCCCATCATTCAAAAACAACTCAACCAATTGAACCGATTGATCACCGACCTACTGGAGTTGTCACGAATGGGAACATCGCCCATTAAGAAAGAATGGGTGAACCTTAAAGAAGTTATCGATGATGTACGTTCAAGCCTTTATTTTAAAATAGAAGAAAGTGGAGCAAAGATTTATTCGGATTTGAATTTTGACATCTATGCAAACCCCTTGCACCTCAATTTGATTTTCCAGAACCTTATTGAAAACAGCATAAAATATGTCAAACAAGGCACTGTGCCAGAGATTATCGTTTCCGCCGACCAGGAGACAGACGAGATCTGGAAGTTCCAAATAAAAGATAACGGAATCGGTATTAGCAAGGAAAACTTCGAAAAGGTTTTTCAACCTTTCCAAAGACTGCATTCTCTTGACGAATTCCCCGGCACTGGCCTGGGATTGTCGATCTGTAAAAAAATAGTTGAAGAACACGGTGGTGAAATCTCCATTGAAAGTGACCAAAAAGACGGGACCAGCATTTTCTTTTCCATAAAAAAAGATAACTAAGGATAATGGCATGCGAACAGGTTTAATTTTAATAGTTTTTTTATTTCTTTGCCTTAGCTGCTCCAACAATGGCGGAGGCAACTCGGTCACCCCAGAGCAGCAACAAGAACAAATCTCGGAAATTGTGTTTAGTGATTCGGTCACGGATTGGCAGGTTGTGGTTTTTTATGAAACTGGTGCCACCCCCTATACAGGCACTCTTGGTTTGAGTGGCGATGAAACTTGGGAGATCACTGAGCAAAGTTACACCGCCCTATTCTCATCCCATTCGGGCCGTCAGGTGACGGTTCCAAAGACCCTTGCCGAGATGACTGAGATTGCCGACCAAGGCCAAAGCGAATGGACCAGCCAAGAGTTAAAGGCTTTGGGACAAAGCCTCTCTCCCACGTTGGAGTCCAACGGTGTGGTCCGGATGCCAGTGATCTTTTTAAATGGAGAGTTTGAGGGCAATAGCACTGTTTTGGGAGTGCAAATTTCAGGGAGCCATTACGCTTTTATTTTCAAAGATGTGGTCACAAGCGTGGGAGGCGGCTCAACCTCACAACGCTACATTGAACAAGCGACCGTGGTCCATGAGCTAGGTCACGCCGTCGGACTGGTCAATAATGGTCTTCCCATGATCATCGATCATGAGGATTTAGACCACCCCAAACACACCACCAATGACGAAGGCGTTATGTACTGGTCCGTAGAATCATCGGATAACATTTTAACATTCCTCACCGACATCATTGCCGCTGACGAACGCAATTTGTTTGAGTCTCAGTCACTGCAAGATGGTCAAGGGTATCACCCCGAGTGATCCCTTGTTACTGATCGAATGGTTCGCCAAAGTTAAGCGGCTGACCGGTAGGCCAAAGAGATGATCTCACGGGTGATCTCATCATCCTTACTTGGCTCGTGTCCGCTGTTGGTGAGAATATTGACATGATTATTGAGTTGCCGCGACTTACTTTGCCAAAGAGATATCGTCTCTTCGAGCTGTGAAATCTTATTTTCTAGATGAATTTTTTCTATCTCAATATCAGACAATTTTTCTGACATATTTTCATGCAATCTGAGCTTCGACTTTTTACTGTCATCAAGAGCCTCATTAAGTTTTTGAATCTCTCGCAACAGCAGTGCAAATATGCACAAGAAACCGAGCACGAAAAAACCTAAATACGATAGATCTATTGAAGAACCAATCCCCATGATCTCCATCCTTTCCCCCGCCAGTAAAACTCATCGGCAGCCCCCTAGCCTTTAGTTGATGTTTTTATCATTGTGGAACGTTTGTTTGTTTTCAGCCCCGCTTGTATTGGATCTCAGCGAATTCGTTTACCAGATTGACAAATTTTCAGAGTTTCGTCAGACAGAATCTTACATTGCCTGACTTTATCGTTGTTTTTAAGAATGCCTCCATGATAATCACCCAACTGAACCGCAGAGGTTTCATTGCAAGGGGGGCAAATTTGCGATCATTATCCATCAGTATTTTACTGGCAGTGTTCGGCTGGGGGGTGGCACAGGCACAAACCACCAATCCTGGAAGTTTACAGCAAAACTACAACCAACTTTATTCACAAATCCTTATCGAAAAAACGCTTTGGCCCAATCAGTTGGAAAAACAAAAAGCGGTGGTCGACACATCAAAAGTTCAATTCAAATCCATCGAAAGCGTTCTTCTTGCCGACCAGCGGGATGTCGAGCGCCTACAACGAGACGTTGAAGTTCAGCAACAGCACTTGGCTTTCCTAAAACGCGTCGAGCCCCTTTCTAAGCAGGAGAAAGAAAAAATACGCCAACGCGTGGTCGCTTCGGGAGAATTTACATCTCCTTCTCAGGTGTCTCAAAACTCGTTAACCCAAAAAGCCAACCAACTTCAGCAACAGGCCGACTCTAAACAATCTGAAATTAACACTCATCAACAGCAGATTGAAAACTTAAAGAATTCGGCCGAGTATCAAGGCTACCTGGGACGGCGCAATCAATTGCGGCAACAGAAGAGTTCAAAAGGCCGAGAGCTCGATGAAGTGCGACGTCGTATTCAGAATTTAGAGTTTTCCAACTCTCAACTTCGCCTGCAATTGTCTGCCTCTGAACGCCGCGAGGAGCAGGCTCGCATTCGCATAGTACGGATCCGCCAACAAGAAATTCCCCGCTTGCGAAGAGAAATTCAAAATATCAGTAACCAAATTCAAAACCTGCGTCAGGAAACTCAGCAGAAGGTTCAAACCCGTCGCCAGGTCGAAAACCGTCGCGACCAAACAAAGTCAAAAATTCAGCAAAAACAGAATCAGTTGAATCAGGAAGGCGCCGACAAGCAAGCCATCCAAGCTGAAATCCGTGAGTTGCGCCAACGCTTGCGTCAACAAAACCAAAGAATCGACCGACTGACTAATGACATCCGAAACAATCGCCGTGAGATTCAACGTTTGGAGGCCCAGCAGCAAGCCAACGAAAGAGAAATCAATCAACTGCAAAATGAAATAGTCCGTAAAGAGCGCGAAGTGGCCGATGAAGATATTCGACAAATCCGAATCCAGGGTGACATTCGCGAAAACAATCGTGAAATTTCTAATCTCGAGCTCGATGAGTCTAACTTGATTTCACAAATCAACTCCATTGAGAACCAATTGGTTTCGGTACAAAGTCAGATCAATCAATTCTACAGCGCCAATATTCGCCCGATTGAAGACGAAATAAGCCAGTTGGAAAATGCCAAACAACGATTGATTGATCGACGCAATAAATTGCAGGCAGCCCGTCAAGATTTGGCAACCCAAGATCAGAATGTTGTCATCGCCAAGCAAAAAATACCAGGACAAGAAGATCTGATTCAACAGAGACAAAAGCAACTGGCAGAAAAACAGAGTCAGCTTCAAACAACAACAGCCCAAGCAAAAATAGCAGAGCAAAAGCTGACCCAAGAGATCAAGACTTACAATGACTTGATCGCCAGTATCCGTACCAAAAAACAAAGATTAAAAACACTAGAAGAACAAATGATTGAGGCTATTAGTTCTCAAAGCAACGGGGGAAATTAAGATGACAAGGCTTTTACTATCACTTTTTGTAACCATGACCAGTGCCGCGGCCTGGGCCCAATTGACAGACGAAATCATCGTCAGCGCCGAGGAGACTGGGCGCGACTGGAATGCCGAACTGGTGCAGAGCCATGAGATTTGGAAAAAAGGCGCTTGCTCCGCTTACACAATGAGCGAGGACAAAGAGTCCACCTTAGAGGTGGTGGCTTTTTACAACCCCGCCACCGACGGTTTTTCGGAGCCCGAGGTGAATATTGTGACCCAAGCCAACTTTAGCTTTCTCGATGTGACCGCATCGACCAATGGCACCAGCCGCGATTTTCAACTGCTACCGATTCAACCTGACAACCCATCTTTAGTTGGCGCCCGAGTGCTTTTTGATGAGCGCGAAGATTTGGTCTTTGCTATTCGACGGCATCTGACACTGACCGCTCATTATTTAGACAGCGCCGGAGAGGTCAAGTCGGTCAACTTCTCTTTGCGCGGCTCAAGCAACGCTATTGCCGCTCAGTTTGAACGCTGTGGACTGGAGTTCCTTCCCGAACTCGATCTTCCTGAGCCTCTTTAAGGACACCGAGGGCCCTCACCGAGGGTCCCTCAGAAAGCCCCCTCTGTTTTAAACCAAAGACTTTTGAAGACTTGGCTTTGTGAGATCCTGTGGATTTTTTCCATTCCGCACCTTGCCAACACCGATTCAGCACCCCTCCTTGCCATTTGCAGGTATCTGTTACAGGATCGCCGTAAATTAGCCCAGAAGAGGAGTGCCTTCGTGATGAACAAAAAACTGATTGCTCTATTATTCTCAATGACTCTTTTCACCACCGCCTGCGGGGTTCAGTCGATTCCTCAGCAGAAAAATGAAGTGGAAGCAAAACTAGCCGAAATTACCAATCAATATAAAAGACGGGCCGACCTGATTCCCAATCTTGTTAAAACAGTGAAGGGTTATGCGAGCCACGAAAAAGAAACCTTAGAGGCTGTGATTAATGCCCGCGCCAAAGCCACTCAAACCACCATCGATCCGTCACAGGCCAGCCCCGAACAGATTCAACAGTACCAACAGGCCCAAGGCTCACTCGGCCAGGCTTTGGGACGCTTGATGGTCGTCGCAGAACGCTACCCTGACCTGAAAGCCAACCAAAATTTTCGAGATTTACAGGCCCAGTTAGAAGGCACTGAAAATCGAATCACCATTGCCCGACAGCGCTATATTGAAACCATCAAACAGTTTAACAATTTGGTCACTGTGTTTCCGACCAACTTAACCAACAGCCTGTTTTTTCACTACGAAAAAATGCCGCAATGGGATGTTAAAGAAGGCGAAAACGTTGAAGAGACGCCGGAAGTTAATTTTTAGTGACGTCGCTAATCCGGATAAGTCTCATTGCAATTGTGTTTTTCTGTCCCATGCTGTGGGCGCAGGACTTTCAGGTTCCGACCTTGAAAAATCACGTCAACGACTACGCCAGAGTCCTGCCGGCATCGACAGAGAAAAAACTGAATGGGATTTTAGCGCAGGCCAAGGCCAAAGCCGGAATTGAAATGGCGATTTTAACAGTCGATACGCTGGATGGGGTTCCCATTGAGATGGCCTCGATTCAAGTGACTGACAAGTGGCAACTGGGAACAGCCAAGGAAGACAAAGGCCTTTTGTTATTCTTAGCTATTAAAGATAGGAAGCTTCGCATAGAAGTGGGTCAAGGCCTTGAAGGCTATCTGACCGATGCCGAAAGCAATCGTATTATCGAGCAAACCATGGTGCCGCTTCTTAAAAGCCAAGATTATGAGAGTGCCGTGCTTCTAGGGAGCTACCAGGCTTTGTCACGAGCCGCCCCAGACAAAGACATAAAAGCCATTTACGAAGGCGTCCCGGTCAGTAAAATCAGAAACTCATCAAAAACGAACCGCTCCCCGCAGCGCTGGATTGTGCTCCTGTTTTGGATCATTGTCATTTTTGGTGGTGGACGCAGTGGCTTTCTGCCCCTTCTACTATTAGGCGGAATGGGTGGCGGTTTTCGTGGTGGGCGTGGCGGCTTCGGTGGCGGTGGTTTCGGCGGCGGAGGCCTTGGCGGCGGCGGCGGCTTTAGTGGCGGTGGCGCCTCAGGAGGATGGTGATGGCCAATCCAAAATGGTTGAAAAGTTACATTAGTGCCTCTGAGCACGAACAAATAGAGAAAGCGGTAAAAACAGTTGAAACCAAAACTTCAGGAGAAGTGGTGCCAATGGTGGTACGCCGTTCATCGACAGTGGGACACGTACCATTGATCCTTTTGTTTGCATTGTCTCTTTTATTTTTTGTACTCGATATCGATTACTGGCAAACCGAATGGATCGCACTCCCCCACTGGCTTTTAATCGTTTTTGATTTAATCGCGTTGGTGGTTATCGTCCGTATCCTGTCTCCGATACCTTGGGTTGAGCGCATGCTCACTCCTAAAGACGATCAGGCCTTACAAGTGGAACAACGAGCCATCAATGAATTTTACAACCATCGCTTGGATCACACCGACCAAGCCACAGGTATTCTTATCTATGTGTCGCTAATGGAACATCGCGCGGTGGTCTTGGGTGACCGCGCCATTTCAAAAAAAATACCTCAAGAGAAGTGGCAAGAGACCGTGGACCGCTTGATCCGAGGAGTGAAACAGAAGAATCTCGCCCAAGGGTTTTCGGACGCCATTGACCTTTGTGGCGAAATTCTGCAAGAGAATTTTCCAATTCAACCCAATGATAAAAATGAATTAAAAAACCATTTGATAGTCAAAGAATAGATTGCTGCGAACGAGTGAACGAAAAAAGCCACAGATCCTCTGTGGCTTTTGAATCTTGAAATTTAAGTCGTTGATTACTTCAACAAACAGCGTTTTTTAGCACCAACAAATGTGGAGCGCGCCCAAGCCGAAGCCAGAACCTGACCGTCTTGATTGTAAACAGTGTAAACAACACCTTTTTTAGCATTCTTATCAATCACACCAAAATCACTTTTTGCAAACTTCACCTGACAAGCACGTGATGTCATGGCTTTGGCCCAACCATCTTCTGATGGAAAATCATTGTTTGAAATGTTTGGAAAGTTAAACGCAAAAGCGTTGGAAACGAAAAGTAAAATAGAAAACGTAAGTATAGACTTCATGTATCTCCCCCTATGGATTTGTCTGACCTGGTTTTATTGAACTTCTTGTGACAAGTCAAATTTTCCCCTGATCAGTTTGAGTTTTATCTGTCAATAGAGACAAAGGAAAAGGCTGTGTCTTATTAGCTACTTAACTGGTCCTTCTACAGAGCGTTGAAAGATTCAGAAAGATTTACATAGTTAGGGCAATAACGATTTAAGGCTCACGGAACGATTATAGATAAGAATTTTTGATGTCTTTGCAGCGCCCGTCCTCGATGTAGCTTTGCTTCGGCTTTCCGACTTCAGGGCCCACAGGCACGACTTGTCCATTTTCAATGACCCCTAGGGTCGCTTCGAGGATCACTTCGCATTCAACAAATTCCGGTTCACCAATGATTGGCTGAAAAGAAATATCCACTTGCTGCACAGCTGGGCTAAAACCAAAGGCCAAACCTTTAGCAACAATCTTGTTTGAAAACAAAACGTAGGTCGAAAGAATATTCTCAATTTGTGTCTTGTCTGAAACTTGTAAAGAGTCGAGATCATCGGCGTTGGCGACAGCGGCAAAAAGAACAAGTGTAATAATTGAAACGATTTTTTTCATGGAAAACCTCCCCATTGAAGATGCATACTGACAGTTCAATTCCGTCAGTACCTTCATAGTCGAAGAAGGCTGTTTGTTTAAGCGTTATTCTCTTCATTAACTTTCATTACTGTCAAAAACGGACAGCATTGGTTTTCGCAAAGGCCAATTGCAAAACCGGACGACGTCGACTCTCAGCGCCTCCTCGACTTAATCATAATCCTCATCGAGCGAGCCGAGGAAGGCCTCTAGGGCCTCAAAATCGTGTGGCATCATGTGCATGGCCTTTAGCATCGGGTCAGCGTTTACAAGGCGCCCGTCTCTTGCCATATGGGAGGCTGCAAAATAAAGGCGCAAAACCTGTCGCAAGTCTTTACCCATACCGTTGTGAAGATAAGGTGCAGTTTGTCCCAAACTTCGCAAAGTTGTGGTTTTAAAAGCCCCCAATGAGAACGAAAGATAGTCGTCAGGCGACCATGTTGAACAATCGGGGTGACGAGCCGATTCACAAAGATTGGCCTTCAGTCTTTCTTGCACAGAATTTTTGTCAGGGTGACCGATCACATTCCAGACTCCTAGGTCGGTGGCCTCTAGGTTTGTGATAAAAGGCTCCTGAGCGAACAAACCTTGCCAATGGGGGTGTTTGGCTGTGGGCGTGAAATATTTTTTGCGTTGCAATTCACGCTGTTCCCAATCGGGCCACTTCAACTGACTAAAAGCTCCGCCACCATGGACCTGGTCGTATTCCAATTGACTGACACCCGTATTGTGAAAGTTAAAATCTGTAAAATCAGGGGGTTGATGACAAGAGGCACACTGTCCTCGAGTAAAAAAGGTTTTCATGCCACGCAATTCAAGCTCCCCAAATCGAGAATCGTGGTCGTGATAATTGAGGGGCGACGAGCCCACAAACTTCCAATCTTTTTTATAGTTAAGTTGATCGCGAAGATATTGTAGATACTGTTGAGGGGTTTCGTTGGAACGTCGCCCCCGTCGCAAACCATTGACCTTTAAGAATTGATCGTAAGCGGCACCGCTGTAATGCCCCTGTGAGTCCCGCGCAAAATCCAAACTCTGCATATAGATATTGATTGTTTGGCAAACTCGATCGCGCAAATCTTGGTCTGATAATTGAGAAATTTTAATTCCCAAGCGGGCACAGTTTTTTGGTAACTCTCACTGAGATCACTATCAATAGGATAAGTTCCGTTGTCGTTTCGCAGAACTTCGACAATATGCTTTTTCGCCAAACTTTCTTCTTCGGGAAGCCATCCCATATTGCGCCCAACAAGGGTCGCACAGGTTAATTCTTTGCCAGAGAAAAACTCTCCATCCCAATGCAAAGGCTTGCCATTTTGGAGTGTTGAAATCACCATATTCATGCTGTTGCGTAAAGTCTTTTTGTTTTGATCCGATCGTTTGGGAATGAGGCTGCGGCTATCAAAATCATTATAGGCAAAAACCAAAGCGGGATTGGTACTGGAATGAGCTTGGTCGACCAGGTGACAAGAGGCACAACTGATCTGCTGTCCTTTAAGTGGATGGGGCACCATACCTGAGGGTGTCGTTAAATTTTCTAATACAGCATCACCATGCGGCAATCGACTGTTCCAATGACCATGATTTTGATTGAAAAACGAGTGTGAAAATCGATCGTCTTTAAAAAGTTTTTCGCCCAATTGGACATCTAAGGGATCTTCCTCATCTTGTCCCCAGGATATCTGAAAAGTAAATACCATGAGCATCAGACATAAGAAACGTGACATTGGACCCTCCCGACAAAAGTCTTTGATATAGCGCTTTTGATCGAATGGTCAAAAGAAAATCCAACATCAAAAGTCGGCAAGGTCTAACTGAAAGGGTATTGAAATTCCGCAGTTAAATTCACCCCCATCTATGCGCTAGGTGATACAGACTTTCGATATTCCGAGGGCGTTTGCCCGGTGATTTTCTTAAAAGCCAAATTGAAGGATGATTTTGAATTGAAGCCAGCTTGAAAGGCAACATCTAAAATTGTTTCGTGTTCATGGCCCGGATCCGCCAAAAGCTCCTGCACCTGACGCACTCGATAGGTGTTAATGAGATCATAAAAGTTTTTTCCCAGCCCAAATCGAATCACCTGCGACAGCAGGTAGCTAGGAATCGACATTTTGTGGGCCAAGTCGTCAAGCTTCAAATTAGGGTTTTCATAGATCTTGGATTCTTCCATCAGGTGAATCAGACGATCCGATAAAACTTGAATGCGCTCCTCGGTCAGCGACGTGTTATGATAAGCCTCGTCTTCGGACTTCTCCTTTTGCCCACTCTCATCATTTAATAAGCTACTGTTTTCTTCAGCACTTAAGAAGCACATCCGCAAAGCTTCAAGCATATTGGAAAAGAAGATCAATGGAACATAGGACGCAAGAGAGAGTGGCAACATCAAATGGTCCATTGCCAAGGCTAACACGGTCATTGCAAGGCCGCCTAAAATATAGGGGTCTTTTGATCCAAGATAAACTCGAAGAAGAAGAGTCGAGGTGGCAATAATATTAATCAGACTCGATAGACCCAGAAGAATATTCGGAAATAACCTGGGAGCCCCAAAACGCGCAGTGTAGGAATCAACAAAAAAGTTACCAGTATGCAGGTGTTCACCATAGAAATAGATGTCTTGCCCAGTAAACCAATACCACAACACCGGCATGGTCGATAATAGCCCCAACACAATTTGGCCGCTAAAATAAAAATACTTTAGCCATCGAGGGATCGCCACAAAATAGCTGAGTGACTTCATGTAATAGTAAAACATGATAAATAGAACCGGCTGCAGCCCCACTACATAATACCAAGTGAAATTGGCCGAAAACATTCGAGAGTGTGTGATCGCGATATTTGAAGCGAAGAGTGCACTAAAGAAACAAAATAACGCTAGATCACGAGCCCGGGCATGGCCCCTTGCTTTGTAAATCCAGGCTTGCCCGCAAGCCAAAATAAGTAGAACAAGTGTACAGGCAAAACCAATTCCTGGATAAATGGCGGCTATAAACTCCATCGCAGCATATTGACTGACACCGCCCCTGAGATCAAGATCTATCGACTTTCGAACAATCGTTTTTTGAAAATTCAAATAGCAAAATCGTCGGCCCTAAATTTTTCGAGTTTATAGATGTCACGGGCCGTCCAATTTTGCGCCTCTTCTAAGTGCACTTGTTTTATTTTATCGGAAAATTCTAGATCAGCAAGACTGCGTGCCACACGCAGCAGACTGAGTCTCCGACGATGGCTTTTCGAATGAGGAATGAAGGTTTCATCAAGACTCTCTTCAAGCATGGCCTTCAATTGCTTTAAAGAAAGCCTTTGGTTTGTCAAAGTCTGCTGTCGACTGGTTTGTTGAAACTGTCTTGCCTCGTGCACTTCTTCTTTAATGTCTTTTAACGAAACTTTAACACTCAACTTGGGCTTCCCTACAATATGAAAAAGCGAAAATCGATCTAAAAAAGGACCACTGAGTTTTTCAACGTAACTTCGTAAACGTATACTGGAGCACTGACACCGATAAGTGGCTCCCGGTTGAAACTGCCCACAGGGGCAAAGATTCGTAGTGGCTAATATCAAAGAATCGGCGGGAAAAGTTTGGCGCGTGCCCATCCGGCTTAAATAAATAACTCCTTTCTCCATGGGTTCTCGGAGGGCACTTTGCACCAAAGGATGAAACTCTAGTAACTCATCTAAAATCAAGGCTCCTCCATGAGCCAACGAGATTTCACCAAACTTAAGGGGGCGGCCGCCACCGATCATGGATGATGGCGTGGCCGAATGGTGCGGCTGAACAACAGGGCGTCCCGCTAAATCTCTGCCCGAGAGCATCCAATATTTTTTAGCTTCTAAAAAGCTTTTGTCATCTGGAAGGTTTAAAATCGTCGCTAGGTTTTCAACCATAGTGGTTTTGCCACTTCCGGCATATCCGGCAATCAACAAATTGTGCTCGCCCAAGGCCACCAAAGCCATCAACCGCGCCAAAGTTGAGTCAAATTGCAATTCGGTATTGTAAGAAGGCTCCACTGGCTTGAACTTTTCTGGTTGGCCGGGGCGGCATTGTCGACCGGGAACATCTTTTAGTTCCTTGATTTCTTCGACATCAAATCTCCAAGGAGAATCACTGGCTCCGGTTAACACCAAATGTTGAAAGTTTTCAAAATTAAGAAGTTCCAGGTCGCGGGGCGCTTGCACTTCCCCTTTCAAAGTTAAACTTCCATAGCAGTAGTCTTTTTTGAAATCAAAATCAGAAACCTGCAGCTGCTCCGATTCCAACAAGAGCCCCAGGGCAATGGGCAAATCCAACCCTTGACCACTTTTCTTCAAGTCATTGGGATGAAGATTAACCAAAGCTTGCTTGCCTGGAGGAATTCGAAATCCCTGATAACGAAGTGCGGAAATAATCCTTTTTGAACTTTCACGAATCATTTGGTCCGGTAAACCCAATATCTGAATCTGAGAAACCCCAGGCACAAGCACCACTTCAACGGTCATCGGACGAAACCCAAAATCTGTTTTAACAAAAGATCGAATAAACATACGGTCAATTCATGCAATTCAAAGGACACAACGAAACCCACAGAAATAGGACGGCAACAAAAATCGACACCAATAATGAATCCCACATCCGGATTGACTCAGAACCCCAAACTGAACATTCAGTCTCCCAAGAATGAACTGAATTTCGCCTGACCAAAAGTGAAGGCTGTGGTACGCTTTTAGCCTAGCTTTTGTTTTGGGGGAGATTGAAGGTGGCTGGTTCAGTTGGAATTGTTGCAGTTCAAGATGTAGTAGAAACATCCAAACTACTCGCTGGCCTATTCAATTGGAAGAGTGCACACGGAGGCCCAGAATTTGACATTTTAGTAAACGGGAAGAATATTCCCACTTTGCTATTGCACGACTTTGACGAACATGAACATGCACGATTCAAAGGAATCAAAAGTAAGTCTAAGGGGATTGGACAATCCTTATATGTATTCGTAACGAATATCGATGAAGTTTACGAAAAGGTGAAGTAGAAAAAATTAGAGATCATTGAGCCTCTGTTTTCGAATGAAAACTCTGGAGCCATAGAATTTACATTTCAAATTGAAGAGGGGTATCAGTTCTCTGTTTGCAACACAGACAAGTGGCTGTATTACGGGACTAAAAAGTAGAGTAAGATAAAAGAATTTTGACTAGATCACCCAGCCCACAAAACTAAGGCAACAGTCGAACTCGTCCACCAAAAATATCTCCAATTCTGCAAAAAGTCGCCTAAAACACCCCCCACCTTTTCAACAATAGCTGAAGGTTTTTCTTTGAATTGAGTCTTTGCTAGGCTTCCACCTGGCGAGACTCTGGTAAGCGTGACGCGTTTTCACCCGAAGGGTGAAATACCAGCGAGGGCAGGAGCCCGCTCTTGACAGGTGGAAGCCTAGCAAAGGCGCCAAGACAAAGACAAAACCGGATAGCAGGACTCTGGTAAGCGTGAAGCGTATTCACCCGCAGGGTGAAATACCAGTGAGGGAAGGAGCCCGCTCTTGATAAGAGGAGTACTAGCAAAGGCGCCGAGCCAAAGGTAAAACCAGAAGCCAAGAGGTCCTTGGCAGAGACTGTCTACTAAATCAAAAGGATTCGATTATTCGGAGAGGTCAGACAGTGGGTGGTGTTCGTCCACTGTTTCTTGCATCTTACGAGTGCTGACAGAGGTATAAATTTGGGTGGTTTGAATGCTCGAGTGGCCCAGCAATTTTTGAATCGATCGCAAGTCTGCACCTGACTCCAATAAAGCGGTGGCACAGCCATGGCGGAACTGGTGCGGATGAATGGTTTTTTCGAAACCAGCCCGTTTGGACCAAGCATCCAACCAACGCCAAATATCAACACGCGAAGGTCGTTTACCACGATCATTTACTAAAATCGAAGTCTCGGTTTCTTTCGCCAAATGATGACGAACCTGTCGTAAATAAACTTTAAGCTCTTGTAGTAAATGATCGGTTAAAGGCACGGCTCTTTCTTTACCGCCTTTGCCTTCGACTTTGAGCCAAGCATCGGATTCGTGAAAGTCGGAAAGGTTAAATTGAATCAACTCGGTGACTCGACAACCCAATCCAAAAAGAAGAGTCAATGTGATATGGTTGCGCGCCGATTTGTAAGGATCGTCCACTGTCGCTGCCGCTTTTAATTTTTTAAAATCATCCAGGGTGAGTGCAGAAGGCAGTTTTGCCTCCACTTTTGGTGGACGAAGCTGAGAAAGATCGGGAATTTTGTCACCTTGCTTTTCGCGAAAACGATAATAGGTTCGGATACTGCTGATGACCCGTGCTTGCGAGCGTGTCGACAGTTTGTTTTTTGTCATGTACTGATAAATTCCCATGATATCTTTATTCTTCTCGAGAAACTCAGAGAACAATTCAAGATCGCGACGGTACGCTAAAATCGTGTTTTGCGAACGTCCCCGTACATTTTTCAAGTCGTCAAAGAATTCAACCCAATAAGGTAAAGCCATAGTATCAGTCCATTTTCCTAAGCTTGATTGTCCTGTGCTAAAGTCTGTGTTGCACTAAAAATATTGTTACATGATTCAGGGGGAATGCAAGGCTGCATCGCACATCGCAGTGACAGACAATGACTCTTTATTAAAATCCGATCTGAGCCTGCAAGCTGCGAGAATCCAGCTTTTTTAGACGCGCCTGGGGATAATAGTGCTGTAAAATCGTGCGGTAGTCTTTTCCTTTGCGCGCCCAGCGCTGCGCTCCCCATTGACACATACCCACACCGTGACCGAAGCCTCGACCTGAAAAAACCACCTTATCCCAGCTGTCTTCGACCTCAAATTGGGTGCTTTTTAAGCGTCCAAAACCCAACAAACGACGAAAGTCATTGGCTCGAATGCGTTTTAAAATATTGTTGGAAAACAGAAAATCCACGATGTGAGCGCGACTCTGCTTATGAATTCGAGGCAAAATCGAAACCAGCTGAACTCCGGCTGGCAAATAAAAGGCTTTGTGGAGCAATCCTAAAAGTTGTTGTTTATCAATCCCGTAGGACCAATTGTTCTTACTTGCGGTTTTACAATAGGGGTCTTGCACAGCCTGATTCATTGAAGACGGTTTGCGCCAAACCATGTTCTCAGAAGAGGTGTGCCCACCACAGTCGCTGTGAAAATAAGCGGGAAAGATTTGTCCTTTTTCCTTAGAGACTAAAACCATGCCGTGAGTTTCGTTAACAGCTGTCATGATACTCTGGTGTTTTTTGGCGTCCATTTTAAAAACCTGATCCATTATATCGGAACGCACATCATAGTGGAGCTTTAAGCGCTCCATTTTTTTAAAGAGAAAATAGGTTCTTGAAGCCACAGCTTGGGCTTTTAAAGACTGCAATGGCCAGCTCACCGGCACCTCAGCCGTCATCACACCATAGAGGTATTGATCGACCGGAAAGTGCGCCACCCAATCGGTTGTCTTGCCCTGAAAGACCAGCTCCAGGTGCTGAATGGGTTTGCCATCCACTGAAAAGTTGCCAGTGAATCGAAAATGCTGGCCACGCATTCGGTATTTCTGTTGAGTCTTCAGATTCAGCACAACCAAAGCGGCCCCACTTCTTTGCAACTGCCATTGACCATGGGGCAGTTTAAAAGTTCGTCCTCGACATCCCTTTTTAGGAGCCTTCAAACAGTGCAATTGGAAATCACCGGTCACTGCTTTTTTTAGAGCGCCTTCATCAATAAGAACACGAGCTTCTAAAGCAACCGCCGATCCACAATAAAAGACAATGATGAAGCCTAACCAGGTTCTCACCAAAGATGCCCCTCCTTGGGTTAACCTATTAAGGATACCAAAATGGCCGCCGTTTTCCAGAGATGGAACTCAGATTTTTATAGGGATTGAGATCTTTATGGCGATCAGGACCTGAGTCCAGTGCTGTGGCAGCTTCTGTGATGCACGCCTGAGATTTTTAAACTCAAAGCTTGCAACTGATTTGAGTCACAAGACTTAAACTTCTGTCACCTGCTGAGTTCTTCAACAGCCCAACCCTCGGCCGAGCCCGGTTTTCATTGTGCTTCTTGCCCTTGTGTCGATAGTTCATAGGACATAGCCCTCAAGGACGATAATTTTTTCCTGAGGGCTTTTTATGGATTTCAAATCTTAGTATCGAAGATTCGGCCAATGGTTTCTAAAGGCAGAGGGAAAACAATGGTGTTGGTTCCTTCATCAGCAATTTCTGTGAGCGTTTGCAAATACGCGAGCTGCACCGAAGTTGGCGATTGTGACAGCATTTCGGCCGCCTGCTTCAACTTTTCAGAACGTTGCAGCTCCCCTTCTGCGCTGATCACTTTTGCTCGTCTCTCTCTTTCAGCCTCCGCCTGGCGGGCCATGGCTCGCTGCATTTCTTTCGGTAAGTCGATGTGTTTGACTTCAACTGTTGTGACCTTAATCCCCCACGGCTCCGTGGCCTCATCCAAAATGATCTGCAGCCTTTGATTGATTTTGTCTCGTTGGGATAAAATATCATCCATCTGAAACTGTCCCATGATCGAGCGCAATGTGGTTTGGGTTAGCTGGCTGGCGGCAAAATAATAGTCTTCAATTTTTGTGATCGCCGCCTCGGGATCCGTCACTCGAAAATAAACCACCGCATTGACTTTCATGCTGACGTTATCCAATGTGATGACATCTTGTGGCTGGATATCCATTGTCACTGTCCGCGTGTCGACACGAATAATCTTCTCAATAAAAGGAACCAATAAAATCAATCCAGGCCCTCGCACTCCTACACAGTTACCGAGACGAAGAACCACGCCTCGTTCCCACTCTGATAAAACTTTCACCGATGAGATTAAAATCACTAAGGCGAAAAATCCTATAAATATTAAACCCGATACTCCCATATTCAATTGCTCCTTTTTCTTTCAACAAATAATGTCAGACCCTTCACTTCAGTGATAACAGCGGGATCGTCAGGTTCTAACACTTGGTTGGACTTTATTTTCCACAGCTCCCCTTGGAACTGGGCCAAACCTCTTTTTTTGATGGGATCAAACTTTTTAATCTTGATGGTTTGTCCCTCCATCTTCTCTCTTTCTCGGTTGAGAACGCCTCTTTTGGTTGCCGTGATGGCCAAATAGGCGACCGTAGCCATCAATAAAAACAGAGCCACTGAAGTGGTGACGAGAAGATCGGTTGGTAACTGGTAGCCTGACTTCTCATCAAAGAGAAGCAATGAGCCGACGATAAAAGACGCCAGCCCTCCCAAGCCCAAGGCTCCGAAGCTTGGAACAAAGACCTCGGCAAACATGAAAGCCACTCCCAAAAATAGAAGAAGTACCCCACCCCAGGAAACATCAAGCAAATGAAAGTTCATCAGAGAGATGATCAATCCCATGGCCCCCACAACTCCAGGCGCAAAAGTGCCCGGATGGGTCATTTCAAAATACAAAAGACCAAGGCTCGCCATAAACAGTAAATAAGCCCATTGAGGGTTGGAGAAAACCTGTAACAGCGTGTGACGCAAACCTGGCGCAAACACTTCAACGGGACCAGTGACCACGGCCACCGTCTGATCGGATTCCATACGAACTTTTTTACCTTCGGCAAATTTTAAAAAAGCATCCAAATCGGAGGCGACCACATCAATGGCGCCTTCACTTAAGGCATCTTGCGCTGAAAGCGCACGAGCATCATCGACAATTTCTTTGGCAAACTTTTCGCTACGACCACGGTAATTGGCAATGCCCTCCACCCAACTGCGGGTGTCCTCAAAAATTTTTTTGCGCAAGTCTTCAGGCATCTCTTGGCCGGTGCCGGTCACCGGTGATGCTGCACCGATATTGGTGGCCGCCATAGCCCCATTGACATGGCAGGCCTGCATGATAATGGCGCCAGCACTTCCAGCGTGTCCTCCGGTGGGATGAATGACACATAAAAAAGGAATCGGTGAATTCATAATCAATTCGACGATTTTGCGGGTCGACTGCAGGCTGCCACCCGGTGTGTTGATTCTCGCCATGATCGAATCACAGTTTTGTTCTTGTGCCCTTTCGGCCGCTCTTTCCATATAATCGAAAGTGGCCGGGCCAATCGTATCTCGCAATTCGATAGATAGCGTACACGCGGCATCCGCCACGCTGGTAAAAAGTGACACAAAAAAGACGATTAAAGATATTCTCATCACAGGCCTGCAAACAGTTTTAAGTGGGACCAAGTTTCTTTTTTCAAAGACGGATTTGAAATCAAATCTTCAAGACTGTGGGTTTTTACCACTTGATGTCCCGCCCAGTGCATGGCCTCACCAAAGCGGCCCGGGCAACGATTTCCAAAGAAAACAATTTTGTGACTGGCTTGCGCATCCTCAAAGTAATCCAAGGTGTGGGCTTCAGCACCTATTATAGTCACACTGTCTGGCTGATAATTAAGAGCCGCCACCATTTTCCCCAACATAGTGGCCGCCTCGTCGGAAAGCTCACTTTGATAAACAAAAACCTTAGTTGTTGCAATGGAAAGACTTTGAACATGTCCATGGGGTTGAATCATCCAAGGCGACTGCAAACAATGTTCTGTGAATTCGCTCCAAAAGTCCATACCATGTTCTAGTCGATCGCTAGGCAAAAGGCCAGGCCAGAGGCAAATTGCCGCGATTGGTTGGCCCCATGAGCAAAACTTTCCCCGTCAATCAGGCCATATCTAGAAGAACTCCCCTCAAAACCCTTAAGATCGTCCCCGAGCCTCCGATGAAAAAGGTGTAACAAAAAGAGACCATTGTTTCTCAGGAGTTTATTCAAAATGGAAACTGAAAAGAAAAGCACAACTCGATTGACTCCCCACCAAGAAGACTACATTGAGGTTGAAAATCACTGCTGCCTCTGTGGGACCCCTCTTGAGTTTGAACACAACTACGACGAAACCGCTATCAAGCTAAAAGAAAAAGCTCACTGCCCTTGTTGTAAAATTCAACTTAAGGAAAAAGAGTTTTTAATTCACTGACTTTTAAATTTAATTAGAAGTCAGCAATCACACGGGCATCGATGGTCAAAAGGGCCAAGGACAGATCGACCTCATACTCGCGGGTCGGACTGGTGTTGCCATACTTCACACTCATTGAATAATAGTGCAACTGACCAAACACTCCGAAAGCCAAACCTTGAGTGATCTTTTTCTTCACCCCTCCCCCGAACTCAAACATCAAAGGAAAGCTGGTGTTCATGTCAAAAGCATCGCCGGTCGAAATCGGATAAAGATAACGGGCGTACATTTCATAACCAAAGGCTTGTGGGCGATCGGCTTTTTTGTCGTAAAAAACACCAATATGCAAATTGTAGACGCTATTATCAAAGTAAGAGTAATTGGCAAAGTCCGGACGCTCGCGAAAAAATGGCACCTGTTGTAATTGAAAACCCAAATCCAGGCCCAATCGCCCCTTCTTTATTTTCAACTGATCGATAAACCAAACGCCTCCGGCCTGAACTCCCAGCCAGCTAAAGTCTTTACCGGTCACGTTGGCGTTGCCCCCAGTGATATCGTCAGTCGAGCCCGAGGTACTACGTATCGCGCCTTTCAAAAGAATTTTATCCGAGTACTCCCAGTCAGCCCCGATGCGAAAAGTAGGAAGCACTAGAGTGCTGTCCGAAGCGCTGACGTTGACTATTCCAGTGGAATCGATGGAGTTGCGAAAATAACCAAACCCTATCCCCGCCCAGGCTTCCAGTTTAGAATTATCATAACCTTCTTTGCCGCCGCGATCTTGGATGATCATTCCCTTGTCGTTTTTTCTTGAATAATAATTGTCGTCTTGATCCAAGCGACTTATTTTCTCGTCGGTGGCTCGGAAGCTGGCTTCAGTGGCTCTAAAGTCATCAGCAAAACCACCTCCCGGAACCCGATAGTTGATATTGGTTAAAAGCCATTTGCTGTTGGCCTTCACCTGCACAGGAATTTCAATGGCGGTGGTGGGTAGATAAAGTTGAAAACTGAACTCGCCTTTGCCATCGGCGGTCATCGGAAATTGAACTCGGTCCTTTTGAGGGATTTCCACCCAACGACTCTGTCCAGAATCCAAATAGAGTTTGATTTTATTACTGCGAATGCGAACCACAGCGTTGGGCTTGGTTTTACCCGAAAAACGTACGATCTTTCGATGGGCTTTTCGCAATCGGATTTTGAGAACTTGCGGTTCTTTCCAGCGCACCTGGGCCACCACAGGAGCCGAAAACATGAGGATGATAAGAAAGTAAACAAATCGTGTTGCGAATTTCATGCTGAAGCCCCTTACTGACGGTTCTAGTTCTTTTATTTTGTCTAAAACACTGACAGGGTTCAAGAGCCGGGGGCGTGTTGCTCTGCGCTATTCGCGAAACAGGGTGGCTTCTAGCTGATTTTCCAAGGAATCGGCAAGATCCGAAAAGAAATCATAGCCGGTCAAGTCTTCCACATCGTCGACAGGGACCAAAAAGTCACTGTAGTAAGTGCCTTTTCCATAATCTCGATTCTCTATTAGAAAAGCCTTCATAATGTTCGCCACTGGAAAATACATCACCTTGAAATAAACCTCTGGGATGCTCACTCCGGATTGCAACATCGGAAGCCCCGGATTAAGGAGCCCTCCGGTGACAACATAGGCTTCACCATGCTGCCGCACCAACGAGCGCACCCGCCTTTCGATGGACGCCCAAATGTAGCGATTAAAACCCGGCCGTTGCGGTGACATATTGGTCATAAAAAAAGTTTCGCTCATCGCCCGGTAATTTAATTTCATATCAGCGGCTGGCAACAAGTGACCACGATCAAAGCCGGAGCCTCGGTAGTCGGTGGCAAAAACGGGGTCTTCAATATTGGGATCCATTCGGTAGTCGTTGGTGCGCTTTTGCTTGCCGTTAATCGATTCGCGAGTCAGATGATAATTCACCCAACGGGCCTGGCGATGGTGACTGTCATAACAAATTTTATAGTAGGTGTATTCGACAACCTGAGGACAGTAGCCCTGGGGAGGGTGTGACCCGCTCTGAGCTGAGGCGATGGCGCCAACCCAGAAACACATGAAACCCAATAAGAGCGGCTTCTGCATAAATCCCTCCTTGGACCTATAGTCTGGTTTTATCACGACTTGAGTCCCCGTCCCTAGACTTGATTGATATTCAGACATTGGTCTGTACCAATTCTGAAGTTGTTGAGTTTGTCGGCAAAAATCCCGATAGAGAGTCTATGCGTTGGGGTCACCTTGTAATATTTTATTTGATCATTGGATCAGCGATGGCAAAGGCCAACGGCCCTCACGATTTTGATTTTCAAAATCTACGGAATTGCTTCTTACAAACCAATAGCAATCACCCTGAACACAATCATCCAAGTATTCAATCACACTCTCGGTTTGTTTCGACGTTGATCGACGAAAGCTCATTGGACTCTGGAACCCAATACAATCATCAATTGGATGCACTCATGTTCAGCGAAACTCAAGGGTCGCAGACCCTAGTGCATATCATTCAAGATGTGGGAGGGCCGGGTGATAACAGCGGCGCCCTGTTTCAGAGTTTAAGTAACCGTCTTAATCGTCGCACCCCAAATATCAGAGAGACTTTCGTTTTTAACAATTCGCAACTGTCTGCGGGATGTGATTCTCGTCGTCCACAGAATGTGATTCGAGTCGGCGGAACCTGTACCTACACCACCGCCGAATCCGAAGGCCAACACACCTGTCCGACAACGGCCGGTCTTGGCTTCACAGTCAGTCAAAATGGACCGCTTAGTCTTTGTGGTGTCACCCATTCTTTTGGAGAGCGTCGAGGCTACAGCCAGCGACGTGATCTTCCCTTAAGTCAAACACGAGACGTGGTGGAAAGAGCCCTCGTCGATCGGTTGACTTATTTACAAACGATGATCACCCAACCAGGCACGCAACTGGATCAACAAAATATTATCAACGCGCTCTCAGCCGAGGGCAGCTGTCACCAAGTGATCTCGCCAACACCTCCACAAGTCAGCGCTCTGAGCTCGCGGATTCTTTGTCTCTTGCAGCCACAAAACCGACAGGTGTGTGTTCAGGGGGATACCGGCCATGGTTTTGATGAACCACAGAACGTTCATAGCCTCGGCAATGGCCAACCGGCCACCCCGCCAACACTGTTAATTCCAACCCGATTTGAAATCGAACGCTGATCCCAACGCCGACGCCGTGTGAATGGTCGGCCTGATGGTTCATTTTACAGAAACCGGCATGTGCTTGCATCTTAAGTCAAAAGGCTGTGAGGGACTGAAGCAAAGCTTTCTCATTCGGCACCCGAATCGCGCTCGACTTTGTCTTCTTCATCGTCGTTTTCCCATCGGGGCTCATAATCAACATCGTCGCGATGAATGCCATTCATTTCCATGTCGCCACGGAAATAGGTGGTCGACGGCCCATCTTCGACTTCGGTTGCTGTTAAAAAACCAAAAGTGATGCTGCCAACGATGATAGCTCCTACTACGGCGGCAAAAAACCAAGGCTTAAAGTAAAAAGGTCTTTCGGACTTCATATATTATCCTCCTAGTCTTCCTTAATAGAAACATGAGCCATCAGGCCTTTCATAAGCCACTCATACAGATTTTATTTAAATTCCTACAAATTTGAGTCTAACCAATGCCTTGAAAGGTTTGCATTGGGCAACGTTTCAGTCTTTAAAGATCTCAGAGGAAACAAGTTGATCGAGGAGAACTTTCCAATTCAACGTGTGACGAGCCAAGAGAACTTTTTGCGCCAGCAGATCGTAGCGCGCCTGATGATAGCT
>CAXRIX010000048.1:0-2087 GCA_964230555.1 Bdellovibrionales bacterium
CGGATTTGATCCAATTAAAAATGAAATTGAAGTAAAAGCCGGCAAAACAACAACGATTCGTGCGAAAGGAGGCGCTTAATATGTCACAAAACCAATGGAAACTCTGTTTGTTAAGCCCTCAGTCAACCCAGTTTGTCGAGGTTCGTGGATTGATGGCAGTCGGCGGTGAGCAGTCGACCGGGGTCAATTTAAAAGGCCTTCGCTACAAAGATGATTATCTTATATTGTCGCCAACACCCCAAGGGGTGAGCATTCACTGTCTTAAAGGTAAAAAAAATCAAAGCAACGTTCAATTGAATATCAATGAACATTTTCAGGTGCAGGATCTTACGTTGCTACTCCTACCTGGTGGAGCTCCCTCCGGCATCAATGATGCTGAAAAAAATTCGGAACGATTTGCCGATGACATCAAGGTTTTAGTGCAAAAGTTCTCTCAGCCAGGTGATTTAAAAGGCTCGATGGAGCTTTTACTTGAAACAATGATTGCGGCCTTTGAAATGGACAAGGGGCTTCTGATTGCTAGCAATCCTCAGGGTGAGTTTAAAATGCTGGCGGAAGAAAATATTCAAAAAGACGAACCTTGGTTGAGTGAAACCTTGGTGCAACAAACCATCACCAGCCAGCGGCCGACTCTTGTGCAAAACATTATTGGCAGCCGTTTTGAAAAAAGTAAAAGCTTAATGGGCACTGGGTTTATGTCGGTGTGTGCGTGGCCACTGTGTGTGCGAGGTGAAGTCTTGGGTGTGTTAATGATTGGCTCGGATCGACCGCACTCGGGTCTAACTGCCAGTCAAACGGCTTCCGCCGAAGCTTATGTGCAAATGGCTGCACTGATGCTTAAATTTTACTTGAATGATCTGACCTTAAAAAAGGAAGTTGAAACTTTGCGAGCGGCGCAAACCCAGAAAGACTCGCCTTTAACAACCGTCGACGATGCTTTACGAGAGCACATTAAGTTGGCTGAACAGTTGGCGGATACGGAGCTTTCTTTATTGATTCAGGGAGAGACCGGTGTCGGTAAAGAGGTGATGGCAAAGTGGATTCACAAAATGAGTTCGCGCAAAGACAAACCTTTTGTAGCCGTGAATTGCGGGGCGATTCCGGGCGAGCTTTTAGAAAGTCTTTTGTTTGGGCACCGCAAGGGGGCTTTTACGGGCGCTGTCAAAGATCAACGTGGTAAGTTTCAACAGGCGGACGGAGGTACGCTTTTTCTTGATGAAATTGGCGATCTTCCTGGCGCCTTACAGGTTAAAATTCTTCGAGCACTGCAAGAAAAAGCGGTAGAACCGCTGGGGGCCGAGAAGTCTTCAGAAGTTGATGTTCGCATTTTGTGTGCCACCCATAAGAACTTAAAGGGATTGGTTGAAAAAGGTGAGTTCCGTCAAGATCTTTTTTATCGTTTGGCAGAAGTGTCTTTTGAAATTCCTCCACTGAGAAAAAGACGGGAGGACATTTCGTTAATTGCCAACGAAGTTTTAATTGAGAAAGGATCGGACAAACGTTTCTCTGCCGATGCGATCAGTTGGATGCAAAGCCAGGAATGGACGGGAAATGTGCGCGAACTTTTAAGTGCTGTGAAGCGAGCCATGGCCCTGTGCACGACAGATGTTATTCAGGTTCAGCATTTAACAATAGGTGGTCCACAAGACGCATCGAAGAAACAGCTTAACTGGTTGGGTGGAGAGAATCTTGAGGATGCAAAAAATAATTTTGTGACCGATAAAGTACGATTGGCTTTGAAGAAATCCAATAACAAGCGCGCCCAGGCGGCGGAGCTTTTAGGGGTGACTCCGAGAACGCTGTTTCGCTATTTAGAAAATATGGAGCTGTGACAGATGTGTCATGCCGGATGGACAGGACTGTCGTGGAAACCTCGGATTCGATCGTGAGGACTGAGAGATTTCAGGTGTTTAGGAAGGGTGATGGGTTGGTCCACAGTTTGAAGAAAGAAGGGATCCAACCAACGTGGAGGATTGTATGACATTTATTAGAAAACTGTGGATCGCCATGGCGGCCCTGGCATTACTCAGCGGCCCAGCCCAGGCTCAAGATGTTTATAACTTTTATTTTCAGAAGAAAGGCACGGG
>CAXRIX010000049.1:0-3968 GCA_964230555.1 Bdellovibrionales bacterium
GATCGCGCCATGGATCGCGATAATTACATGACGGCTGAACAAGCTATGGAGTTCGGACTTGTTGATAAAGTTGTAGAATTTAGAAAAACCAGCGCGAAAGGTTCCTAATGAGTCGTAGAGAAGGATCATCAAGTTTATTGAGATGTAGTTTTTGTGGAAAGAGCCAAAATGAGGTTAAAAAGCTTATTGCTGGCCCAGGTGTATATATTTGTGATGAGTGTATCGACCTTTGCACTGATATTATCGAAGAGGAAAAAGACCGAGAAGAGTCCTCAAGCACCCAATTTAAGGTGCCAAAACCTGTGGAAATTAAAGATCATTTGGATGAGTATGTGATCGGTCAGGATTCCGCAAAAAAATCGTTGTCGGTGGCTGTACACAATCACTACAAGCGGATCAACAGCACTCGCAAAAAAGATGACGTTGAGATTTCTAAAAGTAACATTTTACTTATTGGACCGACTGGGTCTGGGAAAACCTACCTAGCGCAAACAATTGCCAAGATACTGAATGTTCCATTTGCCATGGCAGATGCGACGGCTTTAACCGAAGCCGGTTATGTTGGTGAAGACGTTGAAAATGTGATTCTTAACTTGTTGCAAGCGGCTGACTACGATGTTGAAAAATGTCAACGCGGTGTTATCTATGTCGACGAAATCGATAAGATCACTCGTAAGTCTGAGAATCCTTCGATCACTCGTGATGTGAGTGGTGAGGGCGTTCAGCAAGCCTTGTTGAAGATTTTGGAAGGAACGGTTGCGAACCTCCCACCTAAAGGCGGACGTAAACATCCTCAGCAAGAGTTTATTCAGGTCGATACTTCGAATATTTTGTTTATTTGTGGTGGTGCTTTTGTTGGTCTAGAAAAGATTGTTGAAAACAGGCTGTCAAATAAATCGTTAGGAATCACGGCCGAAATCAAGACGACCAAAGAGAAAGAAGACGAAGGCCACGCCAGTCTTAAAAAGTTACAGCCTGAAGATTTGTCGCGCTTTGGCTTGATCCCTGAATTCATCGGTCGTTTACCGGTTATTTCTGTGCTTGATCAGCTTGAAGAAGACGCATTAACAGAAATACTCGTCAAGCCTAAAAATGCTTTGATTAAGCAATATCAGAAGTTGTTTTCGTTTGAAAATGTGCAATTGACCTTCACCGATGAAGCCCTTACGGAGATTGCCAAACAGGCACTCGACCGAAAGACAGGTGCTAGGGGCCTTCGCGGCGTTATTGAAAGTGCAATGCTAGACATCATGTACGAAATTCCTTCCAAGCAGAACGTCAAAGAATGTATAATTGATGATAAGGTGATTCGCGGAGAAGCGGATCCCCAATTGATCTTCGGGACGCCTTCGAAAGAGTCCAAGTCTAAAGATAAAGACAAGGGCACGGGTTCTGCAGAAAGCGCGTAAGTCATTTTAACTGTCTCGTAGGTCAATAATCCAACCAAGGAGGAGACCTATGAGTCAGGATAAAAAACAAACCGCTGATCTTCCACTATTACCTTTACGAGATCTGATCATATTTCCTCATATGATGATGCCTCTCTTTGTGGGCCGTGAAAAAAGTATCAACGCCCTTGAAGAGGCTATGACCAAGCAATCAGACATAGTTCTGGTCGCTCAGAAAGACGCAAAGACAAATACTCCAGGTGTTGACGACATTTATAAAATCGGAACCGTCGGTTCGATCATTCAGCTTCTAAGGCTTCCTGATGGGACGGTGAAAGTTTTAATTGAAGGTAAAACACGAGTCGAAGTTAAGAAATTCCTTGATGAAGAATCATTTTACAAAGTCCAGGTCGATTATCTTGATGAAGAAAAAACTGATGATTTAGAAGCTCAAGCTTTGATTCGTTCAGTAAAAACCACCTTTGAGAAATATGTGAAGCTTAACAAAAGAATTCCTCCAGAAATTCTGATGCGCGTTTCAAGTATCGATTCGTCTGGTGAGTTGGCCGATATCATTGTGGCACAATTGAATCTGAAAATAGAAGACAAGCAACGACTTCTTGAGGTCATCAATCCAGTCACTCGTCTGGAAGAGCTTTTAAGTTTGATGACTGGCGAGATTGAAATCCTCGAGGTGGAAAAGAAGATTCGTTCACGGGTTAAGCGCCAAATGGAAAAGTCTCAGAAAGAGTACTACTTGAACGAGCAAATGCAGGCCATTCAAAAAGAGCTTGGTGACAAAGATGACTATCAAAACGAATTGATGGAATTGGAAGAAAAAGCTCGTAAGAAAAAAATGACCAAGGAAGCTCGCGAGCGTGTTCAAAAAGAGATTAAGAAACTAAAAATGATGTCTCCGATGAGTGCTGAAGCGACAGTGGTGCGTAACTATATCGATTGGATGCTGACTCTTCCTTGGGCGGAATATGGTGAAGAGAGAAAAGACCTTGAGTACGCTGAGAAAGTCTTAAACGATGACCATTGGGGCCTTGAGAAAGTTAAGGAAAGAATCCTAGAGCACATTGCTGTTCGTTGCTTGAGTGACGAAGTCAGTGGGCCCATACTATGTTTGGTGGGGCCTCCCGGTGTCGGTAAGACCTCATTGGCGAAATCAGTAGCAAAATCGCTCAACCGTGAATTTGCTCGAATTTCTCTGGGTGGTGTTCGTGATGAAGCTGAAATTCGTGGACATCGCCGAACCTATGTGGGAGCGATGCCCGGAAAAATCCTTCAGGCGTTGCGCAAAGTGGACAAAGGCAATCCTCTTCTTTTACTCGATGAAATTGATAAGATGTCCAATGATTTCAAAGGTGACCCAAGTGCTGCCATGTTGGAGGTCTTGGACCCCGAACAGAACTCGACATTCCAAGATCATTACCTTGAAGTGGAATATGACCTTTCAAAAGTCATGTTTTTCACGACAGCTAACTCGCTGCATACGATTCCACGGCCATTGCTTGATCGTATGGAAATCATTTCTCTTGAAGGCTATATTGATAGTGAAAAGTTCAATATCGCTAAAAAGTATTTGGTTCCAAAGCAATTGAAGAAGCATGGTTTGACCGATTACAACGTCAACATTAATGACTCTGCGATCAAAGAGCTGATTCGTTACTACACCCGCGAAGCCGGTGTTCGTAATCTTGAGCGGCAGGTGGCTAATGTTTGCCGTAAGGTGGCCAAAGAGATTATCCGTGCTAACGAAATTTCAAAGATGAAAACTGACGAGAAGAAATCGAAAAAGAAAACAACAAAGCGTACAAAAGTTAAGAGTCAGAGCCGCAAAAAATCGTATCTTATCAATGCCAAAAAAGTTGTTGAGCTACTAGGAGCTCATAAATACAAACATGGCAAGGTTGAAAGTGATAACGAAATTGGTCTGACGAATGGGATGGCTTACACCGAAGTTGGTGGAGATCTGTTGCCCGTTGAGGCCACCGTGGTTCCGGGACGTGGGAAGTTTACCATTACCGGCTCCCTGGGTGACGTCATGAAAGAGTCGTGCACTGCGGCCCTAAGTTATGTTCGTTCCCGAGGCCCTCTGTTTGCTTTAGACAAAGAGTTCTTTTTCAATATCGATGTCCACATTCACGTTCCTGAAGGTGCCACTCCGAAAGATGGTCCCTCGGCCGGTTGTGCATTGACCACCAGTATTGTCTCAGCCGTTACAAAAATTCCGGTTAAGAAAACAGTGGCAATGACCGGTGAGATCACATTGCGGGGCCGCGTCCTTGCAATTGGTGGGCTTAAAGAAAAAGTTTTGGCCGCCCATCGCGGGGGGATCAAAACCATTATTGCACCTAAAGATAATGAGAAAGACTTTAAGGACATTCCACAAGAGGTCCTTAAAGAGCTAAAAATCGTATTGGTGGACCATGTGGATCAGGTTCTGATTCATGCCTTGGATATCAAAAATGCCAAAGAATTGTTCAAAGCTAGAAGAGACACCGATTTGGGTCTTAAAGCCAAGTACACAGGGCACAGTTTGTACCATTAAGTTGACCGACATTCGGTTTTTCC
>CAXRIX010000050.1:0-9841 GCA_964230555.1 Bdellovibrionales bacterium
AGCTACAAAATTCTAGGATTTTTTGGTCAATAACCGAATAAGCATTATCAGCATTGGTTCCCGTAATAAAAAACGAGGCCTCACCGTCAAACTCTTTCAGAGCCGCCGTGAGACTGCTCATTTGTCGTGACACTTCCTCCACACCACTTCCCTTTGCCAAAGTTTCTGGGTGAAAGGTAATTAGAAAGTTTATCTTAGAAAAGACGATGTTCAAGTCTTTCGCCAATTCATCTTTAGAAACCCAATCAAGTTGATTCATTAGATCTATTGCTGGACTCCCAAAATTATAAACATTGGCTGGGTTCTCCCCCATCTGTAAAACTCGATTTTTGGCATCTTCGTTGGTCACAAAATGAATATGAGAACATTTTGTGATACTATGGCGGATCGCCTCATCAAAAGCTCCTTCAGTGACATCACCTCCACAAAGATGCGCTACTGGAATTTTAAAAAACAAGGCGGACTGTACCGCCGCCAGGATTTCAAAGCGGTCCCCCAGAACAAGCATGAGGTCCGGTTTGTTTCTCTTTAAAACATTTGCCCATTCCTTCATAGCTGTTCCCACAGCCACTGTGTTTGCATCCTCAGAGTCTTCCTCAGTCAGGCAAACGACTTTTTCATGAATTCTTAATCCTAGGCTCTCAATATCCTTATAGGTATTTCCAAATTGGCTAGACAACTGCATTCCAGTAGCCCAAATCTCTACTTGGAATTTTTCACTCGTCATCAGCTCTTCGATGACCGGACGAAGTAAGCCAAAATCGGCCCGAGAACCGGTGACGATAGCGATTTTTTTGCTCCCATTCATTGGTGAAGCCCCAAAGAAACACTACTCGGCAAACAGATTATCCGCTGTGCTAAATTTTCAGCGTTGGCAAGGTCCATTCGTGGGCACGTTTCATACATAGGAAGAGTGCTCATTAAATCCCAAACCGGCCTTACCCCAATTCCTTGCGCATTTAACTTCTCCAGACAGATATCCAAAGACACCGAGAGATCAGCAGGCAACAAAACGGCCGGCAACCAATAGTTACTTTCACACCCCTCGGATTGAGTGACCATCGTCAATTGGTTAGATTCAGCAAAAGCATCTTCATAAAGCCTTTGAATTTTCCGCTTCGCGTGCAAAAACTCATCCAATTGCTCAAGCTGAGCACATCCCAGGGCCGCATTCAAATTGGGCATTCGATAATTATAACCGACGGAATCATGAATAAATCGCCAAGGATGAGCTTTCTTGGCCACTCGTGTAAGGTGAAAAGCTCGCTCGCCCATTTCGTCACTGTTGGTAACGATGGCTCCTCCACCACCAGTGGTTATTATTTTATTGCCATTAAAACTAAATGCATTAACGGCTCCCCAATGCCCGGCATGAAGTCCGTTAAGTGTCGAACCGAGCGCCTCGGCGGCATCTTCGACCAATGGGATACTATAGGATTTCAAAAGCTTTACCAATTCGGGCATCTTGGGACTTATCAACCCAAACGTGTGCATGACAACAAAGGCCGCGATTCGACGACCTGTTTTTTTATTAAAAGGAGTTTCACCCCGGACTTCGACGATTTCGCCCAAATAGTCCTCAAGTTTAGAAAGGTGCACTCCGAGATCTTGCGGACAGGAGTCTACAAAATGAGGTATGGCTCCTAAATAGGAAGCGGCATTGGCCGTCGCCACGAATGTCATGGCTGGCATAAAGACCTCATCACCCCTCTTCACACCAACCAGTTCATAACAAACGGTCAGCGCATTGGTCCCATTGACGACAGGAATTGCATGTTTCAGCCCGGTATACTTTTGCAAATCCTCACCAAATCGATCTACGTAGGCGCCAACTGACGACACAAAATTGGTATCCACACAATCTTTTAAATACTCTAATTCTCTACCGTTTAACAGCGGCTCTGCTAAAGGGTTTCGTCCCTCAGGTAATACAGACTTCAAAATGGACTGCAAATTTTCATAAGTTTCCATCTGACCTACATTTTCGAATCAAGATTCTTATTTAACTCAACATGAGTTAAACTGGGCACAGCTTTTGATATCTCCGACACTAAGTCGGCTTTACTCATCAAATGAGCTTCTGGCCCACGCAACAAGCTTAAAAATTCAATAAACTGCTGACGTTCTTTGGTCGACCGTACTCGCTCGACCACTTCAATCTTTTTAAGATCTTTTTGATTCTTTCTCTTGTCGTGCTCTCCAACGAACTCTTCCAAATCTTTTTCACCAGTCGTGTTACTTGACTGGAAGATACATGGCCATTTTTTTTGCGATATTAAATCATGTGCTTGTTGTCGAGCCTCATCTTCAGAAGCGCATTCCACCGGTGTATAACCTTGACTCTCCAGTAAGCGAATTGCTATTTCAGAAAAACTGACTTCAGGAAGCTCTCCCCCTTGCTTGGGTAGGAAAACCTCTGCATCCTCTCCTGTAACCGCGGCCAAAATAGAAAGCTCCGCGGCTTCACGATGAGAAATGAAATAACGTCTCACATCGTTCGGCGCAGCTAGCGGTTGATTCTTTTGAATTCTTTTTAGAAAACCAGAAGGCAGTGAGCCTTCTGAAAACGCCACGTTCGCGAATCGCGCCGAAGTAACCTTCAATCTTTCATTGCCAAGATACAGCAAGACTTGTTCCATCAGATTCTTACTGGCTCCCATTAAATTAGAAGGACGGACAGCCTTATCGGACGAAACAGAGAATACTCGATGGCAGGTCTTGGGGAGCATTTCCATAAGTGTGGACAAGGCGACGACATTCACACCCAGCATCCGGCGTAAACAATAGACGTCTTTTTCAGAGCGAACATGCTTCATAGCTGAAAAATTTAAGACTAAATCATAAGACTGGGTTCTAAAAAACTGGGTAAACTGCTCTTCCCCAACCCCCAACGGAAGTACCTGCAAGTCCATTTCCGAGTTGGTTTGGGAACTCGAACGTAGATCGCGAACCACCTCGACCAGATTGTTTTCACTTATATCGAACAAAGACAACTGGGAAAGGCGATACCGTGAAAGGACACGCGCCACCTCTGAGCCAATCGATCCTGCGGCTCCGATAACGCAAACTCGAGCCCCTTGAAGCTCTTTTTCCAAAATTGATTTTCTGGTCAGAAAATCCTGGTGAAAAAGTGAATACTTACGACCGGTGGCCAGTGCTTCTATATTGTCCCAGTATCGAGCCAACTCATTTGATTCCATATCTGTTCTCTATACTAATAAACGCATGAAAATACTAGAGTGACTCCAATCGGAAGGCCTCAGGTTACCCCTGTCGACGCATTGCGTACATAGGTCTCGATAGCAACCTCAGAAAACGCTCAACGCCCAACCCGAATCAGTTATTGTTCAGCCTCTCAATTTGTCCACGATGGCACCTTTCCTCTTGATATGAGCGAGGCGGCTATTATTGCGTCGCTGGCCTCCACAAATATCAATCGACCGAATAGTCGTAAGTTTGATATGAAGAAGTTCTAATAAATTGAGGACTTATGGATAAATCAGGATCTTTTATAATTGCCGAAGCCGGAGTCAATCATAACGGCGAGATCGACAGAGCCTTCCAGCTCGTTGAAGTCGCAGCCCAGGCCGGGGCTGATTCAGTGAAGTTCCAAACATTTAAAGCCAATAGCCTGGTCACTCAAAGTGCGCAGAAAGCCGAATACCAGACTCGAAATACCCAGGAATCTGGAAGCCAATACGATATGCTCAAGAAGCTGGAACTGACTTCTGATCAGCAAATTGAATTGGCTAATTTTTGTACTCAAAAACTTATCCAGTTTCTCTCTAGCCCCTTTGACAACGAGAGTGCACGCTGGCTTCTTGATGAGTTGGGCCTGGAAACCATTAAAGTTGGTTCTGGCGAAATCACCAACGGCCCTATGCTTCTCGAAATTGCTCGTCGGAAACCCAAAACCATAATTTCAACAGGGATGGCCGATCTAGGTGATATAGAAAAGGCTTTGGCTGTCCTGGCCTATGGCCAGCTGAATCCCGACCGAACCCCAAAAAGCTTCAATGAAATTATGGAAAATTACTACACCCCTGCTGCTCATGCTGCTCTAAGAGACACAGTGTCTATTCTTCATTGCACGACAGAATACCCCGCGCCCTTTGAACAAACCCACCTGCGTGCAATGGCCTCTCTAAAAGACGTTTTTGATTTACCTGTTGGGTTTTCGGACCATACACCTGGCATTTCAATCCCCATTGCCGCCGCCGCTTTAGGAGCTTCTGTCATTGAAAAACACTTTACAACTGATAACAGCCTCCCTGGCCCGGATCACAAAGCTTCCTTGGAACCGGAAGAACTAGCGTTAATGGTTAAGTCGATTCGCGAGGTTGAATTGGCTTTAGGTAACAAAAATAAAAAGCCAAACGCCGCTGAGTTAGGAAACCGCAAAGTCGCTCGAAAAAGCTTGGTTGCCCGTAAAGGCATTACAAAAGGAACCCCTTTTAGTTCTGAAAACTTGACCTGCAAAAGACCAGGAACTGGAATATCTCCAATGCAGTCTTGGGATATCTATGACAAATCAGCACTTAAAGATTATTCAGAAGACGAGCTCATCACTTATGACTAAAGTTGCAATACTTGGTGGTGGTGGCCACGCAAAAGTTGTTATTAATTGCCTAAAGCTTGACCCGAACGTTTCGATCTCAGGCATTTATGATCTGGACACTCAGAAAAAGGGACTCAAAGTTTTAGGAGTTCCGATTGTCGGCCACGAAGACGAAGTCTTCGCCCTAAACCCAAATGACCTTTTGTTAGTCAACGGCTTGGGCACAATTGAAGCTACGAGCCAACGTCACGACCTCTACACGAAATTTAAAAATGCAGGCTTTCATTTCCACTCAGTGGTCCACCCCTCTGCTGTAGTCGCCGAAGATGTTGTCTTAGAGGAAGGCGTTCAGGTTATGGCATCGGTTACAATTCAACCTGGGACCGTCGTCGGTGAAAATACGATCCTCAATACCTCTTGCAGCATCGACCACGATTGCACGATCAAAAGAAGCTGTCATATAGCCCCAGGAGTCACCCTTTCGGGACATGTTGAGGTTGGAGAAGAATCTCACATAGGCACTGGTGCAAACGTGATCCAAGGCATCACCATTGGTGACCACTGTACAGTGGCAGCTGGATCGACGGTCGTAAAGAATGTAGCAAACCGGGCCAAAGTTAAAGGCGTCCCGGCCCGATAACATGAACCTAATCAACATCAATCTAAAAAATCAGTCACTTTACTTTTCAGGCCTTAGCCCATGTCCCGAAGTGACTTTAAATGTTGAAGAAACCCCTCCTCCAAAAGCTCTTTTTGCTGCCTCCAAACAAGTCGCCGAAGACCTTTTAGATTACATTGAAAATCACATCCCTGGATTTCCAAAGATGTTGATTGATGGCTTAGATCTCACGCCATTGATTTTATATTCCTTAACTTTTAAATTGGCGCGTCACGAAATTTCACTGCTTGGGGCTCCACATAGGAAACCCCATTCATTTCAATTTCGACTGACAAGAGACTCCTTGATACCTCCGGCCTTAATGCAAAAGTATTGGCCCCAGAACAAACGCTTAAGTTGGAACTTATACACTGATTGCAGCAAGAAAAATTTAGACTTTTTCAACAACCTTAAATACTTACCAAGCTCCCTGAGCCAGACTGAACAACTCGTTGTCATAGGTCGACAAAGTGACTTCTCTTTTTTCAATCCAATTTTAAAAAATGATCGATATTATTTAATTAAAAAGAACGACCGCTACGATCCAGAAATTTTACCTGATCAAAGCTATACTCTTAGTGCGACCACTTATCCATCTTGGTCAAAACCTTTCCTTGAAAACCTAAAAAACAATTTAATTCGATTAACTGAGAAAGCAGGCAATCTTGGCAACCGAAACTTCGAAAAACACCTGCATTTATGTTTACATTCTTTACTTAAAGATCTGTGTCTCGCGAGTCTCAGCCAATCAATGTTGGAGGTTGGTAAATTTAAAGAGGTGATTGGCTGTATCGAAAAAACGCCATTCGGCCCTATTTTCTCAGCTTTGACAAAGAAATACCCAGTAAAAGTATTTAACTTCCAACATGGCCTCATTCCACAAACCTACACCTCTGGTTTTTCTCATTTTTATCGCTTTTTCACTTGGAATGAAAGTTCTGCGAAAATGCTCTTGAACGATGGCTATGTTGATAAGGATTCAATAAGAATTGCGGGACACCCTGACTGGTTTCAAGACCTTCCCCTCGATCCTATTGTTCAGAAAAAAATTGCGAAATTCAAAGGTAAAGAAAAGACTGTTCTTATTCTTGAACAACCTATTAAGGCTCCTAATATCTTAGCAGAAGACCGGCGTAGCCTATTCAGTTCAATCACTGAGCTTTTAAATACCAATCCACACCTTCGAATTTTAGTTAAACGACACCCTAACTCCCAATCACCCATTTACATCGACAAAGATGAAAGGGTTTTCGTTCTTTCTGGCAACACGGATTTGAGAACATGTATTTCGGACTGTGATGTCGCCGCGGGGATGCCGACGGCCGCTTTCTACCAGGTCTTAGCCCAAGGTAAAATTTTTATTCTTTGGAACCCTTCTGATATTTCAAGGAAAATTGGCCTAGACTACGAGGGACAAGTTCCCATAGCGAAAACCCAAGAAAGTTTTAAGTTAATGATTGAAAATGCATTAAACAATTCGGATCACAATTTTGAGAACTCCGTATCCTCAGAGCTCATCCCAAAGACCAACAGCAGTTATGAGAAAACCATTCGAAGTCAGTTATGAATCTAAGTCTAAATCTAAATCCAGTAGATTTTCATCAGGCAATGAAACACTGGTTGCTTTCGCCTCAGCGCTCTCGTGAACGATAGAATAGGTCAAACGACCCTCTTTGATTTGTAAAACCTCTTTCTCAGCGAAGAGTTCATGAGGGGGATTAATCAATACCATGAAAGAGGAGTTTAATTTTTGAGTGATCCAATCCTGTTCCTCTTGCGGTAACGAGAAATACCCCTCACCATCAAGAAGGATTAGCCCTCCTGGGTTACTTAAAATGGGCAAAAGGCTTACGATAAATTTAAATCCACGATCTATTTTTCGGTTCCAGATATTGATTGAAAAGTCGTCCTCTCGACTCCTTGCCAACACCTGCTCTTCGAGCTCCACAAATCTTTCAAATGGCCATATCTCGGACATCGGCCTGGAAGCTCTCTTAAAAATTTCAATATTATCTTCAACGCTGTCGCCCCACAGAGACCACATTCCAGTAGCGAACTGAACTTTATGCTCCTTACTAACCAATAGCGACGCCGACTCGCCCATCAAAGACTCAATGATTGAGTTCACATTGACTTTGTTTATCTCCAGATCACTGTAGCTGACCAACGGCTCACCCGTTTTCCACTGGATTTCTTTTTGACTGGCATGTAACACAATCTCGTCGGTATCTTTCAGAACTTGAGTACCAACCTCCCGCTGGGTTACAAAAGCTATATATCGGCTGAAAAAAGGAAAGAAGATACTTAAGGTTGTTAAACTTTTTCCAATTGTTCTTAAATTTCCAAAGCAGTAGTTGAGGCCCAAAAAGTAAAACAAAGTGTAGGCCCAAAGATGTTCACCATGTTGAACGCGATAAGTAAAGAAACTCAATACAACAAAAACCATCAAGGCTAATAGAGTATTTCCAATTAAAAGGCCCCAATGAACAACTCTCAGACGATTCTGGTAGGTGTCTAAAAAATTTTTACTTTCTTGCAGATTCAAAATACTATTTGATTGCTCTGATAGAACATCAATAGTGGAACCAATTGAATTCAAGTATTTCACGAAAAGTGCTCGATTCCGCGAATCGCCTCGGGAATACTCTTGGATCTTTTCTGACAATTGTGATGCTGATTTACCAATCAAAACATAAAAATAAACAAAAAATGCAGCCATCGCGAACAATGTAAAAGACAAGGCTGCATTCAAGTAAACAATAAATGCACCGGACCCCACAACCATAAAAGTCGGAACAATCATTGACCAGACTGTGCTCAAGGCTCTCCCCGACACCCTGGCATCGCGCGTGACAGCCTTGACTATGTCGGCCTCGGTCAGATGCTCAGTTTTCGCAGGACGACCATAAAACGAATAATTCAAAAAAATGTTTAACACCGAATAAACACTTCGCTCTTCATACAATCTCATAGTTTGCGTGAGCAACCGACTGGCTACAAATGAGCTCACTGAACTCAGCAACAACAGAGTCCCAATCAAGTAGGGGACATTGTCACCCAGTGGGATGGAAAGCCCAAACTTGCTGAAGCTCGCATCACCCCCACTTGCTAAACCGGAAATGTACTGAACAGCGATCCAAAGGGAGGCAATTTGGGCCACGATGCTGAAAAGACTGAAGGATACATAGCCGAAAATCTTCGCCTTGTACGCCATGACGCTATCTCGGATCAGCCAACTAATAAAAAACAGGTAGTCAAAGATTTTTCGTTTCATGTTTCGCGGGACTCACGATGCTAAGCGTTAAAACGCACTGTCTGACTAAGCCTCTCTCCTCTTTTCTGATATGTACAGTACCAACCATGATGAAAAAAGCAATTCTATTCGTTCTCAGTCCCGACGAGCAACCACTCCTTGAAGCCCTCAATTATTGCTCTAAAAATGAGATCGAGCCCACGATCGTCGTCCCAACATACTCGTTTGAGTTTGTTGCTCCGAGCCCCTATTCGGAAGTTACAGTCCTGCATCCCATGGATATTTTAGAGCTGCAAGATATCGATGTAGCCTTTCATGATTCGTTTCAATGGGTAAAAAACTTTTCGCAAATTCCTATCGACGACAAAGTCATTGCAGAAATGAAAATCGCTGATACCTCATCTCCCAAGATGTGGGCATGGACTCATCTACTGCCACCCCATCTTTTCTTACATTTTCGATTTGTAAAATTAGTAACGAAGTCTCTTAATCAAAACTCTTATGATTATTACGATGTGATCGGTGACCACAAAGCATTCCCATGGAAAAAGGTTTTCCTCATTCAAATAATAAACAGCTCATCCATCGTTCCTCTTGTATACAATATCAAGAAACAAATACACGCCACCACTCATTGGTTAAAATCACTTCTTCCTGACGCTCTTGAAAAGTCTGCAAAAAACACTAGGTCCAACTCCATATATTTATACAGAACCTTAATTAAACTAATTCTTTTTCGTACAGGACTAGAATCCAGCAAAAATTTTATTCGCTCTATTTCACGAAAAACAAAAACTTTAAAGAAACTGCAAAAATTAGATCGTCTGAGCACTGTCGCTGCCGACCCTGCTTTAGGTCTTCAATATATCCGCAATGGATTTACTGATGCTTGGCATGATTTCCGAATATTCAGTATCGGCTCTTGGGGAAGAATAAATGCGAAAAAAAAGCAGAGAAAAATACGTGTCAAAAATAAAGGGAACGGCACAAGCCAGGAAAAAAAGAAACATTTTCTAATTTATATTAATCCCCATAGCGCTCCGTTTTACTTTCGACCAGCAACCAAAGCTTGGGAAGTCTGTGATGAGTATACTGAAGGACTGTTGGAGAACTTACTGTCACGCTGTGATTCCAATAGACATCACGTTCACATCTTCTATTCGCGGTCGATCGATTTTTCAGATACCAAACCGTCTTACGAGAAGAGGTACCCCGAATTAGCGTCCGAGTATGACATAAGAGATTTTTCAAGTTCGTTGACGCGAAAAGATGACCATATTCTTTACAAAATCGCACACTCATTGGAAAAAATTTATAACTCTTCGCAACTGAAAGATCTGTACAGGTATGAAGGGACTCAACTCAGTTTATT
>CAXRIX010000051.1:0-21133 GCA_964230555.1 Bdellovibrionales bacterium
AAAAAATATAAAAAATGTTGTGGGTAATTCCGACGCGCTAAAAAAATAGAGACTTTGTAACAGGCCCACTATCACTCGGCTTTGGCACCCATTGCCAGCAACCGATCAACCATGGGCTGATAAGCAGGATCATCCTCAAGGCGACTCAACGCTTTACTAAGAGGCGTGTCACGACGGACCTTTAGATTCACGTCGATATCAGGATGGGAAACCAGTAGGTCAAATAAACCCCTTAGCTTTTGAAGCTCCACACCCTCCACTCCCCGAAGGGAAAAAAGATAAATTAGAGGGCTATCTTTAGGACGACCACTGGAAGAAAGACGCAGTAAATTCGGATCAACACCTTTTCCAAGCAACCAATCCAAAAGGTCAATATTCTTAAACGTGATAGACGAGTACAGAAAACTTCCCAACTTTTCGATATCAAAGGACTCTTGGTTTAAAATACCCAGGATGATGTCACGTAGTTCGGGGTCCATACCCAAAGACTCAGCGTACTCCCTGGCATTCACATCGGGCTTGTAGTCCTCGCTGTCTGATTGCAACTCCAGGTCGACAGCTTGTGCCACCAGATATTCCATAACGGCAAATTGCTGGGCTCGGATCGCAACCATAATAAGAGTCAACCCCTCGTTGTTGCGGATATTAAGTTCGACTCCATTGTCTACTAAGTCTTTAACGACCTCTAAGTCGCCACTGTTGACGGCATTTAATAGAATTAACTTTTGATCGGTCTCCCCCACCTCTTGCACAGGTCTTTTTGATTCAACACGACTGAGTGATTGCGAGTGTTGTCCACACCCGACCATGAAACATAAAAATAAAGTTACAAAAAAAACCTTCATTATATCTCCATCCCAATCCCTAGGGTGAAACTTTGGCCACGGCGAAAAGCCTGCCATGTCCGTCCCTCTTGTTCGAGACGGACGCGAGGGTTTAAAATATTTCTTATCTTTCCTTGCAGACTTGTGGATTTGCCTATTTTTTTACGAAGAACAAAATCCAACTGGTTCACCGGCAACTCCCAAATATTAGGAAGTCCTTCGGGAGCGGTATAAGCGATGCGGCGACCGTAAACATTGTAGGCCAAACTGAAATTGAGTCGGTACGGTTCGTGCTCGTAATCCAATAGGAAATTGGCCGTATAGTTCGATTGCCCTTGCAGGGGTCGATTGGTTTCGCTGCTTTCTGAGTTTTGAATATCACCCAATTGCACATCTGATACAATGTAAGCATAATTACCAGCTAGCGTGAACCGTCTTAACCAAGAACTAACAAAACCCAAATTTTTCGAAACTTCGATTTCAGCTCCATAAAGGATCGCTCCATCGACGTTGAAAAAAGAAATTCGAGGATCCGAGCCAGCGGTAAAAACGCTTTCTATGGGGTTTTCAAACTCTTTATAAAAGACACCCAAAGAGAGATTTTCTTTTGGAGTAAAATACCACTCCCATCGCGCGTCGTAGGAATCAATAACCGTCGCTCTTAAACTTGGATTTCCTTGCACATCAAAGCCTGTATCAAAGTCCTGCCAAAGCGTATCAGAAAGCTCTCGCAAGTCCGGACGAGACACGGTTTCACTTTGCGCTAATCGAAATTGCATTTTCTTATTCATTTTCCAAGTCAGCGACGAACCGGGCAACCAATCTTTTGTGACCAATTGGCTGGAAATCGCGTCTTGCTCAAAAGGTGAAACCGTATCCACCTTTTGCACAGAGTCTTCGTAACGCATTCCCGTATTTAGGGTCACAGTCTCCAGTAGAGGCCATTGCGTTTTGAAATAATAGGCATCAATTTGCTGATTCGCTAAATAGTTATCAGTCGGACGTGTGGTGTTCACAGCGTTGAATGCGCCCTGACACTGATCAAGGATATTGTCCAAGTTTCCACTGAGATCAGCATCACAAGACTCGCCCGTGGGATCCAAGGCAAAACGAGTCATACCGGAGGCACGATTTTTTCGGGTCCGATTCAGTCCAAGTTTTACCTTTCCTTTTCTTTTCCCAACCCATGGGAACGGCGATTCGGCAGAAACCCCAAAATCATCAGCCGTTTCAGAAAGATTGTAAAAGCGACGCTCGTAAGCGGTGTTGTCACCTGGGTTGTAAACAAACACACCATTCTCATTGGGCGAATAGCGTGCGGTGGTCCGATTGGGCTCATCTCGCCGGGCCTGGCTCTCGGCAAAATGCCAATTCAATTGCAAGTCGTTGATCACCGGAAATTTATTCTCTCCTTGCAACATAAAGGTTTGCAAAGTCCGCGCCGCAAACTCGTACTCGGTTTGTTGGATGGTGTTGCCTTCCGCATTCTCACCTTCCATCACCGCCACATAATCGGTGGTGTTGCGCAGGTTGATGTAATTGGTGGTTAAACTATGATTTTTAAAAACCTCTAGCTGATGACCGAGAATTCCACCTGCAGTCCACTCCTTTTGTGTCTTTTCGCGAATGTAGTTGTCTTCAAGAACCAGAGTGCCCTCTGGTTTTGAGTAACGGTTCCGTTCTTCTTCTAAAAAGTTAATCTGGTCTTTATACAAGCCGGAAGCGGTAAAACCCATTTTAAGGGGTCCCATTTTCCAACTGTCTCCGAATGAAAGAGACAGATCTTGGTTAGTCAGCCGATCTTCTTCTTGCAAAGCATGACGATTGTTTTGAAAGATTCGGCTGGGATTGTCGCGGGCTCCGTCGGGAAGTTTGCGACCGCCATCGTCCACTCCCAACCAATCTGTACTTCCGCCCTTGTAGGTTTTAAGATCACCATCATTAGAGTTTAAAGTATTCGACACCGTGAATTTGAAAAAGCCTTTATCCGGCATGGTCTTAGTCTGCAGCTGCACGACCCCGCCACCAAACTCACCTGGCATGTTTGGAGAGTAGCTTTTTTGAATAATCATACTGTCAAGAAACTGCACCGGAAACAAATCCAAGGGAACCACTCGTCGACTGGGATCGGGACTGGGCAAAGCCACACCATTTAACAGGGTTGAAGAATAACGCTCCCCTAACCCCCGCACGTAAACGTACTTACCATCTTTTAGTGTTAATCCAGTGACACGTTTTAATGAGCCGGCCGCATCGCTGTCTCCGGACTTCGACATCTGCTCGGCACTCATCACATCGGCGACATCCGAGGAGCGTCGTCGAACTTCGATCAGGGCCTGAATCGATCCTTTAAGATTGGGCGCTAAAACAACAAAGTCCTCAAGCACCAAGCCGGCTGGGGTCAGCTCGACAGTCTTTAACTCGACATCCCCTTGGCTAATACGAATATCGCGAACCACCTGAGTAGAAAACTTGGGATGAGTCACCGAAATAACCTGCGGACCTTCGGGCAGATCAAGAATCACAGTTCCGGCCCGATTGGTGGTGCCACTGATTTGGGTGCCTCGGGCATAAACTTTAGCTGATGCCACTGGCTCGCCGTTTACCGATTGCACCTTTAAACTCAGTTGACCGGTCTCTCCGGGATCTTGAGTGTCAACAACCGACTTCGCTTTAGGCTCGTTGAGGTCGTTAACAAAACCTTCCGAAAAAATATTCACCACAAGCTGAGTTCTTTCATTCTGCAAAACTTTAAACTCAACAGTTTGGGCTTTTTCACCGTCGAGTATGTTTAAAATATGAGGGCCTGCTGGCAATGGCACAGTAACAAATCCAAAGGCATCGGTCTTGTGAGTGGTTTGGTCAATCATGACTTCGTAGTTTTCAAGAGGCAGGCCGGCTTTGGAAACTAAGACGTCCACCGCGCCCTCTTGAGCCGAAGCCACGCCGGCAAACAAAAAAATACAAAGAAAAAGTTTAAATCGTTTCACTACAGGCCCACTTTTCTGCTTTGCAATTGGAAATTTCCCGTTTCAATTCAATGGATTTTTCAAAAAGACCGTCTTTATCAATGCTATTGAGATAGGACTCAGACTTCTCAAAATCACCGGTGCGAAATAAAGAGTAAGCCACGGCGTAGCGAATCTCTTGATCCTCCAACAGGCTATTTTTCTGCAGTTGAGGGATCATAAATTTCAATGACAAGTAATCGTCATCTTCCAAATAAAGAGCCAATTGCTGTTTGAGACGCTTGGCCGGGTCCATCGTTGTCATGTTTAAAAACCGCGCCCGATAGGATTTCCCCACTTGTCGTAACATTTCCGAGGCTTCAAAACTTAAAGAAATATTATGTTTCGCAGCCTGCTCTAAGATAAGAGCCGCCGAAAAACTCTCTCCCAAAGAAAGATAATTCTGCGCCATCTCGAGCGCCACCATCTCTTTTTCAGGGCGAAGCACTTGCAGAGCCTGTAGGATTTCAAGCGCGATGCTGTGTTGCTTGGCCAAACGAAATTGACTGGCCAAGGCGACAACGTCTTGAAAAGCATTTTCATCCTGCAACACCTGGAAGGCTAAATCTTTGGCTGTTTGAAACAGTCCCTCTTCCATTAAGTACGCGAATTTCTTTTTGTTAATAACTGTTGCTGAAAGCTTTTTTCGGACGGCTGAATTCAAAACAGTCCAAGCTTGGGTTTTAGCACCCCGCTGCCATTGAATTTCCGCTTTTATTAGAAAATAGGGAAGTTTTTGTTTCGCTTCCAAATCGATTTTTTCAATACTCTTAGCAGCCTCTGCCAAATTCCCTAACTGCAAGTAAGCTTCGGCTCTATAGAGATAAATTTCACGGGATTCGATCCCCAATTCCAGACTTCGATTAAAATAGGTCAACGATTTCTGATATTGCTTTTTATGCAATTCGACCATGCCGCGCAGACTGGCGAGCAAAGCTTTTGCCTCTTGTTCTTCTTCGGGTGTCACTTTTTGCAAAGTTCTTTCGGCTCGATCGTAGTGCCCATCCTTGACGAGAATTCGGGCCAAACTAACATGATCCACCTCGGAATCCAGTTCAGATTCTTGAGCAAGAACTTTGCCGGCTAAAAATAAAATAACATAACAAAGGACAAGCTGTATGAGCCAACGCGCCCCACTTTTTCCTAAAGTCATGGCTTCCCGCTTCTTGTTCATATCAATTCACCTGAAACTTCAATTTCTGTTTAACCCAAACACTGACAAACTGCCCCTTGTATTCGGCCGGGCTAAAACTCCAAGTTTTCACCGCGCTCAAGGTGACTCGATCAAACACCCCTTCGGGGACGCTATCCAAGAGCTTCACCTGATCAACCTCACCGTCTTTATTGACCAATATATTGACTGTCACGTGACCTTCCACATTATTATTTTTAGCCGAGTCCGGATAAGGAATCGGCTCTCGGTATTGTACTTGTGGCAGCCTGTCGACAACATCTTCGGTCATAACCGTTTCACCCTGCTGACTTAAAAGCTTCGAATCGCCAGCCGACAGCCCTAGGATATCAATGCCTAAATCCAAACCCGAGCTGGCAAATGCCAGATTCATTTTCGGTTTTAGAGATTTCACTTTATTGGACCGCTTTTTCACCACTTTTTTCTTCTGAATTTTCTGTTGAGTCTTCTTCTTTACTTTTTTTGTCTTGAACTGAACTTGGTTGATTTCTTTCTTTTTAGAAAACTGTACCGTGCCGTTCATGATATTTAAAAACACCACCACCAGCATAAAACCAATGACTGCGATTCCCAGTGATTTTAAATGCAAACGACGTTGTTTAGGATCCAAGCTCAGCCTCCGTCGCCACACCAATATCTTTAACCCCAGCCAAACGACATTGATCAACCACATCGACCAGCTTGTCAGCTGAGACCTTCTTGTCAGTCACGACCAAAATCGACTGCGAATTGGCAGACGCTACCATCTCACGAATTTTACTCTGCAAAACCCAAGGACGAATATGTTGACCATCGACATAAATTTTTTCTGAATTGTCGATAAAAATGCGAATGGATTTTGAACTACTCGGTTTGCTGCTGGCAGCACCCGGTCGATTCAGATCAATCTGCATATCTTTGATAAAAGTTGTACTCACCATAAAAAAGATCAGCAGAATAAAAACCATATCAATTAGAGGTGAGACATCAACTCCCTCTTGCCCCATAGGCAAACGTCTTCTAAGCTTCACTTCCACCCTCCTTCAACAGGGTTTGACTGATAACGCGCTCGACGAATTCTGAATGCGCTTTTTCTTGTAAATCTAACTTTCGACCAATAAGCAGTCCGGGAATAGCGACAACCAAACCCATTTGGGTTGTAATCAGAGCCTGCGAAATACCACCGGCGATACCTCCGCCTTGGGTAAAAAGAGCAGCATCCTTTAAGGAATCAAAGGTTTCAATCATACCAATCACGGTTCCCAGAAGACCTAATAAAGGCGCAACGATCACAATCGCCTTCACTGTCACTCGATGACTGGCAATGGTTTGACAAAACCGGTGCCATTCAAAATGCAATGCGGTTTCTAAATCCTGACGTGAAGTTTCAACCTGCATTTGAATTCTTTTTAAGGTTTCTGACAAAACGTCATCCCCTTGAATATCAGAACCCAGAACACTGCCTGGGTTTCGATTTAAAGATTTTGATTTTAAAAACAAGTAGCGATACCCCAAAGAGTACCAAAGAACCAATGAGGCCGCGGCCAAAACCCAAGCCACCCAGCCCCCTTTGTTTAAAAAATCAAAAGCTAAAAGTAAACTCATGCTTGCTCTGACCTTTGTTTGTAGGCATTGCAAGTCGCCAACGCCCATTTTTCCATATCGGATTTGATTCCCTCGGTCTTAGCACTCAAAAATTGTCCGATAAGCAGAGCCGGAATGGCGACGATCAATCCGAACATGGTGGTCACCAAAGCCTCGGAAATCCCTCCTGACAAAAGCTTCGGATTCCCGGTTCCATACAACGTAATAATATCAAAGGTTGAGATCATTCCAGTCACCGTTCCGAGCAGACCCATCAAGGGCGCCACCGAGGCAATGACCAAGATCACCACACCAAAGCGATCGATCAATTGTGACTCTTTTAAAATGGCTTCCATAATGCCATCCTCAACTTTCGACGGTTCCGACTTAAGAAAACTGATTGTTTTATTTAGAACTCGTGCGACCGCATTGTTTTCTTGCAAAAGAATATGCTGTGCCTCTTCAACGTCTCCGGCTTCCACCTTCTTTAAAGCAGAGGTTATAAAACTATCGTTGCGGGCTTGGGCTTTTTGTAGAAGCAAGAATCGAACAACAGAAATCAGAAGAGCAAATATTCCCATGGCAACAATGATCCAACCGATCAATCCACCAGCGTTCATAACATCCATAAAGGACTTTTCTTTTTGCGCCGTAAACTCTTTATCGGGATTTTCATATAAGAAAAAGCCCAGTGTCGCAGGCACTTGCTGGTTGGCCAAAGCCGAAGCTTCGGAGTCTAACCATTTCCAGACACGAAAGGTTCCTTCACCGCTTGGATAAAGAGCTGCGACTTCGCCATTCACTTCAGCAAACCGAGCCACTGGTCCCAGTTTAACAATGGTGCCTTTTTTCTCTTCGCCGCTTTGGCTGTAAAAAACACCCTCTTGTTTTTCAATCGCGGTGGCTTTAGTCAGCTCTGTTGTGGCACCCGTGTAGACGTCTTGTATTTGCTCTAGCAATGGCACATCGTCTTCCACTGCATTCTCAATGGATTTCTTTTGGCTCAACTGGGCCTGCTTTAAGGTCGTGTGCAAAAGATCACGATTCTCTTGTTTATTCTCATAATCTCTTTCGATATCACCCAACCGTTGCATTAAAACTTCGTTATCTGTTTGCAATCGCAACCATTGATCTTCCATGGATTTTAATTGCTGTTCGGCTTGTCCCACTTTTGATCCCAAACTGGATTTGACAGTGGCAATTTTGCTTTGAAGTTCTTTTTTATAGGTTGATAAAAACAGAATCTCTCTTTGGTAGGCGGCTGTTAGCTCATCAACCTTCGGCGGTTGAGAAGACTCTTGCGCCCACAGGGGCAACACCAAAAAACAAATTATTATGTTACTTAAAAGTCGCATCAATCACCTCTTATTATATTTTCGTAGGAACTTCAAAAAAGCCTTGTCGGATTTGCTTTTTCAACGACTGAAAAAACGCTAAGGTTTGAGTTTGTTTGGTTTCATTCTGGAAAGGTTTATAGACCCATTCGTCTTGTTCACGAACCGCCATCCCGACATCGCCCGACTCTGTTTTATAATAGAGATAAAGCATTCCCACTTTAACCACTTCCGCCAAGTGCAACTTGCCATTGATCGGAATACTTTGCCGATGCAGACTGGTTTCACGAGCCAAACGTTTTTCGTCCTCAATCAAAGACCAAAGCTCGTTGGCGGCCTTGATCACTGAGACTTCGTTTTTCTGTATTCTATCTTCAAGTTGATCGATACTCGCCAATCGCTGAGACTGTTTAAAAGGTAAAGAGCTTTCAATCCACTTTTTCATTTGCTGCATTGTTGTCAGCAATACCGGCTTGAGAGCATCAGATTCCACAGATGATTCTGAAATCTGTTTCTTCAATTTTTCAGTTTTATCACTGAGTTGCTTTTTGCGGATCTCTTCGTTTCGAATGTTTGAAGCCAACTCGGCCTTTTGAATACTGAGGGCTTTTAACTCACTGAGAACCTTTTCCCGTTCCGTTTTGTACTCGTCATTTAAAAGCTCCACCTCTTTTCTGAGCTCTATCACTTTTTTAGAAAGTGCTTCGGTATTGGCTTTAGCCAGAACAGATAAAGGTGAAATGAGAAAAACTAATAATAAAACTTTCATAAATCCCTCAAACGTAAAAATCGAGAGGGCCCAAAAGGCACTCCCGAATCATCAACAAAACATAAAGGGAGCGGAGTCGCTCCCCTAAATCAAAGATTAATCTCTGATTTGAATCCACTGTGTCCAATCGTTCGTTCCCATGGCACCACGATAGTCAACATCGAGATAAACATCATAGAAAGCTTCGTCCAAATCGGCATCGGCAGGAAAAATAATATCCAAAATTTCCGCACCTTCCATGAGAGGCGAAGAAGCCGCTGGAACCCAACCTTTGACTTCGAGAGTGCTGGCACTAACAAAATCATTGCCTGTCATTTGTTTTACAGGGTCGTTGGCTTTGCAATCGGCGAAAACGTTGGTTGAAAATTCAAGGGTTTTTGAACCAGAAGGATCCATACACCAAGTGTCAACACCCACCATCACTGAATTCACCAATGTGTAGTTGGTACCACGACGCAATTTCAAACCTTGTGAATTCACACCACCAACAAAGGTGAAGTTGACAAGAACAGGGTGAGAACGAAGCTTTTGATTGTTTTCGTCTGACTTGGAAGAGTCAGCCTCAACCATGTGACGGTCGTTGTCTTCACCGGCATCAGGATAGTCACCAGCAACAACAACACCGTTCTGAAGGAAGATGCGAGCGCCGTCTGTGGTGTCAACGCCGTCGTCTTCACCTTTGTAGCAGAAGATATTTTGAGCCCGTACGGCACCACCAAAAAACTCAATACAATCATCACTATTGTAAAGAACAGCGATATTTTCCACTAAAGTTCCTAGGCCAACAGCGTTGAAAGTGATTCCGTTCAATTCTTTGCTAGAATCAATGCGGTCACCACCGTACTCAACTTGTAGATATTGAAGAATTCCAGACGAGTGGTTGTCATCATTACCACCGTAGTATCCGGTGTTGGCTTCGCCCGGAATGGTACAACCAGCAAAATCATTACACTTATTGGTTTTGGCTTTACCACTAATAACAAGACCACCCCAGTCACCAGGACGTTTTGCAACATTCGACTGAGCCATGTGAGCCCCTTGGGCCGACGACATTAAAACCGGAGCGCTAGCGGTCCCCTTCACTTCAATTTCAGAATCACGAGTGATGGAAAGAAAAGATTTGATGTCACCTTGTACCGGCGAACCTTCAGCGGTTTTAAAACCGGCCCAAACGCCCGTGCGATCTTTAGAAGGATTTAATGCAAAAATGGAAACACCAGGATTGACGATCAGTTTGCCACCAACAACTGGCTCTGTGGGCTGAAGATTGGCATCTAACTTCTCGCTACCTATATAAACAGCACCAAGCAAAATGTAGTTAAAGCCACTGGTCAACTCTAGAGTTCCAGTGTAAGTGCCTTCAAGCACACAAGCGTCTTTGTTATCAAGTTTCTTATTGAATGAACGCAGTCCATTGGGACAAGCATTGGCAGCACTTGCAACAGCAAGAACGGCAATTAAACTTATAGCGACTTTTTTAAACATAAATCCTCCTGAGGATTGTTTTTAATTTGGGTTGTTCCTATGGCGTGTTTCTAAATCGCTTTCGACCTAAGAGTAAAATCAAGATTGGATTGTACGAAGTGAAGCTTGCGTTGGATTTGTGTTGGTAAACTGTTAGGACAAAATGCCCTGTTTTTATACATACAACTGTATGATTTCACTCAGAAATCCTTAAAACCCTTGCCGTCGCACCTCAGCCTCTCCACAGCTTAGTGTCAGATTCTTACAGACCAAAGTTTGTATTCTTGTCAGTGTCCTTCATGAATTTCTTACTTCAAAGACAGGGGCTGAGCTTTTTGATAATCTTAAGCCATGCTGCTATTGCGTACGGCTCTTTTGATTTTACTTCTTTGTTTTGGGCAACAAAGCCAGGCCTTCGATGATTTGAAAAATGTCTGGAACTTTGACCTTCTTTATCACTACGCCCGCATCGAACGAACCACACTTTTGCAAACCGATAATTTTCAAAGTCGCCAGGGCGTGATGTTGCAATTTCAATACGAAGACCAAATTGACTTGTTTTGGCGTTGGTACTTCGGTGGTGATGTAACATTTGCGCGCTACGAAGCGGCATCAACAGTGAGTTTCACGCCCCGCAATCAAATTCCGGCACAACTCTATCTGGGCACCGGACTGCAATTGGGCGACCTAAAAAGTTTTGAAATTTTTGGTGGATTGGGTGGATCGACAGAACATTATTTCAATTTGGTTGGACCCAATCAATTTGAATTCGAAAGCACTTATGCGTTGCGCGCCCATCTTGGTTTCAGTTGGCGCTTTCTGAGTATCACCAGTGCCTCGGCGAAACTTCTTTTTCGATACTCACTGCCGGTGACACCCGTGGAACACAATGGAGCTGATATTACATACCGAGGGATTCTTGATGGCTCGATGCGCTTGCGAGGCCGCTACGACTCTCTGTTGAGTCTCTATGGCGGCATTCGCTTTGAAGATTATCAGACCTCTAATCAATCCCTCACCTACTTCACCTCAAGAATTTACGCCGGTGTTGGCTTCCACTTTCGCTAACTGTCTCAGTCTGAGAATTTCTTAACAATTTTTAGAAAAAGCCGATACCTTTATTGGAGTGTAAGCCAATGCTGTACGTATTTTCCCTGGTTTTACGAAAGCAAAAAAAATTCGTTCAATCAGTTTATTTTATAATTTCCTTGGCACTGAGCCTGGCAGCCTGTGGCGGTCCGCCGCAAACACCCTCCGATGGCCAAGAAACCCCAGCTATTTTACAGCGCGATTCGCAAACTCCAGTGGATTTCACCGACAGAGTCGCCGGACAAGACTTCTCTTTTTCTATAACAATCAACAACCTCTCCAACTCAGTTCCCGCAACCAATGTCACTTTGCTTGCAAGCCCCAACGCACCTTTTTCCTTCACCGGAGGAACTTTTCCCGGAACCAATGGAAACTGTGGTGCCAACGTCAATGCCGGCTCCAGCTGCAACCTTGACCTGACTTTAAGTGCCCCAGTGGCTGGATCATTCTCTTCAAACCTGGAGCTCCAGTATTTTGATGGACTGGACAACCAAACATTGAATATTGATTTCACGGCCGCTGTCCGAGACCCCTATCCTGCACAACTGACACTGACCCCTGCTGGAGCCATTGACTACGGGGTCATCGCCGTCGGAGGATTTTCTGATGTCACGTTCACTTTACAAAACACGGGCGAGATCACAGCTTCCGCACTTAATTTTAATGGTGTCAGTGCACCATTTTCGATCCCCTCAACCGATTGTGGCGGAAGTATTGCCCCAGGAAATTCTTGCCAACTGACCCTTCGCTTCTCTCCACTGACAGCCACCACCTTCAATCAAACTTTAAGTGTGGAGTACTACGATGGTGCTTCAGCACAGACAATTGATAAAGACCTTGCCGGAGAAGGTCGTATTGCTGGGTTTGTTGCTATTGATGAAGGCCTCAACTTTGACTTTGGAGTTATTCTTGGCGGTCAGCAGAGTTCCCGCATACTGACTCTTCGCAACACCGGAGGAGGCACGGCTTCAGGTATCAGCATTGGTGGACTTAGTAACCCTCTGACGGTCACTAGTAACAACTGCCCCGGTACATTAAACTCCGGAGATTCTTGTACTGTCGTTGTCCAATTCTCGCCGACCACAACAAGCGCCTTATTAGACACATTGAATGTGCAGTTTTTCGATGGCTTTGATCCGCGAACCACAAGCGCTAATTTTGAAGGTCAAGGTTTTGCCAACAGCTTGGACCTGAGTTTGATCAATCCTGCTAGCAGTCCCTCACAAGTCAACACCCCCACAATTCGTGTCTCCAATCTTGTCGCCAACCTCACCGTTCGCCTCTACGAAGATAGCTCTTGCAGCACAGAAAACAACAACGCTGTCAGTGCGGGCGCGAATCTTGATCTCACACCTTTACTGGCTGAGGGAACTTATCAGCTGCATGCCCGCGCCGAAGACAGCGACGGTCACCTTAGCGGCTGCTCCGCTGATTTTGTAAACTACCAGTATGATATCACAGCGCCGCAACCTCCCTCGAACATCACGTTCAGTCAATCCTACACAGCTGTCGCTACGCAAACGCCGATCATTAACTGGACGGCCAGCAGCAGTGGTGATGTTGTCGATTATCAAGTGGGCATTAGCACCAATGCAGCGGGTGGCAACGCCGAAGCGGGCTTCACCTCGAAAGGAAATGTCACCTCTGCCACCGAGTCAGGCTTGAGTTTGACTGAATGTCAGTACTACTATGCCAGTGTGCAGTCGATTGACCATGTCGCACTGACTTCAAACACTTTCTCCGTTTCAGCATCGTCTTTTCGCTATGACAGCGCGGTCCCAACACCTCCTACAAATCTGAACGAGGACGGCGACAGCAGTGCGACCAATTCAGCAACAGTTGCTTGGACAGCCGGCACCGATGCTTGCGGTGTCTCCCATTACGAGGTGGCCGTCAGTGAGGACGTCAACGGCAACAATATTCTTGATGCCAGTGAGGTGGGTAATGCGGTTGCCTTTTCTAACGTTGGCAATGTCACCAGCCATCGCTTCAATGCGATCAGCCTTAACAATGGTGTGACTCACTTCACGTCTGTGCGAACCGTCGATACCACGGGTCGAGTCTCAACAGTTGCGGTCTCTGACCCTTGGATCGTTTATGATCCTTCAGTGGAACTGCAAGATATGATCTTATGGTTGGATGGTAATGATCCGGCCTCAGTCCTTGATGCTAGCGGACGTGATGCTCTCGACCCAGCCTTCAACGGGCAAGTTAATCGCTGGCTCGACAAGTCCGGAAGTCTTGTTGATCATAATTTTAGTCTTTCCAGTGGCGCGTCTCGGCCATTATTTGACGATATTAATTTTTCGGTTGTCTTCGATGGATCTGGCACCGGAATGACCACTGCGGATCACCCAGAGATCAACAACGCTACCGTCACCCAAAGAAATATCACGGTCGCTTTCCGCACCTCGGCCGACATCAGCAGTCGCCAAGTCTTGTATGAGGAAGGCGGAACCATTCGAGGAATGAATGTGTACATATTTAACAACCGACTTTACTGTGGTTTCTATAATACTCCTGCAGGCGATGGTGATGGTGTGCAGCCTTTTACATGGGTTAGCACCCCCATTGCCAGTAATCAAAATTACTTTGTGACCTGGGTTTTCGATTACACCAACTACGACGGCCCCTCGGGCCCCGATGGCGACCTCACTTGCTATGTCAACAATGCCTCCATCGGTTCTATCCCCACCACCTCTCGCCTGTTTGCTCATAGCGGAAACGTCGGCCTTGGACATGTCGACAATGGCGCCTGTTTTGAAGACAACTCTTGTCCCGACTCCAACTCTCACTTTTTGGGAGACATCTTTGAAGTCATGCTATTTAACAACGCTCCAGGCGCCGCTGACGTGACTAACGTCCATACCTACCTCGACAATAAATGGAACTGAGCCCACCCGGCAATTCTAACCTAGGACCAAAGAGAGGTTTTAAATCCGGACTCCCCACCCCGTCTTCAAGCCTTGCTATAATATTGATAGGTTTTGGGAGGCCGGGGTGTCTGAAGTTAACAATAACAACAGTGAAATTCGCAGCATGCGGGAGTATTATCAGAACCGCGAGAATCAGCTGAACAAAAAACACCAGGCAGAAATTCAAGACATCAAAGCCCAACACAAAACCCATATCAATGAGCAAAGCAAGGATCACAATCAAAACCTGAACCGCGTCCAAGCCAACAGCCAACAGCAGCTCAATCGCAAAGACCTTAGACACCAAAAGCAGATTAATAAAATCAAACAAGCCCAGGCCGCTCGACACAAACAACAGATTCAAGACAATGACCAACAACGCTCGAACTTAAAAGAGGCCTACAACGACAACATCGACTCTCTGGCTCGCCGTAAAAACACACAAATCAATCAACTTCAACAGCAGAACCAACAACGGCAAGTTTCAGCCAGCGAAGAAAAAAATCAGCTGGTCGCCGACTACCTCGACCGTCACCAAGAAGAGTCTGAGGCTTTAAAAAAAGATTTAGTGCGAAAACACCAACAAGAAAAGCAACAACTGCATCAGCAAAGCAATCAAACAGAAAATCAATTGAAGACCGAGAACGTCGACATCAAAGACTACTACAAACGACAGATCGACATTTTAAAGCAGAAACACTTCAACGAAACCAAAGCCTTGCAGCGCAAACATCAACACCAACTGGAACACCTCCAGCACAACCATAGCGAAACACTTTCAACTTTCCGAGACAATCACAAACAGGCCATTGAAGACAACCGACAAGATTACAAACAAGCACTTGCCGAACAGGACGAGCGCTATGAAAAAAACACCGAAAGAGTTGAGGCAAAGATCGCCGAAGCCAAAGAGGTACGCTACCGAGCCAATCAAGAAAAACGCCAACTGGCCGCTCAACATCAAAAAGAAATGCGACAACTGATCCAACTGAAAGACCGTGAAATGGAAAATCGCCGATTGGCCGACAAACGAGCTCATGATCTTCTTTTTGAGGAAAGATCAGGAATGGTCAAAGAGTTTAACAAAATTCATGGGCGTGAACTGGTCGACGCTCAACAACAAGCAGAACAGCGAATCAGCACTCATCATCAGACCCTTCAGAAAAAAATGCGATCGGAGCATGACCGTTTTCAAGATAAACTAGAACAACAGAGATCTGAGTTTGACGCCGCCCGATCAGAACAACGAGTGCAGACCGACCTTGAGGTACAAAACATAAAGCAGAAGTTTACAAAAGAGCATCAGCAACTCGAAAATACCCAGAAAAAAGAAAAGGAACTGTTAAAGGGCCACTATCACGACAAACTCAACGAAACTCGTTTCACAAAGAACAATCAGCAAGAGCAATTGCGATTTGAGTTCAAACAGAACTATCGCAAGCAAGAGAATCGCCACGAAAATGAAATGAAAGAACTAAAAATGAAGTTCAATAAAACTCTGCATGGGTTGAAAACAAAACATTTGGAAGACTTTAAAGAGTATCAGGAGCAAATGGAACGGCGCCTACGTGCCAAAGAAAACGCCTTCAAACATGAAAAAGAGACCCAGGCGACTCGATTCAAACATCGTCTTGAGAACATGGAAGAGCAGCATCGCTCCGAAGTACAAAAAATGCAGGATTCCCATTTCAGCAATATGGCCAGCCTTATCAGAGAAGGTCAACGCCGGTCTTGATTAAGACAAGTAAATCATTGAAATGGGCAACACAAAGAAAACCATAGCCACATAGCCAAAACCAATGACTTTAGTGCGATCAATCGACCCCGCTAAGGCTTCGGCACAGGCAATGGGAATCTGCCGCGTAAAAGGGACAACAAAGAATAGGAGTGTCCCAAGCAGATTAAACATAAGGTGGACGATAGCAATGGCAAGACCCGCCACATTCCCCGTTAGAGCCGCTAATAAGGCCGTTGCTGTGGTTCCAATATTGGCACCGACAGTGACCGGATAGATCGATTTTATAGATAACAGCCCACTCCCCGCCAACGGAATTAAAAGGGCTGTGGTGATCGAGCTGCTTTGAGCCGCGATCGTGGCACAGACCCCAAAAATCATGGCGGTGTAAGAGTTATTGGCAAAGATTTTATCAAGAATTTGACCTTCTTGTTCGGCAACGATTTTACCCATCACTTTGACGATCATGGATAAGGCCACAACGATTAAGATGGCGGCAATAACGATCATTGTTAATCCGGCTGACGTTTCACCAAAAGTTCCAATGGCAAAGGTCTCAAAAGCTTTAACCACCGGCTTCACAGCCGCTTTAATAGGACTTGAAAAACTTCCACCAACCGACGACCCAAACAGCATTCCAGCGGTCACGGTTGAGACCTTCTCGATAAACCCTGTCGCCAACTCGATTGGCAATAACACCATCACCGTCAGTATATTAAAAAAATCATGAACAGTGGCGGCAGCGAAAGCTCTTTTGAAGTTGTCTTTATTACGAGCGTAACCGAGAGAAACAATAGAGTTTGTCACCGAGGTTCCTAGGTTAGCTCCCATAATCATGGGAACAGCGCCGCCGACAGAAATTGTACCAGCACTCACCAAACCAACGATGATCGAAGTTGTGACAGAAGAGCTTTGAAACAGCACAGTGGCCAACATCCCCACCATCAACCCCGTGAAGGGATTCACCGTGACGTTGAAGAGAGAGCGTGCAAAGTCATCACCCATCAGCTTTAAGCCACCAGAGAGACATTTAACCCCGACTAAGAAAATGTACATAAGGAGAAGAGCTGTTAGAATTCTAAAAACAAGTTCCATGTTTTTGTTTTTTGATAAGCGCTCAAACACATCAGCCACGATTCAGGAACTCCTTTATCCAACAAGGTTTGGCCTCATAGTAACGTATGTGCTGGGTCAACTTTGTCAGGGTTCTATTAAGATTTTTAACAAAGCCTTTAAATGACAGAACTTTCCTAGACTGTTTGCTAGCCAGACAACAGATTCTGTAAAAATTACACAGAATAAACCAGACTGAACTGAATTCTTCAGAGCCAAAATCAGAAGAAGGACCTAAGTAACTAGATTTATTACTTTTTACCCCTACCCAACCCAAATATATAAATAAAACCAGCCCACGATCCGCACCTCTACCTTGAAATCTCACCCCGAGAGGACTCCTGAAAACGTGAAGTGTTTTCGCCCACAGGGCGAAATTCAGGCAAGGCACGAGCCGTGTCCTCTCGGGGTGAGATTTCTAGATAGAGGCGCGGAATATCTATTAGGATTGAGAATCTAGCTTTTGCCTTTTTCGATGCGCTGGGCTTCGTTAATCATCTTTGACAGATTATGACGATAGTTGTTGTTCATTGTCTTCAACTGCTCGGCATGCTGCTGTTGCATTGTGGCGATACGATGCTTGTACTTGGCATCACGGTTCATCTCACGGACTTTGTAAGCTTGCTCGCGCTCCATCTGTACGCGCTCGGATTCACGCTTCAGATCGACAATTTTTTGCTGCTGCTGATCGCGCAGCTCGATAATTCTTTTGTCATGATCTTGTTTAAGGTCCATAAGCTCATGTTTATGCTTAAGATCCATTTCTTCAATTTTTGCATTGAAAGTCTCACGCATTTTGTCACGCTGAGTTTCATCCTGAAATCGAATCTTACCAAGATTGGTTTGAAAGCGGTCTTTCAGCCTTTCTCTCTCGTTGTTGTGCGAGATTTTTAGCTTCTCACGATCGTTAACATAATTGTCTTCGATCTGTTCCAAATGCATTTCATTGGCTTTTCGTTTGTCATTGTTTACAGTGATTAATTCACGCCGCTGACGGGTCAGACGCTCTTTATTGCGAATATTTTCTTTTTCCATCTTCTGCTGAAAATACTCAAGATTAGTCTCTATTCTTTGATCAGCGTTTTTCTCAGCCATGCGCAGCTCCTGCCCATGGTTTTCTTCCTGCAACTGATGGCGCTCTTGGTGAGTCTCTTGTAAATTTTCAAGAGCGGCGTGATCGGCGGCTTTTAAATTGTCTAATTGCCGCTGATTCTGGGTCTTGGCTTGGGCTAAGTTGCGAACATTGTCTTCGCGAAGGTTGCGGATTTTTTGATTCTGTCGGTCTCGCTCTTGGGCGACCCGGCCTTGGGTTGACATCATGTTTTCCCGAGTACGGTCCAATTGCTCTTTCTCGCGAGCTAAGGCTTGATTATAGCGTTGCTGAACTTTGTCGACACTGTATTCATGCTGTTCGCGGACATTCCTTAGGGTTTCGGCATTCTGTCTCTGTAGATCTTCTAAGGTGATTTTGTGTCGTCGTTCCATAGCCGCCATTTCAGAGGCGTGTTTGCGCTTTAGACTGGCGATTTCTTGATCTTTCGTTAACTCGGAGCCTTGATTTTTAAGACGCAAAGAATCCATTTCATCTTGATGACGAACCTGCATTTCTCTTTTTTCATCATGGTGCAAACGGTTTAAGCGATTGCGTGAATTCTCGTTTTCTTCTTGAAAACGTTTTTGATACTCCGCCAAGGTATGACCGGTGCGATCGTTATTTCCTTGCAAAGTTTGTCGCGACTTCTCGCGCAAATTGGTAACCTGAGCCTCGTGGGCCTTATCTTTCTGGCGCAATTGATCTTGGTAGGTTTCTCGAAGGTGGTCTTCCTCGCGACTGCGCGATAGGCTTTGTTGTCTTTTCTGAGCGGCACTGGCCTGACGAATTTTATTGATTTCTTTTTGGTGACGGAGATCTTGTCGCTGTAAAGTGGCTTGCAGTTCGTTGCTGCTACGATCCAGGCGCTCGTCGCTGGCGGCATTCAATTCGTTGACGTCAGCACGGTGAGCTTTTTGGATTTTGGCAATTTCTTTCTGGTGTTGTTCTTTTAAAGCCTGCTCGCGCTCCTTGTAGTACTCTCGTACCGACTGGGCATCATTGGAATCGTTTCCGATACTGCTGGCCATTGGTTCCTCCAAACTCCTATCAGTATTATATCACCAATAAATAGAGGCGAATCAAAAAGCCATGGGAACCGGGCCTTAGACCGAGGTGCCTCGACTAAAATTCAGGACTTTGAAACGACAGAAGTCCGGCCTTAATAGTCGTAGCGGATTTTTTGTAAAAATAGACGTCGAAGGTATTTGTTAAAATTGATTTTGCGGCGCTTTTTAGTCACAACCTTCTGATGCTGGACTTCGAGGGAGGCCATTTTTCGTTCGACCAGATCTCGATGCATATTGGCCGCCTGTTGGGCCGCCCATTTCACCGCTTTTGCGACCTGAGCCAATTCATTCACAAACCCTAACTCATGATTCATAAAGAACCCGGAACGATGGCGAGCGTAGTCTTTGAAATCAATCACTGAAGCGACGCCGGACTCGGCAGCACCGTCAACGACCCCACCATACCAATTTTGAAATCCAGGAACCAAAAAATGCTCGTCCGAGTCACCTTTGGCTTTGACCTTGATACCCTCGCCGTTCAACGCCATAACACGAACTTTATCTTTTAAAACGTGGATCATCACCTTTGATTGTCCGACAAATATATCGGCAAATGGAGTGTGAAGTTTCTGTGGTTGGTGACTGTCGAGAACTAAAAGTCCACTGTAGACCCGCCACTTGTTGGAGCTATTGGTTTCTATAACAATATCCCGATCTAGCTCCCATAAATCTTTACCCTGCCGAAACATGCGGGGTGAATCACCGGTTGTTAGGGAGCAAGGAAAGCTTTTTTCTGCTAAGCAGTTTTTCGGCTCTTCAGCCGGAATGACATAGTCTTTAGCCTCGACGATTGTAACCTGAATCATAGAAGCGACAATGAAAACAAGAAGCTGTAGGCAGCGACAGATCATAGCTCCAACTTTCTGACAGCAACCTGAGCTTGCGAGATTAATTTTTTATCGGCGTAGACAGCAACAATGGTCTTGTAGACACGAATGGCATCCTCTGGACGCCCATCAATCTCGTAAATTCCGCCAACCTTCAACATAGCGTAGCCGGTTAAGCGATTGTCGGGATAGAGTTCAACCATTTTGTCGACCCACGTGATGACATTGATGTTTTGATTTTGCTGAGAAAAAGCTTCAATTAAAAGATAATGAGCTTCCACCAAATGGTGAGAATCAGGAAACTTATTCACCAATTTTGTAAGAAGTTGAACTGCCTCTTTAAACTCTCGCTTTTTAACTTTGGCTTTTCCACGCTCAAGTAATTTCTTTGCCGATTCACCAAGGCTGATCGAATTCGCATTTTCGTGGGGAATAACGCTGGCGAGATTTCGAAGCTCCTGCTTTTGATCTTTGTTATTATTGCGATCCAGTTGACTGGGTATTAAAACTGCAACATCTTGTTTGAAGTCAGCAAAACGACCCATAGCAATCAACTTTTTCAGTTGCTCTCGGGCGACTTTGCTTTTCCAAAAGCTGGCAAGTTCTTGATACTCTTTAGCACCGTTCAAAGTGCCACGCACTTCTGCTAGGAACACCAATCCTACGAATGTCATTATGAGACTTGTGAGTGTGAGAGCCGTCTTATTCATGCCTTTTTATCGGCACTTAAGCAGACAGACTTAAGCTTTTAACGCCCTAAACTTTTAGCCTGTTTTTTGTAGCGAGTGAAAATCGCCCGCATATTATCGGGCACTCCTGAGGGAGAACGAACGCCCTTGACCTTGGCATCAAAGGACTCACCGTATTTGTAAAACAAATTGTAGTCATCTTTGAACTTAGCCAAGACTTTCGGGTAGGCATACATCTCTTTACGTTTTGGAAACTCACGGATGTCTTTGGCCAGCGATGCTCTCACCTTTTTCTTCCATTGACCATAGTAGCGTGTCCAGGCCGACTGGCTCCCCTTGAGCTTGCGAAATTGATTGGCGATCTCAACGGCCAAAGTTTCCACCTTTAGAGACGAATAAAAAAGAGCCAAGCGATCGCGCTGCTTATAATAGGATTGGGATTTTTTACCGC
>CAXRIX010000052.1:0-6055 GCA_964230555.1 Bdellovibrionales bacterium
GCGATTTTTCCGGACCTCAGCGAGTCAGCGAAAAAGATACTGTCTGATGAACGTGTGCATACCGTGGTGTTCGGACATACCCACGTCTACCAATATCGACAGTGGGGCAAAAATAGAGAGTATTTTAACACTGGGACTTGGACTGAATTAACTTCACTTGATGTAAGTTCACTTGGAAAGATCACCAAACTCACTTATGTACTGGTGGAGTATCCTGAAAAAGCCAATCGACCGTTTTGCCGTTTGAAAGAGTGGAAGGGGTACCACCGTATCGAAGAAGACGTTGTTATCGCATAAGTGAAGGAGAAAAAATGTGGTCTTTGCAAAGCCCTCGTGAAATATCCGATCAAATCCAAAGCCTCGCCGAACAGGCCACAGAAACCTTTTTAAATCGTAATGACTTGGGCTTTTTTAAACCCGAGACAATCGCCCAAGCCAACCGCCAGTGTGAAGGCCTTAGTGGCCTTCTCAGCAGCTTTGATGAATTGGTGGTGATAGGACTGGGTGGAAGTTCTTTGGGGGCGCAGACTTTGATGGATGCCTTGTTGCCATTCAAGAAAAGAAGTTCGATTCATTTTCTTGATAACGTCGATGCCTTCACCTTCGAGCAGTGGATCTCGGAGCTCGACGGCGATCAAAAAAGAGGATGGCTTATTTGCTCAAAGAGTGGTGGAACCATTGAGGCCCTGACTCTTTACGACTACTGCTACCAATGGATATTTGAAAATAAGAACGTCGATATTCGCCAGTCGACGATAGTGGTCAGCGAAGATAAAGACAGCTTGGTTACCGAGTTTGCAAAGGCTCATGATTGCCCGCAATTAACCATCCCGCTTGATGTGGGGGGGCGCTTTTCGGTTTTCACACCGGTGGGATTGGCGCCCGCTCAATTCGCAAGACTTGATTTAAAGGCCTTTGAGAAAGGCTTTTTATGGACCTTAGATAATAAAACATTGGTGACGGAAATGGTGGCGCAACTTTGGACGTCACATTTGGCTAGCGAGTCGATCCTATACACCTTTCAATACTGTGACCGCTTGCAGAGTTTTGGTCTTTGGCTGCAGCAACTTTGGAGTGAGTCTCTTGGTAAAGCTAAAAAAAGAGATCAGAGTCAGGCTGAGCCAGTGGCGACGATGGTACCTTGTCGTGGGGCTTCCGATCAGCACTCAGTCCTTCAGCAAATTATTGAGGGGCCAGAAAACAAGATGGTCTGCTTTCATCGGGTCGCTGAGTCTGAAGCGGGTGAACAAACTCTGTCTTCAAGCCAATTTTCAAAATCATTAATGCTAGAAAAAAAGTTGGGTGAACTGCTGGGAGTCCAGGCGGAAGCGACGGAAAAGGCGATTTCCCAGTCTCAGGGCGGTACAATGGTCCTAAAAACATCGCATTTGGATGAAACCTCGATGGCCGGTCTTATGATGCTCTGGATGCTTGTGACGGGTGTTTTAGGGGAATTATTAGATATTGATGCCTTCAACCAGCCTGGGGTCGAGTCCGGAAAAGTTATCACCCGTCGTGTTTTGAGTCAGGTCGATTGAGTTAAGGTTGAAAACTCTTTAAAATTAAGTCTATGGGTGACAATAAGAAACTTGAAGAGTTCTTTGACGATTTTGAAACCAACACCGAAGAAAAAACTTCGATTGTGCAAGGTGGTACATTCTCTAAGAGGATGCAAGACGCTGAAAAAGTCCCACCAAGCCTTGTGTTGCTAATGGGGCCGGCGGGCTATGTCAGTCGTCAATGGACCATCGACAACTCGGATATTATTATTGGTCGTTCCATGACTTCTTCAATTTTTATCGATGACCGAAGTGTTTCAAAATCTCATGCCAAACTGACAATTTCTTTCGGTGAAGTGGCGATTATTGATTTAGATTCCACCAATAAAACAGTCATCAATGGCTCAGCCATTCCACCCTTTGTTCCCAAAAAGCTTAAGAATAATGACCAAGTTAAGATTGGCAACGTATTGTTTAAGTTTCTTGAAGAGGGAAGTATCGAGGCTGCGGCTCATCAAAATTTACAATTGAAAAGTGAAAAAGACTCGTTAACTAAAATTTGGAATAAAGGCGCTCTCCTGCTGAAGGGACCTGAATTCTTTAAAAGAGCTAAATTGCTTGAGGTTCCTCTCAGTTTGTTAATTTTTGATCTCGATCATTTCAAAAGAGTGAACGATAACTTCAGTCATCAAGCCGGAGATTATGTGTTGACCGAAACGGCCCAGATCATCCAATCAAAATTAATTCGTAACGATGACTACTTTGCTCGTTTCGGTGGCGAAGAATTTGTTATTCTTTTGTTTGGTTCAAATCTGCAACAGGCCGAAGAGATTGGCGAGCGGATTCGCGCAACTATCGAAAAACATGGCTATGTATTTGAAGGACAAAACCTACCGATTACTGTTTCAATTGGTATTTCTTCACAAGAAGAGAAGATGGCTTCATTTGATGAGCTTTTTGCAAAAGCTGATTCGGCTTTGTATGCTTCCAAGAACTCGGGTCGCAACCGAGTGACCGTCCTCAAGTCCGACTGATCAAGCGGCTGAGCTCTTGTTCAGTTGCTTTCAACTCGGCCCTAGAAATCTTTAATTCCTAGCTAATCAATAAAAATAATGAACAGTCATTAACTTAAATTATGATTTAAGTGCATGAAACTACTTAGTTTTTTTAAGAATCCTTTTCTTCCCTTATACAGACTATAAAAAATCATAAGTCGACTTTCGCGGCGCAGCGCCTTAAAACCAATGAACCAGTCCAGGAAGGGCTGGAGAGGGGCATCAGGAAGGACATCTAGAATTCACGTTGTTACGACAGCCAACTAATCCAATATATCTGGGGGGAGACGTTGGAAGCATTGTCAGATTTCGAGTTGGTTCAAAAAACAGTCGACGGTTACCAAGACGCATTTTCTATTCTAGTGATGCGTTATCAGAAACCATTACATAGTTTGAGTATGCGATATGTTCGCGATGCTCAGTTGGCCGAAGATATTGTGCAAGAAAGCTTTTTAAAAGCTTTTGAAAAGCTTGCTAGTTTTCAGTTTCGCTCGGCATTTAAAAGCTGGATTTACCGGATTGTTATCAATACGGCCAAAAACTCTTTACGCAGTTCCAAGCCCACGGTGGATATTGAGAAAGTCCCGCTGAAAGTTGATGATGAATGTGAGGGCACGCTCATTGAAAAACAGTTGTTGGAGCAGACTCAAAAAATTATTGAAGCCCTGCCAGAAAAACAACAACAGGCCGTCACCTTGCGCGTCTTTGAAGACTTAAGCTTTAAAGAAGTCGCATATGAAATGGACTGCCCTTACGACACAGCCAAGGCGAATTACCGCCATGGCCTGATCAAAATTAAAGAAAAAATGGTGATCACCTGGTGATCCGATGGTCATCGAATTCTAAGAGTTGAGGAACTCATCATGAAACCGAATATGATCTTCGACGAAAGTGGAGATAAAGTAGTAAGAGTGATCAAAACCTGAGCGTTTGTTGATGATCACTTCTTGCTGCGAGCTACCGCAAGCTTTCTCAAAGTTTTCGGTCAGAAGCTGGTCGGGATAAAAATTATCGTCTAAACCTTGTTCGATCAAAAAGGGGCGAGGGTGAGACTTTCCGGATTCAATCAAGCAGGTGGCGTCGTGTTTTTGCCACTCGTCCTTATCGTCACCAAGATAGCCTGCAAAGGCCTTTTGACCCCATTGGCAGTTCACCGGGTTGGTGATCGGTGAGAAAGCAGAAATCGAAGTGAAGCGCTCCGGGTATTTTAGACCCAGTGTTAAAGCACCGTGGCCACCCATCGAGTGTCCAAACAAGGCCGTCTTTCCGGACTTGTTAAACTCATTATTGAACAGGTTTAAAATCTCGTCGGCAATATAGGACTCCATTTTATAGTGCTTTGAATATCCTTCGGTTTGCGCGTCGATATAAAACCCAGCACCGGAACCAAAATCGTAATCATCATGCTCTTGTGGTAAATCAAGGCCCCGGGGAGAGGTGTCGGGGCAAATAATGGCAAGGCCTCGGTCGCTCAAGTATTTCTGCGCCCCTGCTTTGGTGATAAAGTTTTCTTCATTACAAGTGAGTCCTGACAACCAAATCAATCCACCCTTAACCGTAGTGTCGGGAAGGTAAACCGAAAACTTCATTGGGGTGCCAGTTTGCTTCGAGTCATGCTCGTAAAACTCAGTCTTTCCGTTGAAAGACTTGTGCGACTTCAATTGTTTCATGGTTTTCTCCTAAAACTTGATGACGGAGCGAATGGCTTTGCCGTCGTGCATGTAATCGAAAGCTTGATTGATTTCAGCGAGCGGCATTTCAAATGTCACCAGCTCGTCTATCTTGATTTCACCAGACATGTAGCGATCGACGTATTGAGGCAATTCGCTTCGTCCTTTCACTCCACCAAAGGCCGAGCCGCGCCAAACTCGGCCGGTGACCAATTGAAAGGGGCGGGTGGAGATCTCTTCTCCCGCTCCGGCAACACCGATAACCACAGACTCACCCCATCCTTTGTGGCAACATTCCAGAGCCTGCCTCATTAACGTGACATTACCCACGCACTCAAAAGAATAGTCAACGCCACCTTCGGTGCGTTTGACGATATGGTCGACGATGGATTCATCACCTAATGATTTAGGGTTGATAAAATCTGTGGCTCCCATATTCATGGCTAGCTCTTTTTTATTGTCGTTGATATCCACGGCGATGATTGTTTTGGCTTTCGCCATAACGGCTCCCTGAATGACAGATAAGCCAATACCGCCAATTCCAAATACTGCAACTGTCGCTCCCTCTTCGACCTTGGCTGTATTCAAAACCGCACCGATACCTGTGGTGACTCCGCAGCCAAGAAGACAAACTTTATCAAGGGGGGCCTCGGAGTTAACCTTCGCTAAAGAGATTTCAGGAAGCACTGTTTTTTCAGCAAACGTCGAGCATCCCATGTAGTGATGAATCATTTTTCCATCTTTTGAAAATCGCGAGGTTCCATCGGGCATCAACCCTTTGCCTTGGGTGCTACGAATTTTTTGGCAAAGATTGGTTTTGCCGGATTTACAAAACTTGCATTCTCCGCACTCGGGGGTGTAGAGCGGAATAACGTGGTCTCCTGGCTTTAAGGTTGTAACACCTTCGCCAACCTCCTCGACTATACCGCCACCTTCGTGGCCTAAAATAACTGGAAACAGGCCCTCTGGATCGGAGCCAGAGAGGGTGTAGGCGTCAGTATGGCAGACCCCAGTGGCCACCATTTTAACCAGAACTTCCCCTTTTTTTGGTGGTTCTAAATCCACCTCTTCGATTTTAAGTTTTTCACCGGGTCCCCAAGCCACTGCTGCTTTTACTTTCATGTCGACTCCCTCTGTCAGATTCGGTTTCGCCCAGCCCTCAAGCTTGTGGATCAGTCCGAACAGTTTATTGAATGGCGAGAGTATTGCAGAAAATCAGAGTCGGGACAACGAGTCGCTCTGTGCGTAAGGGGAGAAGGCATAAAAAAACCCAGGTCCAGCCTGGGTTTTTATTTTTAAATAAGTCGATTGCTACTTATGCAACGTTACGAAGAGGAAAAGAGTCGTCCTTTTTCCAGTTCTTGTTCTTTTTCAATTTGGTGTACTGCTTGCGGCCAGAAACGACAGCTTTGTTGTAGTCACGCTCGTATTTGTTGAATTGCTTGTCGAGCCAGCTGTAATAAGTCTTGTAAAGATGGTTGGACAAAAACTTTCTATAAAAAGTGACAGGTGCTTTCGCGGTCAATCCAAATCTTTTTGTGAAAGACTTAATTTCTTTATTCATAAGGGTCCACCATTTATTGGCTTCGGTTTTGTGAATGAAGTTTCCTACAAAAACAGGGTGTTTACCGAAATGAAAACCAACTTCCCAACCTTTACCAGCGGCTTTAAGGTAGGCTTTGCATGTGTGAGGACCATACTTATAAACTTTCTTTTTCATTACTTTGTCCTTTCTTAAGGTGTTGTTATGAATGAACCTCTCAATCGGAACGAAAAACCAAAACTTTGAGTCCTGATAAAATATATTTAGATTAACAAAGACGATCGTCTG
>CAXRIX010000053.1:0-5692 GCA_964230555.1 Bdellovibrionales bacterium
AGCGGAAGATCCATGATTTTAGCCACCAAACCCTGTTTGCCACCCCCAGATTGCGAACTTCCAGCAAGGAGGTTGTAGCAGTAGTAGGCCAAGCTTAAATGCGTGATACAGCTTACCATTAAACCAGCACGAACAGCCAGCCCCTTAGAGTCGGTTCCGTGATCGTCGGCATCAAAGTAAGATTGAAAAAAACGCCAGGTCGAATAGCAAACCAAACCGATAGCTAAGACGATAATGAGATAAAAACCATAAGGATTGTCGAGAATTGTTTTAAGTGACCCTTTTGAGTCTGTCATTTTTCCAGAAGCGCTAAAGTAGAGAGACATTCCCGCCAGGCCTCCCATTGTCATATAGATCACCGCTCGGGCCAAATATCCGGCGCGCGCTATGGGAACCAGCCACTGCTTTGAAGGAGAATGAAAGTCTCCCAGGTTTGGGGTTGAGTACGATGTTGCCATAAGAATATGCCTCTCCGTTTGAAGTTAAGGCTCTATCTTACTAAAATGGCCGAAGAAAAGGTGGGCTACATTTCAAAATATTGTGAAGTTATCAGCACTTTTCGCCGGATTCTGGAAATATCTTATGTTTGTTGGATTGATTTTATAAAACTATTGGATGACTTCGTTATTATCCATATCCAATTCAATGCGATCGCAGACTTTCGAACTCACTAAAAGACCCGCCGCTGCCAGAGCTTTGTTTCGATCTTTATAAAAAGCGTAATTGTTGCCGTTGGGCATGGTTAGCGCATATTTTTTTCCGACATATTCAAAAGAGATTTTGCACTTTAGCTCCTGCTGACACTGAATCGTGATTTCTTGGCTACGGTAACTTTGCCATTGGTCCGAATCCAGGCGGGTGCTTTCGCCGGGTTTGACCAGCAAAATTGGCGGTGACGCCAGCGCAAACGATACGAAAAAATTGAGAAACGGGACCATCACTCCTCCACGGGCTGTTATGGGGTTGAATTTCAGTTAGCACAATAATAGAGCCGCTCAAATCAAAGGCGCCATAATTTTACTTTTTACTCTGTGCCCAACCACCCAATGGCTTTGATTTGCGTCTCAATGTCCAGATCAGCAATCCGACTCCGACTAAGAACATCCACAGACTAATAAATTGCCCACGACTGATGCCGAGGGGTTGCTGGGAGAGGTCAGCGATATGGGCGTCGGGGAGTCGGAAATTCTCATTGAAAATACGACCGATGGAATAAATGACCAGGAAACCCGAGGCAATCACACCCGGTTTTCGCGGTTTGCGCCAAAGGAACATAAGGATCGCCAACGGAATCCACGCCTCCGTGAAAGAGGCGTAAAGTTGCGAGGGGTGACGAGGTTCCAAAATCGGGCGCACCAATTCGACCATAGCGTCGTCGCCATTTTGGATTTTTGCAATGATCTGGTCCGTGAGGCCGTAGAATTTTGATTTATAAATTCCCACATTGTCGACCCAGGTATTGAAGTCAGCCCGGCTGACTCCCAAATGTTCAGCTGGTTTAGCTAATTTTTCTAATTTTTCGGGGCTGTATCCAATCCATCGATAAATATCTTGGGGAAATTTGACGGCCAAAGGGAAGTCCGGTGAGCACACCTTTCCCATAAGCTCACCATTGATAAAATTGGCAATGCGGCCGAGGCCAATCCCAATCATCGCGCCGACCACTGTTAGATCGCCCAAATGCGGGAATTCCAGCTTATGGCGCCAGGCGAAGTACAAACAGGCCACCAACACGCCAATAAAGCCACCATGACTCGCCATGCCTCCCTCCCAAACCGCAAGGACGCCCCAGAAAGGAATTTCGGATCGGAAGTCGGTGAGCAGTTGAGGGCTATAAAATAAGGCATAACCCAAGCGCCCACCAATCAGAACACCGAGGATGAGGGTGGTCAGAAAATCAGACGCCTGGTCGACGGTGAGTGGAGAGATTTTTTTCTCAGAAAACCATTTCATAAACAGAAACGCACAGATGAAACCGGTGACATAGGCCAATCCGTACCAGCGAATGCCGAGGTTGCCGGAAAATTGAATGAGAAAAGGGTCGAGGTCATGGACCCAGGTGCTGTCAGTCATAGGTTGCCCCTTCTTAAGTCTGTGCTCAGTCTCCTCGAAAATCTTGCTCTCGGCAAGCTCATCTGGCCTGCCCACAGCGACAAATTCGGAATTCCTCGCTGACGCTTAAAAATACAACATCAAAAGGGCCGGGATGAGTCGAGTCCGCCTGGCAGCAACCCTTTCCCTTCTGCTAGAATTGAGGTATTAGGTAGTGCATAAATTCAATCGCAGCGAGGTCTTTTGTGAAATTCACCGCCATTCAGAGAGCCAATCTCGAGTACGTGGAAAGCCTGTATCAAATCTATCAAACCAATCCCGATGAGTTGGATGAAACCTGGCAGGCCTTTTTTGCTGGTGTCGACTTCAATCAAGACTTAGGCGGGCAGCTCTCCGACAAAGAATTGGATGTCTATCACTTGATCCAAGCCTATCGGGACTACGGGCACTTTGAGGCCAATATCGATCCGCTGAGCATGAAAAGCTCGTCGACGGACTTGTCGCTCAATCAGTTCAATCTGCAAGAATCCGATTTGGATCAGTCGTTTGCGGTGGGCGCATTGGTCGGCATGAAAGATGCCAGCCTGCGCGATATCATCAACCACCTTAAGCGTTGTTATTGCGGAACTCTGTCGATTCAGGTCAGTGATGCCGTAAAAGGTGTGCGTGAGTGGTTTTACAACGACATCGAGAACTCCGACTTTCAATTGAGTAAAGATCAGAAAAAAGCGGTCTTCGAGCAATTGTGTCGGACCGAAAGTTTAGAAAAGTTTCTGCACACGCGTTTCGTGGGCGCCAAAAGGTTTTCGATCGAAGGTGCCGACTCCTTAATTCCGCAATTGGAGTACCTTGTGCAAAAGGGTACCGGCCTGGGAGTGGAAGAGGTTGTGATCGGAATGGCCCACCGAGGACGTTTGAACGTGTTAGTGAATTTTATGGACAGTGGGGCCGAGGAAACCCTCTCGGCTTTCGATGGCAACTCGTTTGCTGACGAGAATTTCGACGGCGATGTAAAATACCATTTGGGTCATAGCGTTGATAAAGAAACTGAAAATGGATCGTGCCACATCTCTTTGGCTTTCAATCCCTCCCATCTTGAGGCCGTTAATCCGGTTGTCTGTGGAATGGCTCGCGCCAAACAGCGCAAACGCAAGGACACCAGCGAACGTAAAAAAGTCGTTCCTGTGCAAATCCATGGCGATGCCGCCTTTGCCGGCCAAGGTGTGGTGGCAGAAACGTTGCAGTTGGCCGGACTCAAGGGGTACACCGTTGGTGGTAGTATTCATATCATCATCGACAATCAGGTCGGCTTTACCGCCGACCCCGAGCAGACTCGCTCCTCACCCTACGCCTCGGATGTGGCCAAGGGACAACAAGTGCCAGTGATTCATGTGAATGGGGATGATCCCGAGGCTTGCGTTAAAGCTATGGATATTGCGGTTCGCTTTCGGCAAAAGTTTGGAACCGACGTTTTGATCAACTTAACTTGCTACCGTCGTTTTGGTCATAATGAAGGTGATGAGCCGGCGTTCACTCAGCCCGTGATGTATCAGACTATTAAGAAACACAAAACCATTAAAGATCTGTATGGCCAAAAACTGGTTCAAGACAAAGTGATTGATGAATCTTACATCAAAGATTTTTTTCAAGAAAAGCTGGATAACTTGCAGAAGATCTTAGATGACGTCCGTGAAAAAGCGCCAGAGCCCGAGATTCAAACTCTGGGCGGAAATTGGGAAGGCCTGCGACGCAGCCAACAAGATGATTTTAAAAAGTCTTGGGACACCACCACCTCAATGAAAACCTTGAAAGAGGTTGGTAAAAAGCTCACCACTGTTCCCGATGGGTTCAATGTCCACAAAAAATTGCAAAAACTGATTGAACAACGCAAACAAATGGTTGAAGGCAAAACACCTGTCGATTGGGGAATGGCGGAGCTATTGTCTTACGGCAGTTTGATTCTGGAAGATCACTCGGTGCGCCTTTCTGGTCAGGACTGCATTCGTGGAACCTTTACCCATCGCCACTCTTGTTTTTTCGACACCAACACAGCCGAGCGCTACAATCCCCTCGGCGAGTTGCGTGAGGATAAAGAATTTTGTGTTTACAACTCACCACTCAGCGAAATGGCGGTCTTGGGCTTTGAGTATGGAAACTCAAGCAGTGACCCGACGTTCTTAACAATCTGGGAGGCTCAGTTTGGCGATTTTGCCAATGGCGCCCAAATTATCATTGATCAATTCCTAGCCAGTGGGGAGATTAAGTGGAAGCGAATGAACGGAATGGTTCTGTTGCTGCCCCATGGATACGAAGGGCAAGGGCCTGAGCACTCGAGTGCGCGTTTGGAGCGTTTTTTACAGCTATGTGCTCAGAAGAATATGCAGGTTTGTAACCTAACAACCCCCGATCAGTTGTTTCACGCCTTTCGTCGTCAGATGATGCGACCTTTCCGCGTGCCCTTGGTGATCATGTCGCCAAAGTCTTTACTTCGACATCCAAAGGTTGTTTGTGAGATGAAGGATTTGGCAGAAGGTTCATTTAAAGAAATTATTGAAGATCCGGTCGTTGATATCAGCAAAGCCGAGCGTTTGGCTTTTGTCAGTGGTAAACTTTATTACGATCTGGAAGCTCATCGAGAAGAGTTAAGTAAAAAAGAGCAACAAAAAGTGGCCCTTATTCGAGTCGAGCAGCTTTACCCCTATCCCAAACATTTGTTACAACCGCTTTTGGAAAAAGCAAAAAATGTGAAAGACGTGATCTGGGCACAAGAAGAGCCTCAGAACATGGGATCCTGGCATTACATTTCGCATCCGATGCGTGACACTATGAACAAAGCGGGATTAGAGGATCTCACATTGACCTATATAGGAAGAAACTTTCGAGCCAGTCCGGCGACCGGTTCGGCGAAACGACACAAACACGAACAGCAATCCATTGTGGACGCCGTTTTCACACTAAAGAAAGGATAGGAAGACCATGGATATCAAAGTCCCCGAGGTTGGAGAATCAATAACAGAAGCCGAAATCGGCGAATGGTTAAAACAAGACGGCGACTATGTTGAGCGCGACGAAGTATTGCTCACCTTAGAAACGGACAAAGCCAGTGTTGAAGTGGTGGCTGAGGATGCGGGAACGCTATCTCACAAAGCCAGCGAGGGAGACACGGTTGAAATTGGAGCCGTGATTGCCACAATTGACACCTCTGCAGAAGCGCCGGCCGGAGCTAGCGAATCGAACAAGCAAGACAGTGGGTCGAAAGAGTCAAAGTCCGAGGCGCCTGCTAACCAAGGCAACGGTGCGGCAAGTTCGTCCCAGCAGCCAATGAGTGCTGCTCCTGATAAAGATCATTTAAGTCCAGCCGTACGTAAGGCCGTTAATGAAAAGGGTGTTGATCCTTCAACGATCGAGGGCACCGGTCGCGGTGGCCGCTTGACCAAAGAAGATGTGATGAATGCCGCCGCCAGTGGGAGCACTGAAAAGAGTAGCCCTTCACCGGCGAAAAAGGCTCCGACTCGGGATTCACAGCCGGGATCTACAGAACGAGTGAAGATGACCACAATTCGTCGCAAAATTGCCGAGCGTTTGGTCAATGCCCAACAAACGGCGGCCATCCTCACCACCTTCAATGAAGTTGATATGT